>DATEVB010000203.1:0-8183 GCA_035282865.1 Acidimicrobiia bacterium | reverse complement strand
GAAGCGGTACCGCGTGCGTTGCTCTACCGGTACTTCAAGCGAATCACCGCCCACTTGATGAACATTCTCACGTCGCTCGTCATGCCGATCGACCGGCTCGACTACTACGACGAGACCAAAGCGGACCGCGAGTAAGCACTGGTCCAGGCTCTCCAGGACACCTCCCGGCACGGATGGGCGTTCGTGGTGGCTCTGGTCTCTTGGGGAAAATGGATGCTCGCCGCCGGAGCAGTTCTCCAGGTGCCATCGGCCTCGCCCGACCCGGCACTCCGACGTTCAAACGGACTGCAGCCACAGCAGTGTGATCAGACGTCTCCCGAGGCGGCATTCACCTCAACTATCGGGAAAAGAAGCCGAAAGGTCGATCCTGCCCCAAACTCGCTCTCGACCTCCACACGCCCACCATGCCGCTCCGCCACGTGCTTGACGATGGCCAGGCCCAGCCCGGTACCGCCCGTTTGCCGCGAGCGCGCCACATCGACCCGGTAGAAGCGCTCGAAGATACGTGGCAAGTCACGAGTGGGTATCCCGACGCCATTGTCGGCTACCTCGAGGACCGCCTCGTCATCCAGTCGCCGGACCGCAATCCGGACTTCGCCACCGGGTGCGTACCGCTGGGCATTGTCCAGGAGATTGCGAGTCGCAAGCCGTAAGTCATTCCTGCTCCCCAACACGACGACCGGTGCCGCCTCCAATATCAAATCGACCGGTGCCTTTCCGCTGGGACGGTCGAGCCTGGCCACTTCATCTCTCACCAGTTCGTCCAACCTCACCTGTTCGAAGACAGGTTCCTCGGTTTCGAGACGCGATAGATCGAGCAGATCAACCACGATGCGCCCCAGGCGAATGGCATTGAGCCGTACCTGCTCCGCAAACGTCCTGGCCGCCTCCGGATCCTCATCGATGGCACGCAGGATGGTTTCCGATCCTGCCTGAATGGCCGAGATGGGCGTCTTCAACTCATGGGATGCGTCGGCCACAAAGTCCCGCCGCATGGCCTCTACCCGGACCGCGTCCGTGACGTCCTGCAACACCAGCAGCACGCTCCCTGCCTCATGTGGCAGAAGAGCCGAGGCGGTTAGTCGACGAGCTGGAATCCCGTGGTCGAACTCCCGGTGAACGACCTCCGACGCGACACGAGCCTGGCGGGCCAATTCCTGAAGAGGACCCGGGAGTTGGGCGAGCGATTGCCGTACCCCCAATGCGGTACGGGCCCACGTGTTGGAGTACACGACTGAGTCGCCGGCACCGATCAAGATCGCCCCTTCTTCTAGTGCGTCGAGGATCCGGTCCCGGAGCAAGCGCTCATCGTCGCTCTGCTGTGCTTTTCTGCCAAGTTCACCAACCATCTGGTCGACGGTGTCGGCCATTTTCCGCAATTCGACCGTGTGAGAGCCACCGATCTTGGTGGTTGGATCGCCGGCGGCGATTCGCTGTGCCGACTCCGCAACCTGCTGTATGGATCGCACGATCCTGCGGGCAACCAACCACACGGCCCCGACTCCCAGCAGGGCTGCCCCCAGACCGGCTACGGCAATTGCAGTTCTCAACCGTTGCAGGCGTTGGGCAATCACGCTCACCGGTTCGGCTACGCGCACGATCCACCCGTCGGCTGTGGGTGGAACCGCCACGTATCGGTATTCCACCCCGACGCTGGCACTGATCCTCGAAGCAACCCCGGTCGTCCCGGCGAGCGCCGCTCGAACCTCGGGCCGATCGGCATGATTCTCCATTCCGATTGGATCGCGGGACGTGTCGGCCAGGATCGTTCCATTCGCGTCGATCACCGTGACACGGAGGTTCTCGCCGCGCGCCCACGTCGGGACGGCGTCCTGGATATCAGATCGGCCGCCGAGGGTCGCCTGTAACAGCAAGGCGTGGGACTCGAGGGAGTCGGTGAGGTCACCGAGCAGCTGCCTTTCGAGCACGCGGTTGACGGCAATACCGAGGACTGACAGGACGATGAGCACCGTGACCGCGTACCAGGTCAACAACTGACGGGCGAGCGTATTGCGGCGCCGCTCAGCCATCTACGAACTTGTAGCCGAGGCCCCGGACCGTCACGAGATGGACGGGCCGGTGCGGATCCTCCTCGATCTTGTTCCGGATGCGACGGATATGGACATCCAGCGTTTTCATGTCCCCGAAGTAGTCGGGCCCCCACACCTCTTCGATGAGAAAGTCCCGGGTGAGCAGCCTACCCAGTCTGCGGAGGAAAGTGGCGAGCAGGTCAAACTCCTTGGGGCGGAAATCGACGGATGCTCCGCGCACCATAGCCTCGTGCCTCGAGACATCGAGACGAACCGATCCTCCCTCGAGAATGTCCTCTTGGAGGTCGAATGCCGGAACGGACATGGCCACCCGGCGAAGATTGGCGCTCACCCGTGCGATCAACTCGCGCATCGAAAACGGCTTGGCCACATAGTCGTCGGCACCAACCTCGAGACCCGCAACCTTGTCGGCTTCAGCATCCTTGGCCGTCACAATGATGATCGGGATGCTCGACTCGGCTCGCAGCGCCCGGCACACATCGAGCCCGGCCATTTCCGGCAGCATCAGATCGAGCAGCACCAGATCCGGCAGTTTCAATCGTGCTTGCCGGAGGGCATCTCGACCGTCGTGCGCAACATCGACCTCATACCCTTCGCGCTCGAGGTTGTAGCGGATCGAGTCTGCCAGGCTCACTTCGTCTTCAACGATGAGCACCCGCCGAGCCCGGTCACCGGTCATGCGTATCGGTGTCCGGACGGGTGAATTCCTGGAACTCACCGGTGAGCAGAAAGGCCACCTGCTCGGCGATGTCAACTGCCTGGTCGCCGACTCGTTCGAGCGCCCGGGATACCATCAGCATGGGAACCGCCCACTCCAGAACATCCCGGTCGGGCGCGCACCGGGCCACCTCCTGGGTCATACTGCGGTTGAGCCGATTCACCGGCTGGTCCATCTCTGGTACACGCAAAGCCAGCCCGAGGTCACGTTTCACAAAGGCTTCCATACTCGTCCGGACCATCGGTTGCACCAGGTCGCCCATCTCGCGTAGATGCTCGAGGATCCTCGGCTCCCGGGCATGGCCCTCGATTGCCGTCACTATCTTGGCGATGTTGGCGGCCTGGTCGCCCATCCGCTCCAAGGTCACCAGAAGATGAAGTATTGAAGACATCAAACGAAGATCAACGGCTACCGGGGTCTGTAATGCCATCGTCTCGAGCCATTTCCGGTGGATCAACAGGTATTTCTCATCGATGTCCGCGTCGCGTGCCGCGACGTCCTTGGCGAGTGGGAGATCGTTGCGAACGAGGGCGTCGACGGCCCGACCCACCGCCCGTTCGGCCAGACCGGCCATCAGAACCAGCTCCTGTTCGATCGTCTTCAAGTCGTCGTGGAAGTGCCGTCTAGGAACCGTCATCCAAACCGCCCGGTGATGTAGTCCTCGGTCTCCTGCTTTTTCGGCCGAGTGAAGATATCCGCCGTCACCCCGAATTCAACCACTTGACCGGCACGGTCCTCGTCCATGTTGAGGAAGGCCGTGAAGTCGGAGGCGCGCGCCGCCTGCTGCATGTTGTGGGTGACGATAATGATCGTGTAGCGCTCTTTGAGCTCCTGGATCAGCTCTTCGATGCGGAGCGTCGCAATGGGGTCGAGCGCCGAAGTCGGTTCATCCATGAGGATGATCTCGGGTTTCACGGCAATCGTCCTGGCGATGCAGAGGCGCTGCTGCTGGCCGCCGGACAACGAGAGACCGGACTGGTCGAGTTTGTCTTTCACCTCGTCCCACAGGGCAGCTTGACGAAGCGATTGTTCCACGAGGTCGTTCATCTCGCCTTGGTAGCCGTTGACCTTGGCTCCCCAGGCGACGTTGTCGTAGATGCTCTTGGGGAAGGGATTGGGCTTCTGAAACACCATGCCCACCCGGCGGCGTACCTCAACCGGGTCAACCGAATCCTCGTAGATGTCTTGGCCGTGGAACAACACCCGACCCTCGACCCGGGCGGTGGGAACGAGATCGTTCATCCGGTTGAACGCTCGCAACACCGTGCTCTTCCCGCATCCGGAAGGCCCGATCAGCGCCGTGATCCGGTGGTCGCGGAACTGCAATGAGACGTCCTTGACGGCCCGGAACGAGCCGTAGAAGACGCTCATGTCGGTCGTCTCCATGGCATGGGTCCCGATAGCCAGATCGCCGCCGGGTGTGCGCGTCCCGACCCGGGCGATCATGATGCCCGGATCGTCGGTCGCCATTTCAGACTCTCCTCGCGTATCGATTGCGGAGTATCACGGCGGTAGCGTTGAGCGTCAGGAGCATGACCAACAGCACGATTATGGCCGCCGCGGCGATGTTACGGAATTCGTCTTGCGGGCGGCTGGTCCACTGGTAGATCTGGATCGGGAGAGCGGTGAACTTGGAGAACGGCCCGCTCGGGTCGGTGGTGATGAACGTGGACGCGCCGACCACCACCAGAGGCGCCGTCTCACCGAGCGCCCGGGCGACCGCCAGGATGGTACCGGTGAGGATCCCCGGTAGGGCACTGGGCAGCACGTGGGCCCGGGTGGTCTGCCACTTGGTTGCTCCCAGCGCCATGCCGGCCTGTCGGAGTGACCGCGGTACGGCCCGAATGGCCTCCTGGGCGTTGATGATGATGATGGGCAGGATCAGCAGACCGAGTGTGAGACCGGCGGCGACGATGGTTCGCCCGTTGGTGGTCGCTCCCGCCCCACCGACCCCGAAGAACGCTCCGCTCGAGAACCCTTCGAGAGCACGCACGAAGATCGCCAGGCCCAGCATGCCGTAAATGATCGACGGTACCCCGGCCAGATTATTGATGTTGGTCTGGATCAGCCGGTTGAGGCGGTTATCCGAGGCATATTCCTCCAGATAGATGGCCGCCCCCACCCCCACGGGGAAGGAGAAAAGCAGCGTGATGGCGACGATCCAGAGTGAGCCCAGGACGGCAGTTCGCACGCCGGCCACCGCCGGATCAGGAGCCTGGGGGCTAACCAGGAATCGCCCGCTCACCCAGGACCGGAACACGAGGTCCGCCTGTGGATATTCGGCGGCCGCCTCAGCGTGTATGTCGCCCCGTGAAAACACGGACTCGAGGAGGGTCCACGTCTGCAGAACGGTCGGCTGTACGACCCGCTCCACCACCAGTTGGTAGACGCCCGGCTGGTCCCGGGCGGTAGCCGAGCAGCCGGGAACGGGTTCTGCGCCGGCGCACAACTCCACGTATTTCGACTCGTTCTCGAACACCAAGCGGTCGTCGAAGAACCGTTGGTCTCGCTCCAGCCGGCGGCCGACATTATTGGATATCGTCTGCTGCAGCAGCACGACCAGATCCGCTTTGGATAGGTCGACGAGGTCGACATCCTCTCCGTACCCGAGGCTCGCCACCAGCTCCCGGGGCTGCACCTCGTTCTGGAGGGCTACATACCCGAAGGAAGAATCGATGACCTGGAGCAGCAAGGTGAGGAGCGCAATGACGGCCAGCATCAGGGCGGCCAGAAAAGTGAGTTTGAAGATCGTCCCCCGGCGGTGTCGCCCGGCGACGACCTGTGCCAACTCCCGGCCCTCGGGATACGTGGCCCGACCAGGCAGACTCATTCGTAAACCTCCCTGAAGCGGGCCACGAACCGGCGGCTCAACATGTTGAGGATCAGAGTTATCAGAAAGAGGGTCAGACCGATGGCGAAGATGCTGTTGTAGTCGATGGAGTCGTAACTGAGGTCGCCGCCGCTGATTCTCACGATATGTCCGGTCATCGTCTCGCCTGCCACGAACGGGTTGAGGATGTGCCCGAACAGGCTGTCTTCCCCCAGGGTGAAGTTCTTGGGTCCGGCGCCGGCGGCGATCGCCACCACCATCGTCTCGCCTATGGCTCGGGAGATGGCGACCACGAAGGCGGCCGCGATTCCCGACAGGGCGGCCGGCAGCACGATCCGCACCGACGTTTCCAGCTTGGTCGCCCCCAGGGCGTGAGCGGCCTCTCGTAGCGACATGGGGACGGCATGGAGAGCATCCTCGGCCATCGAGCTCACGAGAGGAACGATCAGAATCCCGACCACGATGCCGGCTGAGGCATCGTTGAAGATCTCCACTACGCCGTCACCAAGGATCGACCGGAGCAGCGGGGTCATAAAAGTCAGGGCGAAGTAACCGTAAACAACCGTCGGAATACCTGCCAGGACTTCGAGGATTGGTTTGAGGATCCCGCGAGAACGTTCCGAGGCGTACTCGCTCAAGTAGATGGCAGTAGCCAGGCCGACCGGCAGCGCCACCAACATGGCGATAACGCTGACCATGACGGTGGCGATGACCAGCGGCCAGATGCCGAAATCCAGGATGGCCGGCTGCCAGGTGGTCGACGAGAAGAACTCGCCCAGGGTCACGTCCTCCGATTGGAAGAAGAGCAACGCCTCTTTGCCCAACTCGTAGACGATCCCGATCGTGACGACTATCGAAATGGCGGCGGCCACGAAGAGAAACCCCTGGATCAACATCTCTACCGGACGCGCACGCTTCTTCAGGCTCGCGGCCCGTGCGTCTCCGACCGTGGATGCATCTGTGGCCATTCTCGTCCTCAGCGTAGAAGTGCGGGGTGGGCCACTCGAAGCTGTCCGCCCACCCCGCTGGAGGGAAGCTCGCTCAGCTCATCGCGTCGAGCCACGCCTGTTCGGCGGCTTCGAGGGCATTCGGGGGCGCAGGGAAATACCCGACGTCGATGATCTCTTCGTTCACGTGGGTCAGGTAGAAGTTGATGAAGTCGGCCACTTGCGGTTTTTGCTTCATCAGGTCTGCGGTGCTGTAGATGAACAGAGGCCGGGCCAGCGGATAGGCTCCCGCATCGACGTTGGCCTCATTCGGCTCGACGCCCTCCATGTACAGCACGTTCAACTGATCTGAATTCTCGGCGTAGTAGGCAAACCCGAAGAAGCCGACGGCGCAGGTGGTGGCTGGA
This sequence comes from Acidimicrobiia bacterium, assembly GCA_035282865.1. Classification (GTDB taxonomy): domain Bacteria; phylum Actinomycetota; class Acidimicrobiia; order Spongiisociales; family UBA4744; genus UBA4744. Next base: position 1,230 of record DATEVB010000203.1, on the reverse strand, counting down.
TCGTCAGGATCACACCCGTCCCCCTCGATGCCTTGGACGAGCACGTTGTCGTCCTCGGATAGCTGCAGGTTCGCCGCGTTCAGGATGGGGGCTTCGTCCTCGTCGAAGATCTCCTCGACGAAGTAATCGAAGGTCCCCGAGTCGGTTCCCGGGATGAAACGTTGAATCGGGTTAGCCGGCCAATCCGGGCGAACATCCTGCCAGGTCACCGCGGTCGAGAAGAGAACAGCCAGCTCTTCGAAGGTGACATCGGTGGCGAAGGTATTCAACGGACTCACCGTCACGGCCAGGGCATCGGTACCGACCCGGAACTCGATCGGCTCTCGTCCGATGCTGCGACACGACTCGATCTCCGAGTCTTTGACGGGCCGGCTCGCGTTGGAGATGTCGGTCTCGCCCTGCTCGCAGAAACGCTCGAACCCGGCTCCCGAGCCAATGCTGTCGATGGTGATCCGTCCGCGGTAACCCTCGTCTTCGAACCGGGCGGCCATCGCTTCCGATAGCGGGAATACCGTGGAGCTGCCGGCGGTCACGATGTCGCCGGTCACGTCTAACGGGTCGACCACGGGAAGCATTCCATCCACTGAAGCGGTCGTCGTCGTGTCTTGCGCTCCCGTGGTGGTGGTCGTGTTTCCGGAATCACCTTCGCCACATGCCGAAGCGACCAGCATGACAACGGCGAATACCGCCGCCAGGCGGTGACTGTATCTCATCCTTGGGGTACTCCTTGGTTCAGCTGTCGTCTGGCCCGGACCGAATCCGGCGATTCCCACGCTAGGAAGACAAGGTGACTCCACGGCTTCTGCCTGGTAAACGGGAAATGAACGTCTGGAACCGCTTTTTCGGATTCCTGGTCGAGTGTTGATGCTGAGCAATTCACGCAACTCCGCCATCCCGGGAACCCCAGCACCACTCTCTGCGTCGGAAGGACAACAGCGAGGGAGAGGCCCATGCGAAAGACATTCGGAATCCTGATGGCTCTGGCATTGCTGGCGACGGCCTGCACGACCGGCGCGGTCGGCCCGGGTACCAACCCGACCACCACCACGGCTCCCAGTCTCGGGGCGCCGGCCACCATGGCATTCGCTCTGCAGCCGTTCAACGCCTGTGAGCCACTGCTCGCCTACGTCAAGGAGCATGCGCTCGAGTTGGTCGGGCCCTACGGCCTCGGGTATGGGTACTGGGGCGGACCCTGGATGGTGGAGGAAATGGCGATGGACGATGCCGCCG
>DATEVB010000202.1:0-3208 GCA_035282865.1 Acidimicrobiia bacterium | reverse complement strand
TGAGGGCGACGCTACCGCGCCATGCCTTGCCGATGAGCGATGGCCTCGGTGTAGTGATGGATCAAGCCGTCCAGGCCGATCTGAGCTGAGTAACGCTCATCGAATGCCCGCCGGGCAGCCTCCCCGCTTCGGTCGACCCCCGTGTCGTCGGAAAGACCCATTAACGCAACTTCCCAAGATTCCCGATCACCGGGACGGGCCAGAACCGCAGCACCGTTGCCACCGACGGTCTCAGGGACCCCGCCGATATCGGAAACAACGAGGGCCAAGCCGGCTGCCAAAGCTTCGAGGAGGACCATGGGTTGTCCTTCGTACCAGATGGAGGGAAAGACCAGCGCCCGGGCGCTGAGCATCAATCCCTGCACCTCTTGACCCGTCAGCCGGCCCACCAAGCGAACGCCGGCGATCGCCTGCGATTCTATAGAGGTTTGGAGCGGACCATCGCCCACCACGACCAGTTCCAAATCCCCGGTCTCGGCTACGGACCAGGCGTCAAGCAACGCTCTGATCCCTTTCTCATGGCTCAACCGACCGACAAAGAGCACCATCCGGCTACTGGAGGGCGGTCCCGTGCGGCTGCCGGGATCATCAACGAAATTCGGTTTCACCCACAGCCTGTTGGCCGGGATACCAGAGTCAACGAAACGGCTGCGAGCGAAATCCGTGAGCACCAGCAGACGATCGACCCGCTGCCACGTGCGCAACCATCGATTTGTTTGGATGGTGACGGCCGCCACAGTCGAGGCAGAGACGGATCCGCGATAGCAGCGATGCGCTACGCCCCGCAACGGATGAGTGCCCACACAATCCTCACAAGGCGCCCCATCCCGAAACAGCTGAGCATTCACACACATCAGGCGATAGTTGTGCAGTGTCACCACCGTCGGCACCTTGAGCCGGTCGAGGGCCGCCAGGATGGACGGGGTGAGAGCCCACCAGGTATTGTGGACATGCGCAACGTCCGGACGGGCGTCCCGTACCACCGCGCCCAATCGAGCGGCGGCCCGCGGATTCCAGGGTGCTGCCAACAGTGAGGTTGCCGCGGGGATCGTTCCCGATGGGTTAACCGTGTTGTGTTCAATGACCGTATGCCCGGCTTTCCTCAGCAGGGCCGCTTCTTTTTCGACCACCGTGTCTTCGCCGCCTCCTTGGCGATACCGGTTGTGGATCTGCAGCACGGTGAGGGCAGTCACGATTCAGCTTCCGTCTCTGCGAATACAGCACCGGGTGCTATAGGGAGCGTTTGTCAGACTGCTCACCGGCGCTTCCGCGACCCCCGGCCCCATGACGGCGGTTCGTTGGCGGTGGCTCCCAGGTCGCCGAGAATGTCGGTCATGGAGCCTTCGGAAACCGTCATTTCTCTGCGGAGTGGTGAACGGTTATAGACGTAGCCGAACACGTCCACCCCGATCAACGCTAACCGGGTGCGGGTTTCTTCGATCATGACTGTCGATTCGCCGTGACCGACAATGACCATGGCTCCGTCGACGTAGGCGGCCAGCGTGCTGGCATAGGCGACCTGCAGCAGCGGCGGGGCATCGACCAGAACCAGATCGAACTCCTCCCGGACGGTGTCGAACAGCTGTTTGACCTTGGGGGAACGGAGCAGGTCGGCGGCGACCACCGCTTGGCGACCGCGGCTCAACAACGAAAGCACCCGATCCGCTCCGGCGTCGATCGAGCGGATGGCCTGGGTAAACGGGATACCGGCGCTGATAACATCAGTGAGGCCGGGCGACATGGCGGTGGCGCTGCCCGTCAGAAGCGCACTCAAGTCCTGGTTGCCGAAGTCGGCGTCGATGAGCAACACCCGGTTGCCTTCCCGGGCCGCCGCCAGGGCTAGGTTGGCCAGCACCGTGCTCTTACCCATTCCCAGCGTGGCTGAGATGACCACCAGTGATCTTGCTTGCCGGCTGGCCAACTTGAGTTCCAACGATGCGGTGGCAAAGCGGAACGCCTCGGCGGCGGCCGAGCGGGGACTCTCCTGTACCGGCAGACGGGTCTTGAGGCCTTCCTGGGCAAAATCGGGAATGTCGGCCAGTAAGGGCGCGCCGAGAACGGCTTCCGGCTCCTTGCGATCGTGGAAGATCCGCCGCCGTGAAGCCAGCAGATAGGCGAGGCCCACCCCGGCCAGCAATCCGAGGATCAACGCCACAGCCAGGATACGGCCCGGCCCGGAGTCGCTGGTCACTTCCGCAGTCGTTGCGTCGGAGCGGTAGGCAACGATATCGGGGGCCAGTTCGAGGTCGATAGCGAGCTGATCGCGCGAAGCAACCAAAGCGGTGCGCCGTGACAGCAGCTGGTTCTGCTCAATGATCAAATCGTCCAGCTCGGGATTGTCCTGGCCAATACCCGTGATGTCCTGATAGAGGTTGATCAACAATTGCAGGTCGGCCAGCCGGGTACGGATCTCATCGACCCGGAAAGTGTCGGCCGTGCGGGCTTCCAGTTGCAGACCGACGATCTCTGCTACCGCCTCTTCGTACTGAGTCCGCAATTCGTTTCGCACCGTATCGGCGCCGGTGATCTCCCCCAATTGAGCCGTCAGCGTGCGAAGTCGAGCGTCGACCGTGTCGATCTGGGTATCGATGCGCTCGACCGCCGCTTGCGTAGCCGCGGTTGTTTCGAGCGAGGCGAGTTGCTGAAATGCCTCGGCCAGAGCGTTGGCGCCGGTGACGGCGGCCACCGGATCGAGGGACGCAAACGCCACCACGATCAGGTCACTCTCCCTGGAACCGCCGATAATTGCATTGCTGAGCAACTCTTCGGCAGGGATGACGACCGGCGGTTCGCTCTGTGCCGCCAGCTCGCTTGCCACTTGCGCCACGGCACTGGATTTGAGGATCTCGATCTGATTGGCGACAAACCGATCAGCACTCGCCGCAGCACCAAGATCGAGGCCGCCCCCGGTGGCTTGTACCACCATTGAAGTCTGAGCGCCATAGACGGTCTCCGGAGGGCTTACCTCCATGTACACAAAACCAAGCGCCACCGCCAGCGCGGTGATTCCCACCACCAGCACGCGGTACCGCCAGGCCGCGCTGAACAGCGACGGCTCAATATTGGTTCTATCACTCATGCAAGTCCCGTTCGCCTACCCGCCACGGAGAGTAGTGTCTGTCCAGTCACGTGCAGATTAGCGGCTCATTCGCCGACCGGACTCGAAACCTGCAATACACGTATGTTCCAGTCTCCAGTCGACGAGATT
>DATEVB010000201.1:0-9526 GCA_035282865.1 Acidimicrobiia bacterium | reverse complement strand
GTGTCGGAGGGGGGACTTGAACCCCCACGCCCTATTAGGGCACTAGGCCCTCAACCTAGCGCGTCTGCCTATTCCGCCACTCCGACGTAGCGACGGGATTATACCCACCGACTATCAGCCGCCCACCGGCTCATCCGTCGGTTCGATACCAGGTTGCAGCATTCCAAGTATCGCCCCCGGGGAGGGTGGAATGGCGATAGCCGGACACTGCATCGGTCCGCACCGCACCGGGATTCATCTCAGCGTACAGCGGCACGGTAACCACCAGGTTGGCCAACAGGGTTTCGATTTCGCTCAGTGTCGCCTTCACCTTCTCGAGGTCGAGCTCGGCGGCAACGTCGGCCAGGAGGCCGATCAATCGGGCTACGTCACCGGCTGAATCTTCGACCGAATCCGGCCAACGAGAGAAATCCGATCCACCGTCCTCCGGAGTCAGGAGGAACCAGCGCCGAACATCCGCCACCGCACCTGAGGGACCGACGGTCGGCACCCACGCCCACTCGGCCAGATCGAAGCGTCCCGGACCGATCGTTTCTAAGAAGTACACGCCGGTCTCTTCGGGCGGATCGATCTCGAGCGCAATCCCTACATCGGCGAACATTGCATCCAACTCCCCCACGACGAGAGCCCGCTCGGGGGTGTTGTTGACGGTCAATACGGCCGGTGGAATCGAATCTTCGATACCGATGCGCAGCGCGTCGAGGGCGTCCCCGGCCTCGTTCGCATCACCCCGATACTCCGACCAGCCGGGGGAAACGGCCGCCGGCCATACGATGCTCAGCGGCGAATCCAGGACCGGGATTAGACCTCCGGACACGGCCGAGGCTATCTTTCCTCGATCGATGGCGTGGGCGACGGCCCGCCGGTAGCCGAGGTACTCGTTGAGAGAGTCGGGGTTGCGTTCGAACCGGCCCGGCCCGAACTGGAAGCTGAGGTGCTCCCAGGTAGGTCCCCGGCCAACCTGGACCTCCACACCGTCCAACGCCTCGAGTGCCGAGATCACCGTCGGGTCGGTCGGCACGGCAACGATGTCAAAGTGGCCAGTCTGGAACCCGGCCACCACCCCTCCCGGACCGGCAGCCACCTCGAACACGAGGCGATCGAGGTACGGCAACTGCTGACCGGTCTCGGCATCGGTCTTCCAGTATTCGTCGTTGCGCACCATCGTGATCGATTGGCCCAGAAGCCGACCGCCGAATCGGAACGGACCAGCACTCATCCAGAGCCGATCGTTCCAATCGGCGACCAGGTCGCTGTCTCCAACCTGTGCCGCCGGCACCACGATCGAAAACACGTCGAGATACGCTAGCGATGGACCGGCCAGATCGAACGTGACCGTCGAGTCATCGAACCCCAGGGATCCGGGTACGATCGCCGCGTAGGGGGCCCTTACCTCGGCACGGATCGGAAGCGACGGATCGATGGCCAATCGGTACGTGAAGTCGAAGTCGTTCCCCGTCACAGGCGAGCCGTCCTCCCATCGTGCGTTGGGATCGATGCGATAGGTGACGGTGACCGTGCCGTCTTCGTTCTCCACCAAGCCGTTGCCGAGGGTGGGAATCTCGCTCAGCAGGACCGGAACCGGGTCGAAGGTGACGCCATCCAGAGCGATGGCCCCCGCCCAAACCGTGCGGCCGATCAGGTGGACCACCTCCGCCCCGCCGCCTTCCAGAAACGGGTTGAGCGTGATCGGTTCGGTCGGAATCCCGATCGTGACGTCGCCCCCGTACGGATGCTCCACGGCAACCGGTGTAGTGGTGGTGGTTGATGAAGTTGTCGAAGTGGCCGCGATCGTCGGTGGGACCGTTGAGGGCGGCGTTGGCTCTGGAGTTCCATCGGACCCGACCGCCCAAATCCCGACCGCCAACGCGCCTGAGGCGGCGACTGCGAGCGAGACACGGCCGAGACGCCGGATACGAGAAGAGGAAGGCCGAACGTGGATACCCACTACGTGGGAGGGATCAGCGTCCGAGGAGCCAGGAAAGCAGCATCGTCGTCACGGCGAACGTCACACCCGTGACGACGGTGAGACGGTCGAGGTTTCGCTCGACGATGGTCGAACCGCTCATCGCCGAGGAGCCCCCCATGCCACCTCCAAAAAGATCCGACATGCCGGCGCCTCTCCCTGCGTGCAGCAGGATCAGCAAAACCAGCGCCAGCGACACGATGATGTGCAGCACGACGATGATGGTAGTGAGTATTTCCATCGCTTCTCCAGGTCGCCGCCACGCGCGGACGAGCGGCGGATTGAATGAGCCCAACAAGTATGACCGGGCCTACCCCCGGCGGTCAAGCTACTCCGATCAACCAGCTTGTCCGGCTACCGCGTCAGCGGCCTTAGCGGCAGCTTCGGGGTCACCCAGATAGTAACTGTCCATCGGGGCAAACCGATCATCCAGGTGATAAACCAGCGGGATCCCGGTCGGGATGTTCAACCCGGGTATCTCGTCGTCTGAAATACCGTCGAGATGCTTGACCAACGCCCGCAGGCTGTTGCCGTGAGCCGCCACCAGCAACCGCTTACCGGCCCGGATGTCCGGAACCATCCAGTCGTGCCAATACGGCAACATCCTGGCAACAACATCTTTGAGGCACTCGGTTGCCGGGAGCACGTCGGGGGCCAGGTCGGCGTACCGGCGGTCGTGCCGGGGATGGCGCTCGTCGTCCAGGTCCAACGCCGGTGGTGGCGTGTCGTAGCTGCGCCGCCACTCGAAGACCTGTTCCTTGCTGTACTTTTCGGCCGTCTCCTTCTTGTTCAATCCCTGCAATGCCCCGTAGTGGCGCTCGTTGAGCCGCCAGTGGCGAGTCACCGGCAGCCAGGACAGCTCCATCTCCTCCAGGGCCAGGTTGGCGGTCTGAATGGCACGCACCTGCAGTGACGTGTGGACGCCATCGAACGTGTAACCCTCTTCCAGAAGAAGACGCCCGGCCGCTCGCGCCTCTTCGACCCCTTTCTGGGAGAGCGGCACGTCCGTCCATCCGGTGAACAGGTTCGCTTTGTTCCAGACGCTCTCGCCGTGGCGAAGCAGCACCATCGTGTAGGTCATGTCCCCTCGTTACCTCGTCACTACGGAGTTTCGAGTTTCAAGTGCCAAGATTCAAGTTCGCTCCGTCCCGAAACCTGGAACTGGTCTCAGATCCAGTAGCGCACCACGGAAGCGAACGTGTCGGGATCGAGCGAGGCGCCGCCGACCAGACCTCCGTCGATGTCCTTCTTGGCCATGATCGCTCCGATATTGCCCGGATTCACCGACCCGCCGTAAAGGATGCGAGCGTCGTCGGCGGCTCCACCCCACTGCCGGCGGAGCTGGTCACGAACGAACTCGATCATCTCCTGGGCGTCGGCCGGATCGGCGGTACGCCCGGTACCGATGGCCCAGATGGGCTCATAGGCGATTACGATCGATCCGATCTGCTCGGAGGGGAGGCCGACCAGACTCAGCCGGATTTGAGACGCGACCCTATCGAATGCTTTACCATCTTCCCGCTCCTCCAGCGTCTCCCCGACACACACGATGGGGGTCATCCCATGGGTGAACACCGCCTTGGCTTTACGATTCACCCACTCGTCGGTCTCACCGAAGATCTGTCGGCGTTCGGAGTGGCCGACGATCACGTAGTCAACCGACAGCTTGGCAAGCATGCCCGGGGCCACCTCGCCGGTGTAGGCGCCCTTCTCTTCGAAGTGGGTGTTTTGGGCGGCCAATTGGAAACTCATGTGGTCGGCCTCGATCACCGTCTGCACCGAGCGAAGCGACGTGAACGGAGGCGCCACCCCGACGTCGACCCGGTCGTAGTCTTCTGGATCGAGCCGGTAATGAAGTTTCTGCACCATCTGGATGGCCTCCAGATGGTGGCTGTTCATCTTCCAATTGCCGACGATCAGGTTCTTGCGCACCACTCCCTCTCCCACTTCTCTGCCGTCAGCGTAGCGGCACCGGTGACGCCCAATTCCAACCTGCCGGCGCTGTCCTCAACCGACTCCATTAAAGTCAGAGCACGGTCGTGCCGATAGGCCAGAGGTGGGGGAACGAACACAATTACGAAGCATCATTGTCGCCGTGATCGCATCGGCGCTCTTGCTTACCGCGCTCACCGCACCCGGGGCCGTCCCCGCTCAGGCTGCCGAGCTGTACCCGCTGATCTTCCCGGTGCTGGGACCCAACCAATACACCGACACCTTCGACGCGCCCCGGTCGGGTGGTCGCACCCACGGGGCCACCGACATCATGGCCGACAAGATGGTCCCGGTAGTCGCAGTCGCCGATGGGACCGTCGGCTGGGTGCACGACGAACTCGGCGGCAATTGTTGCGACCTCGCTCTCAATCATGATGACGGCTGGGCGAGCTGGTATATCCACCTCAACAACGACACTCCGGGCACCGATGACGGCCTGGGATGGGGGTTCGCCGACGGAATCGCTTCTGGTGCACACGTGACGGCCGGCCAGCTGATCGGCTGGGTCGGCGACAGTGGCAACGCAGAGTCGGTCTCCTCGCATCTTCATTTCGAGCTGCACCGGCCGGATGGAACGAAGTTCAACCCGTACGAGAGCTTGCTTTCAGCCACGGTGATCACCACTCCCGGTTCCGCCGACATGGACGGAGACGGAGTGCTCGACGGATCCGACAACTGCCCGACCGTCTCGAACCCCGACCAGGCAGACGGCAACGGCAACGGGATCGGCGACCTCTGTGACACGTGGGTTGACGTGCCGGCCGACTACTGGGCGGTCGCCTCGATCGACGCTATCTATGCCAAGCACATCAGCCAGGGATGCTCGCTGATCCCGCTCAAGTACTGTCCGGAGGAATCCGTCACGCGGGCGGAGATGGCAGCCTTCCTGGTCCGGTCGCTGGGTTTGGAAGGCAGTCCGACCGCCGCTGTCTCCTACTTCGCCGACGTCCAAACGACGGCCTGGTACGCCGGAGTGGTTGGGAGGCTCTACGAGGAGAGCATCACCGCCGGGTGCTCGATCGATCCCCTCCACTACTGCCCCACCGACGGAGTCACCCGGGCAGAGATGGCCGCATTCCTGGTGCGCGCCCTCAACGCCGACAGCCTGGACGCCCCCTACCACGGCTACTTCCCCGACGTCACCGAAGGAGCCTGGTACACCCCCTACGTGGAAACTATGCACGAATTGGGGGTGGTGTTCGGAAGCGCCGACGGATCCTTCCGCCCGCAAGCGTTGGTGAGCCGCGCCGAGATGGCGGTGATGCTGGACCGTGCGTTCCTGGGCGGCTAGGTCCCGGCCCACCTCTCCAAAGCCGTCAAACCGGGCAGCGTCTTGCCTTCCAACATCTCCAGGCCGGCTCCTCCTCCGGTCGACAAGTGAGACACTTCCCCTTCCAAGCCGAGCATACGCAGCGCGGCCACCGAGTCGCCTCCTCCCACCACCGTGAACCCCGCATGGTCGGTCAGAGCCCGGGCCACCACTTCAGTGCCGCTCCGGAAGCGTTCCCACTCGAACACCCCCATTGGACCGTTCCAGAAGACGGCCCCGGACCCCCGGATGGCTGCTGCAAAACCCGCGGCAGTCACCGGGCCGATGTCGAGCCCCATCCAGTCGTCGGGGATGGCGTTGCGGGGCACAACTTCTCGCTCGGCGTCTGCTGTGAATCCGGCGGCAACGACGACGTCGTCGGGGAGGAGAATCCGATCCCCGTACTCCGATCCGAGCACCTCGGTGACCTCCTCCAGGCGGTCGTCTTCTGCGAGTGAGGCGCCGATCTCGTAACCCTCCGCTTTGAGCAAGGTGAAACACATGCCACCGCCGACCAGCATCATGTCGACCCTGGGCAGCAGCGACTTGATCACGCCCAGTTTGTCGGAAATCTTGGCGCCACCCAGCACCACCGTGAAGGGGTGGGGCGGATTGGTGAGCAACGAGCCGAGAGCCTCCACCTCCTGGCAGAGCAGCGGACCGGCCACCGACAGGACGTAATCGGCGACACCCACCGTCGAGGCATGGGCCCGGTGGGCGGAGCCGAAGGCGTCCAGCACGAATAGGTCGGCCAAGCCGGCCAGCCCCCGGGCCAGGTCCGGGTCATTCGTCTTCTCCCCCGGTTCGAACCTGGTGTTCTCGAGCAATAGGACGTCGCCGGGACCGGCGGTCGCAACGGAAGCCTCGACGTCGGCCCCCACCACCGCATCGAGTTTGCGGACCGGAAACCCGCCCAGCTCGGCCAGGCGAATGGCAACCGGATCCATCCGGAACTCCGGCTCTCGATCCTTCGGGCGGCCGAGGTGGCTGCACACCACCACGGTGGTACCGGCCTCCCGCAAGCGGGAGATGGTGGGAAGGCTGGCCTTGATCCGGAAATCGTCGGCGACCGCCCCGCTCGAGATCGGCACGTTCAGATCCGAGCGAACCAGGACTCGCTTGCCGGCCACGTCGACGTCATCCAGTGTCAGATACTTTCCCATGCTCCCCTCACCGTCCTTGGTTCAGTTCTTCAGCCGGGCCAGAATCTGGCCCAGCCGGATTGGATCGTGTTGCGGCCAATCCGCCCGAGGGTCCACGAGGTCGGCCTCGACCACCTCCCACCCCATCGCCGCCATCTCAGCCCGGTCGACCCGGACATGGTCGAGCGGCGGTTCCACGTGGATGTCCCCCCTGTGCACAACGACGGTACCGGTGACGTCGACCCCTCCGACCCGGCGGAGTGCCTCGAGATGCTCAGAGCACGTCATACCCAGGGTTTCCCCATCCTGAGTCACCAGATTGGCAATGAAAACAACGTGACCCGGTGCCGTCTGCAGCGTCTCAGACATCCCCGGCACGGCCAGGGCCGCTATCACCGAGGTGAACAGGCTGCCGGGACCGATCAAGATCTGATCAGCCGAGTGCACCGCATCGATGGCGTGCGGGTTGGCCGGTTCGTCGTCGGGAACCAGCCGCATCTGGGACAGGCTGCCTCTGGTCTTGGTGATGGCGGCCTGCCCATCCACCAACCGCCCGTCGATCACTGCCTGCAGGTGCAACGAATGCCGGGCAACGGGAACCACCTGCCCGACCGTCCCCAACAACCCCGAGGCGACCCGCACCGCCGCTTCAAAATCGTCGCCCAACAGTTCGGTGAGAGCGGCCAGCATCAGGTTGCCCAGCGAATGCCCCTCCACATCGGTCGATTCGAACCGGTATCCGAACAGCTCCCGGAACACCGTCGGCTCCGGGCTCAAGGCAAGGAGGCATTTGCGGATGTCGCCGGGCGGCGGGATCTCCATCGCCGAGGTCAACCGTCCGGAAGAGCCTCCGTCATCACCCACGGTAACCACTGCAGTGACATGCGAGGCGTAAGACAAGGCCGCTTCCAGAGCCTGCGCCAGCCCATGCCCGCCGCCGATGGCGACCACCCGTGGCCCATCTTTGGCGAGCTGCAGCAGCTTGGGCTCGAGGAAGGTCTCCGGTGTAGTCATTTGGCAGTGTCCCGATGCCGGACCGTCGCTGCGATTCCCTCGGATTCGAGCCAGCGTCCCAGTTCTTCAGCTATCACCACGGAGCGATGCCGGCCACCAGTGCACCCGACGCCGATGCTCACATACGACTTGCCGACAATGCGGAAGCGTGGGATGAGGAACGACAACATGTCCTCGACTTTGGCGAGGAAGGTTTGCGTGTCCTCGTTGTTCAGCACGTACTCGCGCACCGGGGCGTCACGCCCGGTCAGAGGTCGCAGCTCTTCCTGCCAATGCGGATTGGGCAAGAACCGCACGTCGAACATCAGATCGGCGTCCCTGGGCGCGCCGTGTTTGAATCCGAACGACGAAACCGAGACCCGCAACGGTCGCTCGGGCTGCCCGCCCCGGAAATCCGCTTCGATCCTTTCTCGCAACTGGTGCACGTTGAGATCGGTCGTGTCGATGATGAAGTCTGCCTCGGCGCGCAACTCGGCCAGCAACTCGCGTTCGGCGAAGAGCGACTCCTCCAGTGTTGGCTGGCCCATGGGATGGGGACGGCGATTCTCCTCATATCGCCGGATCAGCATGTCGTCGTCGGCATCAAGGAACAGCACCGCCGTTGAGACGCCACCGCGTAACAAACGGTCCATCTCTACGCTGAGATCCGCCAGACTGAAGCCGCCCCGAGCATCGATCACGAGTGCCAACCGGCGCGGCACGTCGGCAAGATCGTTGAAGCGGACGATCTCCCCGATCATGGCTGGAGGCAAGTTGTCGACCACGAAGTAGCCGAGGTCTTCGAGAACCTTTGCGGCGGTGGACCGCCCTGCCCCGGACATGCCGGTCACCACCAGTACCTGCGGTCGCCTAACCACGAGTGGCCTCCAATCCGATTTGCGCCGTCACTCGTTCGACATAGTTTCGCACGGCTAGACGGATCGGCGGAGCACTCAACGATCGGAACCGTGCAACCCGGTGTAAAGCTGAATTGCCACGGCTTCGGGCAGCGCCTCGCTGAGTTCCGCCCGGCTGGCGGCCCTGATTCCCTTCAAAGACCCGAACCGTCTGAGTAATGCTTTCTTGCGGGTTGGTCCGATCCCGGGAACGTCGTCGAGGGTCGAGTCGATCATGGTGCGACTACGCAGTTTGCGGTGGTAGGTGACGGCGAAACGATGTGCTTCATCCCGCACCCTCTGCAGCAGGTGGAGGGCTTCCTCGTCTCGCGGGATCCGCAGCGGTTCGGGCCGTCCGGGCATATAGACCTCTTCCATCCGCTTGGCCAGACCGACCACCGGGATGTCCAGATCGAGGTCCGCCAACACCCGCACCGCCCGGGAGAGCTGGCCGGCTCCACCATCGATGAGGATCAACGAGGGTGGATACGAGAACTTCCCGCGTGCTTCGATGGGCACGTCGCGATCTTTCACGTAGGCGGCAAACCGGCGGCGCAGAACCTCTTCCATCGAGGCGAAGTCGTCCTGGCCTTCGACCGACCGGACCCGGAATCGGCGGTACTCGGAGTTCTTGGGGAGACCGTCTTCGAGCACCACCATGGACCCGACCGTATTGGTGCCCTGGATGGTGGAGATGTCGTACGCCTCGATCCGGAGGGGCGGGACGGGCAGGCCCAGCGTGTCCTGCAAACTGCGGAGCGCCCGGGCGCGGGCGTTGTGATCCGACTGGCGGCGTAGCCGGTGCCGGGCGAACGCCTCCCGGGCGTTGGTCCGTGCCGTCTCCAGCAGCCGGCGCTTTGCACCGCGTTGCGGAACACGCAACGACACCTGTGCACCACGCCGTTCACTGAGCCATGCGGCCCAGAGACCGGCATCGGGTGGCAGCTCCTGCACCAGCACGGCTTTGGGAGGCCGGTCCTCACCGTAGAGCTCACGCAGCATGCTGGCGATCACCTCACCGGTGGTCACATCCTCAACCTTGTCGAGCACCGTGCCCAGCCTTCCCACCACCCGACCGCGGCGCACCGTGAGGACCTGCACGGCAGCCTCGAGATCGTCTTCTTCGAGGGCGACGAGGTCAAAATCCTCCGGACGGTCGGTGACCACCTCCTGGCGGGCGATCGCTCTCTGGACGTCATGGAGTCGATCACGGAACCTGGCGGCTTGT
>DATEVB010000200.1:0-4022 GCA_035282865.1 Acidimicrobiia bacterium | reverse complement strand
GTAGTGCTGGCGGTGGGGATGTCCGCATCCCATGCACCGCCGTCTTCCGCCGTCGATGGTTCGGGTGGGAACGGTTTTCAGCGTGTGCGCTCTTTCGCCATGTTGACGGTGAGGTCGCGTCCGTCGAGGTTGTGGCCGTTGAGCGAGGTGATGGCGGTCTGGGCGCTCTCAGATGACGCCATCTCGACGAAACCGAAGCCACGCGATCTGCCGGTCTCACGGTCGTTGACTACCTGCGCCTTGGTCACTTCGCCGTGGCGAGCGAAGAGCGTCTGCAGATCGGCCGAACTCGTATTGAACGAGAGGTTTCCCACATAGATATTGCTGGACATGATTGTGCTCCTTCCGAAGCTTCGAACCGTCGGGGGCTAACGCCCCGCCGGATCTGAGTTCGGAGCCGGGCGCATAGCGCCGACCAGAACATCCATGTCCTGCGGTGACTCCACCAAACGGAACGAGTGGGTGGAGCAGGCGTCGTACGTCGTATGGCGTACGTGTGAGCCTTCACCTTAGCGCATGACGCCACCTAACGGAAACGAATCGTCCCCCGGAGGGATCCGGGCGATGGAAAGCCGCTGAGCCGGGAGGCTCGTCGGCCTGATGGCGGCTTCCCGCCGCGCGGTAAACGACCTTCCGGCAGCCTGCCGGCCGACGTCGGTCACTTCCGGTCGACGACCTTTTCGGTGACGAACCCGGCCGCGGAGATGATCAGGCTCCCCAACAGCGCCGAGACGAACCCGTCGACAGAGAGCCCGTCGGTCAGCCAGGCGGTCAGGCCCAGCAGCGCCGCATTGATCACGAAGGCGAACAGTCCGAGTGTGATGAGCAGCATCGGCAGGGTCAGCAGCTTCACCAGCGGCCTGATGAACATGTTGACCAACCCGAAGACGAGGGCCACCCCCAAGATCGTGCCGATCTCGTCGGACAGTTCGATACCGGGGACGATCCGGGCCGCCAGCCACAGCGCGCCGGCGGTTGCGAGGAACTTGATGAGCAGGGTCATCCGCCAATCGTACGCTGGTCGGCCCGGGGCATGGCGGATATGTGAGCGAGCTCTCATGTCTGCCACAGGCTCCGCTCGGTGAGGCTCCTCGTGTCGGATCGGTGCAGGATTCTGTCACCCGGGACCTGTATCGTTCCGGCGTGATGAGTGAGAACCCCGGATCGCCACCCGATGACACCCAGTCGAATCGTGGCACGGCCACGTCGGCCTTCGGGGTCGGGAGGCGTGAGAACCACGATGCCTCGGCGTTTTACGCCCGGTTCAGTTCTCCGGAACTCTCAGACGACGACCAGCTCGGGCCGCTCGACGTCGAGTTGCCGGACCCACCTTGCATCGTTGGGGACGCCCGGCAGATGACGCTCGTGCCTGATCGATCGGTGGCGCTGGTGGTCACGTCACCGCCCTATTTTGTCGGGAAGGAATACGAGCAGGCCATCACCGGGACCGGAGAGGTGACCCAGCCGCAGGTACCGAACTCCTACATCGAGTACCTGGGAATGCTGAGGGAGGTCTTTGCCGAGTGCAAGCGAACCCTCGAACCGGGCGGACGGATTGCCGTGAATGTCGCCAATCTCGGTCGCAAGCCGTATCGAAGCCTGTCGGCCGATGTGATGCGGATCCTTCAGGATGATCTGGGTCTGTTGCTGCGTGGTGAGATCATCTGGCAGAAGGCCGAGGGGGCATCGGGATCGGTGGCCTGGGGGTCGTTCAACAAGGCCACCAATCCGGTCTTGCGAGATCTGACCGAGCGAGTCATCGTCGCCTCCAAAGGCCGGTTCGATCGGGCCCGTTCACGCCAGCAACGCGAGAAGGACGGCTACCCGTTCGAGAACACGATGCCGGTCGACGAGTTCATGGAGGCCACCCTCGACGTGTGGCGCATCGACGCGGAGAGCGCCCGGCGGGTGCAGCATCCGGCACCCTTTCCCGTCGAGTTGCCACGCCGGCTCATCGAGCTGTACACGTTCGAGGACGACCTGATCCTCGACCCGTTCCTGGGATCCGGTACCACCCTGGTCGCCGCGGCTCGGACCGGTCGGCGGGGAGTCGGCTATGACCTCGACCCCGCCTATGTCGAGACGGCCAAAGCCCGCTACCGGGCCGAGAAGATGCGCTACCGGCGCCAGCGTGAGCACGAGAGCGCCCACCAGGAGCGTTTCGCTCTCGAGCTGCCACCCGAGGCCACCTCGGAGGAGCGGGCCGACCATTTCCAGCGGCGGGCCAGCCGGGAAGGCAAGAAGGCCCAGGATCTGGCCCGCCAGATGCTCGAAGAGGTCGGTTTCGAGGTGATTGACGAGGCCTACGAGCTGCCGAAATCGGGAGTGCACTTCAACTTCCGGGTCGTGGACGGCAAGGGTGATCGGGAGTTCCTCGTCGACGTGTCGGGGGCCTTCACGACGGCCCGTCCCGGCTTGCTCCGCACCGATACGCTCTGGAAGACGCTCGGCCGCGCCCATGTGCTGAAGTCTCTCGACGAATACGCCCGCTTGTTGATCGTTACATCGAATCTGCCCCGACCGGGCAGCGACGGAGAAAAAGCTCTCCACGCGGTGGGGCCGGGCAACGTGTGGGATGCCGTCGAGATGTTCGACGCCGGCGGGGTCGGTCGGCTGGCGGCCTACGCAAGGGGACATGTTGAGCAACTGCCCGGTTTTTGGACGGAACAAGAGCTGGCGGCTCGTCGTGACGAGCAACTCGCCCGCTACTACGGCGCCGACGACGAATGAACGGTGTCGCGTACGCGGTCGTGCGCTTCGATCCTCCGGCGGTGTATCTGGCCGAGGACATCGACGTGCTGCAGCGGCTGCTCGCCCTCGAGTTGGTGGCGGACACCGACCCTGCCTTGCTCACTCCCGAAGGAGCCGGTGAGCTGCGCCGGGCCTTGTTGGACGAGCGGTGGGGCGATGCTGTTGTGACCTGGATGGTGCTGTCCGGGGTGGCCGTCGATGTGTACACGTTCCTGCCGATCTACGGGAGCGACGAACTCCCCGTCGAGCTGATCGGCGCTCAGCTCCAGTTCAAGCGACTGTTCCGGGACGCCTGACCATGGCGGCGGTGCGCACGGAGATCACGGAGATCGTGACGGGGTTGGGCATGTTCGGATATCCGAACCTCGCCCACGCCCTCGGGATGCGCCCGCCCGGCTTTGAGAACGTCGACGATGTCGTCTACGACCGCCTGGCGGCTGCCTATCGTTCGGGAGGTCACAGCAGGGTCTTCGCAACGGCCTGGAGCAACGGGGTGCGGTTCGCCCGCTCGGCGGAGGGTCTGCGAGGCCGACCGCCCTGGATCGTCGAGTGGAAGGGGGCGCATCGTCCGCCCGGCTACGAGCAGATTCCCGCCGATCTGAGGGTCGATCACGTGTACCTGGTGTCGTGTAAATACGGTTCGAACATCCTCACGAACTCGTCGCCGGCCAACCTGTTCGATCCCCGCAGTGACGAGGATGACTGGTTCAACGCCGTTGCCCCGGACTCCTATCAGCTGCTCTACCACGAATGCCGGCGCCTGGTACCCGATCCGTCCTCATTGCCCGACAGGGTCACGGATCTGACCCACGACCACCGCCGGTTGCTGAAGAACTCGTTGCCGAGAAACCTGACCGACAAGGCCAGGGGGGTCTACCGGGAGTTCGCTCTCGAGGCGGCCGTTGGGTCGTCACATCGCTGGGATTCCCACCTGGGGAGTAGGCGATCCCAGGAGGAAATGATGTGGCGGCTGTTGCGGCTGCAGTCTGCCCCCTACTTCGTTTTGGGTGAGTCGGCCGAGGGGCACACGCTGGCCTACCGCGTGCAGACGGCCTGGGACCTGCGAGCCTCGCACAGGTTTGTGTCCTTCCGGCATTGGGCTGAAGAGGATCGCGGCCAGCCGATCGTGAGCTGGGAGGCAACCTATGCCAACCGTCCGGCCGGTGGCAAGGTGTCCGTGGCCGGCCATATCGAGGTCAGATGGAGTCACGGCAAGTTCGCTCAGGCGCCCGAAGCGAAGGTGTACCTCGACACGCCCCATCACACGGTGC
>DATEVB010000199.1:0-3120 GCA_035282865.1 Acidimicrobiia bacterium | reverse complement strand
GCGATGGAACCGACCCCCAAACCAGAGGGCCGCCCTCGCGAGCGGCCCCGACCTGGCGATCTTCTGGTCGGGACGGCCGGATTCGAACCGGCGACCTCAGCGTCCCGAACGCTGCGCGCTGCCAAACTGCGCCACGTCCCGTGGCACCGACATGTTACTCGCTCCCGGAACCGTCCAATCAAGGGCTGTGTCCCACACATACGGTCTTCATATCGCCGGGCCGTTGGGCGTCATCCGGCGGCAGGACGTCTGGCCCTTCGGGCAGTTTGCACGCCTGGACCATCGTTTACGCTGGCCCGATGGAACTGAACGAGCTACAAGACCTCATGGATCGGACCTACGGGCACCGGGACCGCGCAAGGGGACTCCCGGCCAGTATCGCCTGGCTGACTGAGGAGATCGGAGAACTGGCCCAGGCCCTCCGCAAAGGCGACCGGGACCAGCAACTTCAGGAATTCGGCGACGTGCTGGCCTGGACCGCCTCCCTGGCCAACCTGGCCGGCGTGAGTCTCGAGGAGGCGTTGAGCCGCTACCGGACGGGATGTCCTCGCTGCTCAAACATCCCCTGCCGCTGTCCGTGAAGTAGCGACACCGATTCGAATTCGATACGCTCACCTCTCGTGTCATATTCGAAAAGACGAATTGCCCTGGCGACTGTGCTGACTGTGGCGCTCTCTGTGGTGGCCGTACCTCCGGCTCTCGCCGATGCGGTCGGGGCGCAGACGAACAGCGCCCGTCCCGGGGACCTTCCGGTGCTCGCCGGTGCCGACCAACTGGCCGGAGCTTCGGCCGCCTCGCAGGCCGCCGCCGGCACATTGTTCCACGCCGATCTTTCAGGTCTTCTCGGCACCTGCGATTTGGTGGGCGAGGTCATCGGCACCGGCCCCGACGTGCCCGCCGTGTTCTCGGCGTTCCGCCAGAGCAGCAGCCACTGGAGCATCATCACCAACCCGGCCTGGACCGCCATGGGGACCGGGCTGGCCACCGCCACAGATGGGATGCTGTACGTCTCGGTGGTGTTCTGCCGGCAAGCCGGCGCGGTCACCCCGGCGGATGTTCCTCAGACCGCAGCCGGCGAGCCGTCGGTCGGCGCGGCGCCGGCATTACAGGCCCAACAGGCCATCACCGAACTCTCCGAAGAGGTACCCGTCCGCCACAAACCGCTGCCTGCGCTTGGCGCCCGCCGCGCCGAGATCAGAGCGATGCTGGACCGGCAGGCCAGATCCATGCTCCCCGACTGGTATGTCGGGGTGTGCGGAACAGGTGATCGGGGACGGATGCTCGAGGGCTCTACCAGCGACAGTGGGGCCTGCCCCAACGCTTCCTAGGCTTCCTCCCGATCCGTCGTGAGAAGCCTGCCAATAACGCAATGCGAGTAGCGCAGGCACCTCACACAAGAACTGGAATCACACCAACAGTTCGGCGATCTGGACCGCGTTGAGAGCGGCCCCCTTCCGGAGGTTGTCACCAACGGCCCACAGGTTGATCCCGCCCGGGGTCCCCACGGTCTCCCGGATACGACCAACCAGCACGTCGTCGATCCCGGCAGAATCGAGGGGGGTGGGCACCTTCTCCTTCCACACCGCCACTCCGTCGGCCGCGGCCAGTAGCGCCTCGGCCTCCTCGGCGGAAACCGGCCGGTCGAACCACAAGCTGGCGGCAATCCCGTGGCCAACCATCACGGGCACTCGCACGCAGGTAGGCTCCACCCTGAGGTCCGGGATGTCGAGGATCTTGCGACTCTCGTTGACGAGCTTCCATTCCTCGTCGGTATAACCCTCGCTCTGCAGGCTGCCGGCGAACGGGATCACGTTCCAAGCGATGGGGCGCGGGTACACCTTGCTTCCCGGATCCCGCCACCCACCGGAAACCAGCGCTTCACGGTCGGCGCCAAGCTTCCCCATCTGTTCGGTCAGCTCATCCATGCCCCTTTGGCCGGATCCCGACACGGACTGGTAGGAGGTCGCGATCATCGAATTCAGGCCGGCGGCCCGGTGCAGTGGCGCCACGGCCATCATCAGGTCCATCGTCGTGCAATTCGGGTTGGCAATGATTCCGAGGTGCTCGGCGGCTGCTGCGTCGTTGACCCCGGCCACTATCAGCGGCACTTCCGGTCGCATCCGGAAGGCGGACGAGTTGTCGATCACCACGGCACCCGCTGCGGCAAACGCCGGGGCGAACTGACGGGAACGATCGCCGCCCGCCGAAAACAGGGCGATCTCGATACCAGCCGGGTCGGCGGTCGTGAGGTCTTCGACCTCGATCTTTCCCCACTTCGTGTCCACCTTGGAACCCGCCGACCGGGACGAGGCCAGCAGTCGCAGCTCAGAGACCGGGAACGCCCGCTCCTCGAGAATGGAGATCATGGCCCGGCCGACCGCTCCGGTGGCCCCTACGACGGCGGTCCGTTTGGTGTTCATAGCTCCCCCACCATGGTCGGCGGTTCGAAGGCGGCGTGCAGGACACGCACCGCTTCTTCAATCTGATCTAGTGCCACGACGCAGGATATGCGAATGCTGGAGGTAGAGATCATCTCGATATTGATGCTGTTGTCCGCCAGCACCCGGAACATCTTGGCCGCCACACCCGGGTGCGACTTCATTCCGGCACCGACCACCGACACTCTGGCTACCGCCTCGTCGACATCGACGCCGGTCGCCTCGATCTCGGGGATGACCCGGCCTACCACTCCCATCGCCACAGCCACATGCTCCTTGGGAACAGTGAAGCTGATGTCGGTGGTTCCATCTTCCGACACATTCTGGACGATCATGTCGACGTTGACTTCCTGGGCGGCCAGCGGCTCAAAGAGCGTGGCGGCCACGCCGGGGCGGTCGGGCACACCCCGGACCGTCACTTTCGCTTCCGAGATGTCGTGCGATATCCCACTGATGATCGCCTGTTCCATGGTTGTCTCCTTCACCCAGGTCCCGGGGCCGTCGTGGAACGACGAACGCACATGGAGGGGAATGTTGAAATTGCGGCCGAACTCGACCGACCGAAGCATGAGGACCCTGGCGCCGGTGGCCGCCAGCTCCAGCATTTCCTCAAACGACACCTCGTCGAGTTTGCGGGCATCAGGGACAATACGTGGATCCGCCGTGAACACCCCATCGACGT
>DATEVB010000198.1:0-4556 GCA_035282865.1 Acidimicrobiia bacterium | reverse complement strand
ACCGGGTTGTCATGCCCGGCCCCATGGTCGGCGTAGTGGGCGTGGAGGCACTTGACGCCTCGCCGGCTGCCGGCCACGCCGCCCGATGGCCGGTGCAGGGCACCATCGGGAATGAGAAGGTCCCGCTCGGCCGCGTACCGGGCGCCGGCCGCCAGGAATCGGACCTCGATAGCCGGATCGGACTCCACCCAACGTTCCATCGCCTTCACACCGCCGGCCGACTCCAGTCTCCCCACCCGGATACGGGCCAGCGGGCAGGTCAGCCAATAACGGGTCGGAAAGGGCGTGCCATCGTCGAGAAGCGGCGGGACCGCAGCAACTACAGGCAACCCCAGGGGGCAACGAGACACAACGTGGATTGGCGCTCGCAGCAGCCGTCCAAGCTGAGCAACCACCACCTCCCGGTCGTCCATCAGCCGAGCAGATCGCGACCGGTCAGGAAATCCCAGATCCCCTGCCACCACGCCCGATCGAGTTCCTCGATCGGCTCGGCCGCCGGAGGTACGAATTCCGCTTCGTCGGGAGGCGCTACGACGACGAAGGCCACTTCACCCGGCCGGACATAGCCAAAGTCCTGACGGGCGATCTTCTCGACTCCCTGATCCGTCTGGAGATAATCGGCGGCCGACGTCAACCGGGCGTTCTCTGCTTCCAACACCGCCAGCGTCTGCTCCTTCTGTACGACGAGCTCTTGCTGGGCGAGGATCTGTCGGAACGGGAAGACATTTGAGAACACGACTGCAACACCAACCAGCAAGAGCAAGGTGACGATCGAGACCGCCCCGGTCCTGCGGGTTGCCCGGGTCACGAGCGCCGTCCTATCGAGTCCCAACCGGCGTACCGCGCCTGATCGCCGAGATACTCTTCAATCCGAAGCAATTGGTTGTACTTGGCGGTCCTCTCCGCCCGGGCCGGTGCTCCTGTCTTGATCTGGCCGGCGTTGGTAGCCACAGCCAGATGGGCGATGAATGCGTCCTCCGTTTCGCCGGAACGGTGGCTGACCATCCGCCCGTATCCGGCCCGTTGGGCGGTTTCCATCGTGTGGAGGGTCTCCGACAGCGAACCGATCTGATTGACCTTGATGAGAATGGCGTTGCCGATCCCCTCCTTGATGCCTTTGCGGAGGATGCTCTGGTTAGTCACAAAGATGTCGTCACCGACGAGCTGGGTACGGTCTCCCATCCGTTGGGTGTGCACCTTCCAGCCATCCCAGTCATCCTCGGCGAGTCCATCTTCAATCGAGACCAGCGGGAAGTCTTCGAGGAGCCCTTCGAGAAAAGTAGTCATCTCTTCGGAGCTGAACTCGTGGCCCTCTCCCGAGAGCACGTACCGGCCGTCCCGGTACAGCTCTGAAGCCGCCACATCTATCGCCAGGGCGATGTCGTCCCCCGGCTTGTAGCCGGCGTTCCCGATCGCCTCGGATAGTGCATCCAGCGCCTCGCGATTGCTCGCTAGGTTCGGAGCGAAACCACCTTCGTCACCCACATTGGTTGACAACCCGCGCCCGCCGAGGACGGCCTTGAGAGCGTGGTAGACCTCGACACCGGCCCGCAGCGCTTCCCGGAAGCTCGGGGCACCGGCCGGGACCACCATGAATTCTTGAATATCGACCGAATTGGCAGCGTGAGCTCCACCGTTCAACACATTGAGGAACGGCACCGGCAACACTCGCCCGGCCGGCCCCCCGAGATACTTGAACAGAGGAATATCGAGCGCCGCAGAAGAGGCGCGGGCGGCGGCCAGTGAGACGGCCAGGATAGCGTTGGCACCCAGCCTGCCCTTGTTGGGGGTTCCATCCAGATCGAGCATGATCTGATCGAGAGCTTCTTGATCTGTGGCCTTCCGGCCGATCAACGCAGGTGCAATCTCATCGTGGATGTTGGCAACGGCCCGCGTTACGCCCTTGCCGCCGTAGCGGTCTCCACCATCTCGAAGCTCGACCGCTTCGAGCGCCCCCGTCGATGCTCCCGACGGAACCGCAGCTCGGCCGAAGGCACCGCCGGCGAGGAGCACCTCGGCCTCGACGGTCGGGTTCCCCCGGGAATCGAGGACTTCACGGGCCCTGATCACGTCGATGGTGGTCATGGACCCTCCTTGGTTGGCAACCTTAGCCATCATCGCTCTGGTTGTCGGGGAAATCTGTTGTTTCGACTTTGGCCGCTTCCCACAACTCGTTCAATTCGGCCGGGCTCAAAACCGCCAGGTCGCCCGACTGCTCCATCCGCCGGAACCGGTCATCGAACCGTTCGACCGCTCGGCGCAACGCCACTTCCGAGTCGATGTGAAGATGGCGCGCCAGATTCACCACAGAAAACAGGAGATCACCCAGCTCGTGTTCTGCCTCCACCCGATCGCCCAGCGCTTGGTCCAGCTCGACCACCTCTTCGCGCACCTTGTCCATGACCTGGGCCGGGCCATCCCAGTCAAACCCGACGGTGGCAGCCCTCCGCTGCAGCTTGGCCGCACGCTCCATCCCGGGCAGTCCGGCCGGCACGTCATCCATCAGCGAGGACCTACGTTTCTCGTCTTGTTTGATCCGCTCCCAGTTCTGGAGGACCTCCCGGGCGGTTGCGGCTTCAACCTCCCCGAACACATGGGGATGACGTCGCACCAGTTTCTCCCGTAGGCG
Organism: Acidimicrobiia bacterium; assembly: GCA_035282865.1. Taxonomy (GTDB): domain Bacteria; phylum Actinomycetota; class Acidimicrobiia; order Spongiisociales; family UBA4744; genus UBA4744. The sequence continues at coordinate 1,927 of DATEVB010000198.1, read as the reverse complement.
CTCGGCAACATCTTCCACATCGAACGCACCGGCTTCCCTCGCCATCGTGCTGTGAAAGAGAACTTGGAGAAGGACGTCACCCAGCTCTTCCTCGACCTCGTCATAGGCGACGAAGTCCGGCCGCCCGGCCGGCGCTTCGACGGGAAGCCGCGACAGCGCTTCGACCAGTTCGTAGGCTTCCTCAACGAGATTCCTGACGAGGCTGTGGTGCGTCTGCTCGCGGTCCCAGGGGCATTCCGCCCGGAGCCGCCTCAACGTGGCGATCAGCCCCGGAAGACCGGCCGGCACCGCTTCAATGAAGAGGGAAGTGCGGAGGCCGGCATGTTCCGCCCCGAGCGCCTCGAGAGCAACGGTCTCGACCCGGGCCTGGTCGGCGCCCAGGTCCGTCAGGACGGTGACGGGGGTCGAGACGGGCAGGAGCCGGGCGAGGGTGTCACGCACGTCGATGAGGACCATCGGAAGATCAACCTGGGTGATGATCGTCGGCAACTGCACCAGCAACGGGTCGGGCAGGTCGTGGCCGTCCAACACGGCCAGTCCGTCGCGAATCGGATCGAGCCCGATTTCGGACAACGCCAGGTCGAGGAAAGACTCGGCCCCGATCACCTCGACCGGGACCCCTTTGAGAGCGGCTTGCTCGCATACCAACCCGGGGGTACGTTCCCCGACATGGGGGCTCCCCGGCACTGCGAAGATCACGTGCCCCGTTGCCGCGCCTTCCACAACGCGCTCGGCCAGACGCTGGTAGACGGTATCGAATGTCTCCGCCGACTCGTAGAGATCGTCCCCGCTCTCCACCGGTCTGAGCTCGCTCAGATGACGGGCGGCCGGATGTTCCAGCGTGCGGACGATCACCAGGGCGGCGGGATCGAGTAATAGCTGTTTGATCTCGGCCGGAATCCGCCGGTAGTCGCCCGGGCCGAGGCCGACGATCGTGACGTGCCCAGCCATCAGGCCGGCGAGATGACCCCGAAGGAGGGCTCGGTTTGCCAGGTCCCGTACCGCTCCGTCACGACCACGTCAACCGCGCCAAGACTCTCGAACACCCACGCGTCGAAGAGGTCGGCGGCCTGTTGGCTGATGAGCGACGTTTCGAGGTCGCCGCGAATCTCGTCGAGCGATTGCACTTCTCGGGAATCGACGATCAGCACGTGGTATCCAAACTCGGACTGCACTGGACCGGTAACCTCGCCGAGGGTTGCCTCTATGGTCGCATCGCCGAAACCGACCACATACTGATCAGCGGTTCTACACCCGAGATCGCCACCTGCCGCACCGGACTCAGTATCGATGGAGAGCTCGGCGGACAAGTCCGCGAACTCCGCACCACCTTCGAGGCGATCGATCACCGCCGTTGCTTCCTCTTCGGTGGCCACCAGGATGTGACGGGTGCATACCGTCGAGAGGGTCGGCAGCAATTCGTCATACGCGGCTTGGATGGCTTCCTCACTCACCGGTTCGGTTTGCTCGGCCAGCCTTCCTTGGATGGCCGGGAGCATCACCTGCTGGAAAGCAACGTGGCGGATGGTCTCTTCGGTGATCCCGTTGCTCTCCAGGTACTCGTCGATCGGGCCTTGCGCTTCGATGCCGGCTATGAACTGTTCGTACTGGGCATCGGTTGCGGCCGGGTCCTCGACGATGGTGAACTGTGCGGCGGCCGCCTGGCGGACCGTTTCCTCGACGATCAGCTGGAAAAGGTCCTGGTTGAATTGATCACGACTGGTAGCGCTGGCGTCCGCTCTGATCTCCTCGACTTCGGCCAGCGTGATGGCCGTCCCGTTGACCGTAGCCACGATCGCTCCGCCGCCGGAGCAGGCTGCCGCCGACAGTGCCAGTACAAAGAGCAGGACAACGAATTTGCGCACGGGATTCACCTTTTGCAACGGATCTTGGAGACGGACGTCATGGTAGGCAGGCGGCCGGGCAA
>DATEVB010000197.1:0-7120 GCA_035282865.1 Acidimicrobiia bacterium | reverse complement strand
GAGCGCACGGATGCAGATGTCCTCCGACTGCGCGACATTCTCCAGGAGATGAAGAGGCAGATGCGGCCACTCAGGCGCCAGGCAGGGGCCGCCCAACGCTACCAATCCGTCAAGAGCGATCTGCGAGGCCTCCACCTCTATCTCGGTGGGGAACAACTTCGGCAGATTCGCAGCCGGGGTGAATTGGTCGCCTCAGAAGAGAATGCCCTGCGGGCGCATCTCGCCGGTGCCGGACGGGAGCGCACCGAACTCGAGCCACGCCTGGGACCTCTGGCTGAAGCAGCCGGTGCAGCGGGGCGCGCCCTCGACCGGGATACGGCCGCCGCCGCTCGACTGGAGACGACCATGGAGCGTTTGCGCCGAATCGGGCAGGTGGCCCACGAGCGGCGAAGATCCGCCGAGGCCAAGATGCAAGGCGCCGGCGAGCGACGCCGAGATCTCGAGGACGAGGCGCTCCGGCTGGAGATCGAGTTGGGTCAATCGGCCGACCAGGAGCGGCGAGCATCCCGGGAGTCCGACAGGGCGGAACGAGCGATCCAGGTCCTCGAAGATGAAGATCGCTCCCTGGCCGGACAAGAGGGGTTACCGATCGAAGGAGCAACGGCCGTTGTGAGGGGTAACCTCGCTGCCCTCGAAGCGGTCGCCGATCGCGATGGACGAGAGTCGCGCGATATCGGACGCAGGCTCGAGGTTCTTCATGCGCAGCTCGAAGCGGAGGCAGGCGAGACCGAAGAGCTCCGCGACGAGATACGCCGCCTGGACGCGGAAACTAAAACCGCGCAACAGCGGTACGAGACGGCCGCAGAGGTTCGTGCTACCGAGCAGAAAGCCTGGCAGCAGGCGGAACAGGATGCCGGCGACGCGAAGCTGGCGCTGGCCGCCGCCGGAGCCCGCGCCGAAGCACTGGAGAGCGCCGCCGCCGGCCTGGCCGACCCGCGGGCCCGCCAACTCGCCACCCGACGAGCCGGTGTTGTCGGCACGGTCGCCAAGATGCTCGACATTCCGGAACGACTGGCTCCGGCGGTCGATGCCGCGCTTGGTTCGTGGAGCGACGCTTTGGCCGTTGACTCCGCCGAGCACGTTCTGGAGGCCGTGGCGGACCTCAAGGCGCAGGGTTTGGGTGGCATACCGCTGGTGACCGGACGTCCCGGCCACGGGATCGCTTCCTCCCGTTCGGTCGCCGCCACCTGGGGAGTCGATGCGCTGATCGATATGCTCGGTCCCAACGCTGACGCCGACCTGGCGGCGCGGTTGGTCGGCGATGTGATCGTCGCCGAGGGGTGGTCGACCGCCTGGAAGATCGTCGAGCATCACCCCGAAATACGGGCCGTAACCCCTGAGGGTGACCTCATCGGCATCTTTGGCGTGCGAGTCGCGCACCCCGATGGTGCGAGTGCGGCCATGGTGGAGGCGGCACTCGCCAATCTCGAAGATTCCGAACTCGAGCTGGCCCGGGCCGAGAGCATCTTGCGGGCCCGGAACCGGTCATTCGAGTCGTCACGGGAGGAAGAGCGGCGCGCTCTGGAAGCGCTCGAATCGATTGAGGCGCGTATCTCTGGTGGCACCGACGCCCTCGATCGGTTGGAGCGGAGTCGCTCTGCCACGGACGCCGAGATCGTCAGGTTGGACGACCGTCGTACCTCCCTGATCGAATCCGAGGCCGAGCGGGAGGCACAGATCGGGCAGCTTCGAGGACGCCTCGCAGCACTCGAGGGAGAAGAAGCCCAAGGTCAGCGGGCTTGGGACGAACTGGCCGCCAGACGCCAGATGGTTGCAGGCATGAAGGAAGATGCGCGCCGGATCCAACAGGAGGCCGCGGCGGCAAGCGGCGCGGTCGTGGAGCGCCGGCGGTTGCTCGAACGCCGCCTGCGGGAGGTGCGAGGTGAACTTCAGGACCAATCGGCGCGACCGGTGGATCCAACCCTGGTAGCCCGCCTCGCCGACGTCGAGGATGCATCTCGCCGGACGCTCGGGTTGGTGCGGTCCCATATCGAGGTATTGCGAGGCCGCCAACGTGACCTTCGCCGGGAAGCGGGCGACGCCGGAGCCAGATTGTCGGAAGCCCGAGTCCGTTTTGAAGAATTACGAAGTTTGATGGAGCGCACCAAAGATCGACTGTCCGCGCTGGTGCTGGAGGGGACCGAATTGCGAATGCGTGAGGATGCTGTAACCGAAGGTCTGCGTCGGGACGCCGATGCCACGGAAGCGGAAGCTCTGGCAGCAGATGCCCCGGAGATCGATGCCAACCTCGAGCCTCGTGAGGTCTTGGAGATACTGCAAGCAGAACTACGGCGGATGGGCCCCATCAACCCCCTGGCTGCCGACGAATACCGCCAACTGTCCGAACGCCATGACTTCCTGGAAGCCCAGCTCGACGACCTCGAACAGTCCCGAGCCGAACTCCGCAAGGTCGTCAGAGTTCTCGACGATGAGATCGTGCAGGCCTTCACGACCGCCTTCGAGGAGGTATCCGGTCACTTCGCCGAGCAGTTCGCGGTGCTCTTCCCGGGCGGCAAGGGACGGTTGCGTCTCACTGATCCTGAACACCCGCTCACCACCGGTGTTGATCTGGAGGCTCAGCCCTTGGGAAAGAGAGTCAGTCGATTGTCATTGCTATCTGGTGGCGAGAAATCGCTGGCGGCTCTGGCGTTCTTGTTTGCGGTATTCAAGGCTCGTCCCAGTCCCTTCTATGTCCTTGATGAGGTCGAGGCGGCGCTGGACGATGCCAACCTGCGGAGATTCCTCCGGCTGGTTGATCAGTTCCGCGGATCTGCCCAGCTGGTCATCGTCACTCACCAGCAACGAACCATGGAAGCGGCCGACGTGCTCTACGGTGTGACCATGGAACCCGGTGCCTCTTCCCAGGTCGTGGCGAAGCGGATGACGCATGCCCCGGCTACCGTCTGACAGCTCTGGCGGTAACCGTACAATCACGTCCGAAGCCCGGGTGAGGTGCCGATGGATCCCATTTACATCATTCTGATTGCGCTGGCGGTCGTCCTGGCGGTCGCGGCGCTGATGGTGCGATCCCGCCGTGCACCGGCCGGGATACCGACACCGACGGCGACCGTCCAGAGGCCCTCACTGGGCGCCCGCCTGACCCGAACCCGCCAGGCGCTGGGCGGGCGACTCCGGACGCTGTTCGCCGGATCGACGATGGACGCAGCCTTTTGGGAAGGTCTCGAAGAAGCCCTGGTAGCTGCCGACGTCGGAGTGTCGGCCAGTACGGAGGTGGTCGGCCGCGTACAGGAACGTAAACCGGCGGATACCGGCGAGGCCCGGCGTGCCTTGCGCGAGGAGTTGCTCAAGCTCCTCGAGCGGGAGGGTCGGGCCCTGATGCTGGAAGGCACTCCGGCGGTGGTGATCGTGGTCGGTGTCAACGGCACCGGGAAGACGACCAGCATCGCCAAACTGGCGAGCCACTTGAAACGCCGTGGACTGGAACCCCTCCTGGGGGCGGCCGACACTTATCGCGCCGCGGCCGACCGGCAGCTGCGCATCTGGGCTGATCGAGTGGGTGTCGAGGTGGTCGGCGGTCAAGCAGGTGCTGATCCGGCCTCCGTGGCCTTTGACGCCTACCAAGCTGCCCGAGCACGTGGTCGAGACGTCGTGATCATCGATACGGCAGGACGGCTCCACTCGAAGACCAACCTGATGGATGAGCTGGGCAAGGTGGTGCGGGTGGTGGGTCGGGAGGCAGACCACATCGACGAGGTGCTCCTGGTCCTCGATGCGACCACAGGGCAAAACGGTATTGCTCAGGTGCGACAGTTCACCGAGGCGGTGGGGGTGACGGGTATCGTGCTCACCAAGTTGGACGGTACCGCCCGGGGCGGGGTGGCGATAGCCATCGAGCGCGAGCTAGGAATGCCGGTCAAGTTCATCGGGGTCGGCGAAGGCCTGGACGATCTTATCCCCTTCGAACCCGAAGCCTTTATCGACGCGCTCTTGGAGGACGCATGACCTACACGCCAGAGGAATATCTCCAAGCGGCCCGATCCGTTGCCGAGAATGCCTATGCCCCGTATTCACACTTCCGGGTGGGGGCGGTTGCCATGGGCGATGACGGCAACCTCTACCGTGGGGTGAATGTCGAGAATGCCGCCTATCCGTCGGGAGTCTGCGCCGAGGCGAGCGCCATCTCGGCGGCGGTGACGGCCGGTGTTAGGAAGATCGAGGTTGTTGCCGTGGCCTGTATCGACGCCACGCAGGAGGACCAGTCGTATCCGTGCGGCCAGTGCCGGCAGCGTCTCAACGAATTCCGGGTTGAAACCGTCATCGTGGCGGGACCCGACGGCGAGCCAAGGATCCATTCGTTCGATGAACTGTTGCCGTTCGGGTTCCGGTTCTCCTAGGTCCAGGCGGCCCGGTTCTCTGTGCGGACCACGAACCTGAGCCCCGACCACGTCTCGTCTATGGCGCACACCTTGTTGTCGACCAGACCGGAATTGAGCCCGACCCGTTGAACGGCTTCGAAGTCCAGGTCTGTTGCGATTCCTGAGCGCCGCTTGGGCCAGGCCAGCCAGAGGCCACCGTCTCGAGGCAAGAGCCCAACGGCCCGTCGAAACCCGCTCTGAAGTGCGGATAAATCTTCTGCGAACACAATCAACACGTCGCAAGCGTGTTGAGGTTGTTGCACCACAGTGGCTCCGGCGGGAAGCGGTTCGAGCCGTTCGCTGAGGTCGTCGGGCCCAGCGAACACACCGACCTCGGCTCCGGCCTTGATCCCGAGCTTCTTGGCGAGAGGAGTTCCCGAATATCCGGACATAGTGGCAACCTAGCCCTCTTGGCGAAGCCTGCCGGGGTGCTTCTCCCTTCCGGACCGGCTCCCACGTCTTGCTCCGGGGAAGGACACGTGGCACGACCTTCGGACCCACACCGCCAGATCGCCCTCTCGGGGGAACACTCCTACCGGCGCTTCAGAGCCTCTACCAGCTTGGGGAGGACCTTGTGGACGTCGCCAACCACGCCGAGATCGGAGACACCGAAAATCGGCGCCTCCTCATCCTTGTTGATGGCGATGATCACCTTCGAGTCCTTCATCCCTACCAGATGCTGCATTGCCCCGGACAATCCGCAAGCTATGTACACATCGGGCTTGACGGTCTTGCCGGTCTGCCCGACCTGGCGCGAGTACGGGACCCAGTCGGCATCGACGATCGCCCGGGTGGCTCCGACGGCCGCTCCCAGTAGGCCGGCCAGTTCGTAGACGATCGGCAAGTTTTCGGCCGAGCCCAGGCCCCGGCCCGCCGATACCACAATGGCAGCATCTTCGAGTTGCGGACCTTCCCGTTCCTCGACGTAACGCCCGGTCACAACGGCCGACCCGGCGTGTCCGACGGCGGGCATCTCGACCGGGATCACCTCGGGCATCCCACCATCGCCCGACTCGGCGAGAAACGACTTGGGACGGGCGATGACCAGATAGGGGGCGCCGCTCCGAAACACGGTATCGACCAGCTGGGTGCCTCCGAAGATCTCGTTGGTGACGATGACCTCATCGCCGTCAATAACAACCTCAACAGCATTGGACATGATCGGCTTGTCGAGCCGGGCACTGAGCCGGCCGGCGATATCGCGATCGGTCGGAACCAATCCGAACAGCAAGAGATCCGGGGCGTGGCTTTCCACCAACTCGGCGATGGCCGCTGCCGCCGCAGCCGTCGGCAAGCGGTCGTCGGGCGTCAGATGGAACACCTTCGCCGCCCCGTAGCGACCGAGTTCGGCAAACAACTCCTCGGAGCCGGCACCGAGGAACACGGTGGCCAGATCGCCTCCGAAAGTGCGTGCCTTGGTCAGCAGCTCGAGGCTGATGGGCGCCGGCTTACCGTCCTGCTCTTCGACGAATACCCACGTAGTGTTGACTGCCATCTAGATCACCTTTGCCTGTTCGAGGAGTTGGATGATGCGCAGGTGGGCGTCGCCCTCGTCCTCAATGACTTCCCCCGTCGCTCGCTCCGGTGCGGGCCGAACTGAGACGATCTCCTGGTTGGCGGTGACCGTCACCCCCAGATCACCGGCGGTGACCTGATCGATCGGCTTCGATTTGGCGGCCATGATTCCCTTGAAAGTCGGGTATCGAGGTTCGACGGCACCCGCGGTTACCGTGATCACGACGGGGGTAGGCGTCTCTACGATGTCATAGCCGTATTCGGTCTGACGTTCGATGCGGATCTTGTTCCCCTCCAGTTCGACCTTCTTGGCGAAACTGAGGACCGGTACGTCGAGGAACCCGGCGATTTGCTGTGGAACTACACCGCTGTAGCCGTCCGTCGATTCCGTGCCGGCTATCAGGACGTCAAACCCATCCCGACTGATGGCGGCGCTCAGGATCCGGGCGGTGGTGAGAGAGTCGGCCCCGCGCAACGTGGGGTCGTCGACAACCACGGCTTGGTCGGCGCCCATAGCCAGCGCCTGGCGGATGCCTTGCAGGTTCCCGGCCGGACCCATGGATACCAGGGTGACAGTGCCCTCCGTTTGCCCGGCAATCAAGAGGCCCATCTCCACGCCATACCGATCGGTGTCGTCGAGCACCTGGTCGGCGGGCCGCTGCAGGAAATGGGTATCTGGATCGAGCTTGTAGGGTGAGGCAGGGTCAGGTATCTGCTTGACGCAGACCACGACTCTCATGGATGATGCTCCTCTCGTGGCGAGATCGGCGCCTTCCCGGCGCGAAGATCGGATGCTACCCACAGCAGGCCAGATCCCGGAATCAAGCCACCAGGTTGGGCAGCAGGGCGTCGAGCAGACTGCCGAATCGCGAGCGAGCGGCGAGGGCGGTTTCTTGGACCTCATCGTGGGAGAGCGGCCTGGCAGAGATACCGGCCGCCAGGTTGGTGACGAGAGACATCGCCAGCACTCGGCTACCCATGTGCCGTACTGCGATTGCTTCGGGCACGGTCGACATACCCACCAGGTCACCACCCAGACGTTTTATCATCTGGATCTCCGCCGGGGTTTCGTAAGAAGGTCCCGTGAGCCAGGCGTACACCCCTTCCTTGAGGTCGATCCCGATTCGTTCGGCCGTTTCGCTGGCGCGGAGCCGCAGGTCGGCGTTATACAACCCGGTCAGGTCCGGGAATCGGGGACCGAGCCGGGCATCGTTCGGGCCTATCAGCGG
>DATEVB010000196.1:0-4596 GCA_035282865.1 Acidimicrobiia bacterium | reverse complement strand
CTCGGGCGACAGATTGAGGACGCCCATCACATAGGTCCGATCGCCGGGGAATTCGAACCGCCGGCCGCCGGCGTGGAACGCTGCCACAGATTGCATGTGCATGGCTCTCAAGCGCTGGTTGATCGCGGGCAGCGTAGCGCAGGACCGTGACGAACCACGCCGGCCACGATCAGGGATGCCATCGCGTCGCGGCGTGGTACGACCCGCCGGTGTGCACCCCCTCTCAAGGGGGGAGCGGAATGATCACATCACCGTCTTCGTCCGTTCGTAGGACGTTCGCACCGGTTTCTTCCAAGGCGGCAACCAGCTCCGCCGATGGATGCCCAAACGTGTTGGGGCCGACACTGATGACGGCGGTGTTCGAATGAACCTCCTGTAGCCACGCCAGGTCCGAAGTGGCGGCTCCCTGATGGGGAACTTTCAGAACGGCGGCCTGCACGGTTCCGAGTTCCCGCTGAGCGACGATCTCTATATCGCCCGGCAGCAGCACGGTTCGGCCGTGCACGGTCGCCAGGAGTACCAGCGATTGATCGTTGGGCGAAGCATACCTGCGTAGCGGACCGAGCACATCCAGGTGGATACCGCCGATGTCTGCCGCCCAACCCGCCTCCGGCACCTCCACGTCGATCCCGCGGGCGGCGGCAGTCTCCAGCAGCTCCGCAAAGTCCGGGCCGCCGTCGATAAACCCGGGCTGCCAGAGTCTCCCCACCGGCACGCTTTCCAGAGCCGCCACCATCCCCAACACATGATCCGCGTGCGGGTGTGACAGCACCGCCAGGTCGATTCGGTCCACCCCGAACTGCCGGAGTTTTCCAAGGAGCACGACCGGATCAGGACCACCATCAACCAGTACCGTCTCGCCGGCGTTGCCCCGTATCAAGATGGCGTCCCCCTGACCGACATCGAGAACCACAACCGCCGCACCCCGGAGCCTGGACGCCGGCACGAAGACGAGGGCAGCCAGCAGGGCGGCACTCACCAGCGCCACTGGAGCCCGAAGTGGCCGCCAACCGGCCGCCCCCACCAACGCCACAACCACCATCAGGCCGGAAGGTCCCAGCTGCGGCCAGGGTGACGCCACCCGGGCGATTCCCAGCACGACGTCCGCCGCCGCGACGGCTAGATCGATGAGCGGTCTCACACCGAGCAGGAGACCCAACCCACCGAACACAGTCGAGGCAAGGACCAGAGGAGCGGCCAGGAGGTTGGCCAAGGGCGATACGAGTGGCACCGAGCCGAAGTGGATGAGCAGCAAGGGAGCCACCGCGATCTGAGCGCTCACCGTCACGCCCAGCGAGGCCGCCGGCCACATAGCCTTGGCCGCTCTGAACATGTCAGCCCCGGCAATCACCCCAACGGTGGCCGCCACGGACAGCTGGAAGCCAACCTCAGCACTGAGTTCCCCGGCAACCAACAACACTCCGCCAACCGCAGCACCCAGCGCGGACCACGGGGAGAGCGCCACTCCGGCGATTCGGGCAACCAGCACGAGTCCGGCCATTGCCGATGCCCGCAGCACAGACGGCTCCCATCGAGTGATCACCACGAACAACACGAGTCCGGCGATACCGGCCAAAGCACGCCGGCGAGGCCCCATCGCCAGCGGCCCCGTGACCACCCACCACAAAGCCAGGAACACCGCCACATTGCTGCCGGAAACTGCCACGAAATGGGAGAGTCCGGCCTGACGTAGATGCTCGCCGTCCAGCGGCGGCAACAATCGCACATCGCCGATCAGGAACCCACCGACGAGTGCCGCGGCCGGTTCATCGCCGTACGGTCCCAATCCGGCCGCCACCCGATCCCGCACCGCGTTTCCCACCCGAAAGAGGGGATCACCGGCAGGACCGAGTTGCGTCACCCGGCGGGCGGCGATCCTACCGGCGTAGGCATCGCCCCGGGCATAGCCGGGGGACGGGCGGGCGGTCCCGTCGATCTGGACCCGCTGGTGCGCCGCCACCTCGACGGGATCTTTGAGCCCAACCAGCAAGGGAGCTCCCTGCCACTCGATCCACGTTCCCTGTTTCTGGAGATGGGTGGGTTGCAGCAAGAACCAGTCGCCATTCCGACCGGGCCGGAGGTCGTCGAGGGCCCACCCCGCCACGCGTACCGGCCCATCCGGTGAAGGCGCGGTCAGCGTCGCCCGTTCATCGGCCACTGCCAGTGCCCCGGACACCGAGCCTCCCACCAGGCAGGCAGCCAGCACCAGAGCTCCCCCACTCCTGCGCCGGGCGACTCCCACCATCCCAACCACCAGAGCAACCGGGACGCATGCCAATCCGGTGGCCCGGCCGGCACTCGCCCCCACCCATACCAATGCCCCGGCGGCCAGCGCCCATCTTTCCGGGCCGGAAGGGAGACGAAGGCGCCCGGCGAAGGACTTCACCTCAAGACCAACGCCTCTCGCAGGGCTGCCAGCTTTCCTTCTCCGATGCCGGGTACATCGAGCAGGTCCTCGACGGTCGTGAACGGACCGTGCTCTTCACGGTACGCAAAGAGACGTTGCGCCAGGACGGGACCCACCCCGGGTAGGGCTTCCAGATCGGCGGCGGTCGCATGATTGATGTCCACCAACCCGTCGCCGGTGGGGGTGCTCGCAAGAGCGGTGACCGTCTCCCCCTTGACCGGCACCGCCACCCGGGCCCCGTCGTCAACGATGGCGGCCAGATTCAGGGCGGAAAGATCGGCACCGGCGAGTGCCCCACCGGCGGCGGCAACGGCATGAGCCACCCGGTCTCCCTCCCGTAACGTCACCAGTCCCGGGGATCGGACCGCACCGGCGACGTGAACCGTGATCGACGTGGTATCGGCAGGCCCAGCCGCATCAGACGGCTCGCTACGAGCAATCGTCACCGGAGGCGGCTCAGCGGACGGAGCGCCTACCCAGGCGCCGGCCATCCCGGCTACGCCCAAGACCGCCACCGCCATCATCACGTGTACTCGTTGCACGACCCGACCTCAAGATCAACATCCAGAGTTGTTGTATCAGCTGGCGCCGACAGGTTGAAGTAGGTTGCGCCTTACGAGTCTCGGGGAGGGATTTCATGGACCAGTACCGCGTCAAACCAGGGACGGCGGTTGACCTCGCCCGGTGGGACCCGGCCGATCGGAGCGCATTCGAGGGTGACAAGGACGCCGCTCGGGACGTAATGGAGGAACTCAACACTCGATTGGAAGAACTGCAAGAACTGCTGTACGCCGAAGGGAAACACAAGATCCTGATGGTTCTGCAGGCCATGGACACCGGCGGTAAGGATGGGGCGATCCGTCACGTGTTCGACGGCACCAACCCGCAGGGCGTCAAGGTGGCCGCCTTCAAGAAACCAACCGATGAGGAGCTGGCTCACGACTACTTGTGGCGTGTCCACCGCCATACGCCCGGGTCCGGGGAAATCACGATCTTCAACCGCAGCCACTACGAGGACGTGCTCGTGGTCCGGGTTCACAACCTGGTGCCACCCGAGGTGTGGGGTAAGCGGTACGACCACATCAACGCCTTCGAGCGGCTGCTTGCCGACGAAGGCACCACGATCTTGAAGTTCTATCTCCACATCTCGAAAGAGGAGCAGAAAGCGCGGCTCCAGGCTCGCCTCGACGAGCCCCACAAACAGTGGAAATTCGCCAAGGGCGACCTCGCCGAACGGGAACGCTGGGATGAGTATGCGGACGCGTTCGAGGCCGTGTTGTCGAAGACGAGCACCGAGTGGGCTCCCTGGCACATCATTCCGGCCGATCGCAAGTGGTACCGGAATCTGGTGATCTCCAAGATCCTGGTCGAGACGCTGGAGAGCCTGGACATGCAGTATCCAGAACCGGATGACGACCTCGCAGAAGTCATCATCGAGTAGAGGTTGCGCGCCGTTGCCTCCGAGGCCCATCTCCGAGCGACGCAAGAGAATTCGCGCCGGGTGGCGATCACGATCGGCATCAACACCGTGCTCGATGGATCCTGGCGGTTTCGACCTGCCTGGGCGGTTCCGTCAACGCCGGGAGCGAAGGAGCCATCGTGTGCATACATCGAGTCGGGTTGCGGATCAGGGCACCAGTAGCCGGTGGACTATCGTCGGGGAGATCGGGCTCCAACTTCTCATGCGGTTGCCGATGAAGGAGGGCACCGAGATGACCGTCACACCAGGAACGGTACGCTATTGCCTTCTCGGTCTCGTCGTGGAACCCTGACCTGCCCGGAGCCGATCAGGCCGCTCGGGCTACAGGACGACTGGCCGCTCCGTTCATGGCTCGAGATCCGGCCTAGGTGCTACCAGCCGGTTCCGCTGTCGGAGGAAGAGAATTGCCGCCGCCACGATCACAACGAGGGCGGCAAACAGTTGATTGGCGCGCATGCCGAAAACGATCGTGGCGCTGTCGGTGCGGATGAACTCGAGCGCAACTCTGGCCAGGCCGTACATTATGACGTAAACGAGGAACAGGTTCCCCCGACGCAGATGGAAACGCTTCTCGGCCCACAGCACGACCGGGATGACAACCACCAGGTTCCATAGGCTCTCGTAGAGGAACACGGGATGGAAGGTGGCGGAGTCGGCGAACTCCGCCGGCCGGAATCGGTCGGCGATCTCTACCGCCCAAGGAAGATCG
>DATEVB010000195.1:0-2475 GCA_035282865.1 Acidimicrobiia bacterium | reverse complement strand
AGGACTGCGCACCCAGGTGACCTCACCCTCACCCAGTCCGGCCGGGCCGAGCTTCTTCTCGAGTGCCTCCTTCAACCTCCCGGCTCCGGCCACCGCGCAGCTGACGTCGTCACACACGTGGGCGACGCGGGGCGGCCGCGGCTTCGTGGAGAACATCGCGTAGAAAGTCGCCACTCCGTATGCCTCCGCCGGGGGAACGGTGAGACGGCGGCAGATGTAGTTGAGGGCGCCTTCGCTGATCCAACCTGCCGAACTCTGCACCGCATGCAGCGCCGGCAGCAGCAAATGCCGTTGCCGGCGGATCGACCGGCCACCCACCGCCAGGCGACCATCTGGCGGTCGGCGCATACCACCCACCCATCCCGAGTCGGGCCCTCCGAGCAATCCATCGACCGCGTCTCGCTCAACCGCCGTGGGTTCCGCCGTCATCGGTCGAAGATCCACCAGGAGCTCCTCACGTTTCCAGTCTGTCGATTCGAATGGCAGTTGCCTTGAACTCAGCAGTCCCCGACTTGGGATCCCAGGCGTTGTTGGTGAGGCGGTTGATCTCAACGTCATCCGGGAAGTGGAGGGTCACGAAGGCCAATCCCGGCCGGAGACCGGAGTCAAACCGAACCGGCGCTCGGACCGCCCCCCGCCGGGAAGAGATCAGCACCCGCTGTCCCTCCACCAGACCCAGTGCCGACCCGTCTTCAGGCGAGATGTCGATGGTCTCTCCTCGCCGGATCGGCGATTCGAAGCCGCCGCTCTGCACTCCGGTGTTGAAGGAATCCAGCCGGCGCCCGGTGGTCAGACGAATCGGGTACTCCTCGCTGAGCTCGTCGAGCGGTGGAGCGAACCGGACCGGAATGAACGGTGCCGGCGGCCCGCCCGGCGGGTCATCCCAAAGGCGGCCGTGGAGGAACAACTCGCCCGGATCGTCCTCGTTGCGACAGGGCCACTGCAAGCCACCCATTTCCTCGAGCCGCCGGTAACTCATGCCGGCATGGATCGGCGAGAGGCTGCGCAGCTCGTCCCAGGCTTCCTCGGCGGTTGGACTACCCCAGTCGTGTCCCATTCTGCGGGCTAGGTCACAGAGGATGTCGATGTCGTCGCGTGCCTCACCCGGCGGATCGAGGGCCTTGCGTACCCGCTGAACCCGCCGTTCCGACGAGGTGACCGTCCCTTCCGACTCCGCCCAACCGGCCGTGGCGGGAAGAACCACGTCGGCCAATTGCGCGGTTCTCGTCAGATAGATGTCCTGGACGATCATGAAATCGAGGCCGCGCAACAACTCGACCGTGTGGTTGGTGTCGGCTTCCGATTGGGCAGGGTTCTCACCGATCACGTACAGGGTCCGCAGCTCACCTCGATCCATTGCCTCAAACATCTGGCTGAGATGCCATCCCTTCACCGGATTGACGGTGACACCCCACGCTGCTTCAAAGCGCCCCCGGGCTTCGTCGTTCTCAACATCCTGGAAACCGGGCAGCTTGTTGGGCAAGGCACCCATGTCGCCACCGCCCTGGACGTTGTTCTGTCCCCGGATGGGAACCAGCCCCGACCCGTAGCGGCCCACATGCCCGGTCAGGAGGGCCAGATTGATCAAGGCGAGCACGTTGTCGGTGGCGTTGTGGTGTTCGGTGATGCCGAGGGTCCAACAGAGCTGAGCGCGCCCGGCCTTGGCGTATTCATGGGCGAGTTGTCGGATTGCCTCGGCGGGAACACCAGTGACGGACTCTGCTCTCTCGAGGGTCCACTCGTCGACGGATTGCCGGTAGGAGTCGAACCCGAGGGTGGCCCGATCAATGAAGGTCTGGTTGTGGAGCCCGGCGGCGATGATCTCCCGGCCGACGGCGCCTGCCAGAGCGATATCGGAGCCGACATCGAGCCCGAGCCACACATCGGCCCATTGCGCCGACGTCGTGCGGCGCGGATCGACCGCGTACATGCGAGCTCCGTTGTGGATCGCTTTGAGGATGTGATGGAAGAAGATCGGATGAGTTTCGCGGGCGTTGGATCCCCACAGGATGATGAGGTCGGTGTCCTCCATCTCCCGGTACGAACTCGTTCCGCCCCCCGCTCCGAAGACTGCCGCCAGACCGGCGACGCTGGGAGCGTGTCAGGTACGGTTGCAGCTGTCGATGTTGTTGCTACCGGCTACCACTCGGGCGAACTTCTGCGCCATGAAGTTCATCTCATTGGTGCCTTTGGAGCAGCTGAACATCCCGAACGAGTTGGGTCCGTGCTCGGTGATCGTCGAGCCGATCCTGTCGACTGCCCGGTCGAGGGCCTGGTCCCAGGTCACTGCCTTGAACCCGTCCCCGTCTCTGAGCAGCGGCCGGGTGATCCGCTCGTAGCGTCCGCCCATCTGCGCTCCTTCCTCATGCAGACCGTTTCCAGCCTACGCCCGGGGACGGTTGCCGGTGAGTATGACCGAAAGAACCCCCGCTAAGCCGCGAGCGCTGCCTCGAGCCAGCGGAAATCGGTGTTGCC
>DATEVB010000194.1:0-11076 GCA_035282865.1 Acidimicrobiia bacterium | reverse complement strand
GCGATGGCCCTGGGCATGGTGGAAGAGGAAGATCTTCCGCCCGGCGCTACGGCCTCTTTCGACTACACCTTTACGTCCGACGACCTCGCCGGTCCGCTGGAGTTGGCGTGCCACGTTGAGGGTCACTACGAGGCGGGGATGCTCCTGCCGATCACGGTCGAGGAATAGAACCCTCCAGCTACATCCCCGGGGTCCGTCCAAGTCCCAAACGTGTTGACACCTTCGTAGACGGCGGCGTAGTAACTGTTGCCTTTCTTGGCGATGTGTCCTCCCATTTTGTGTCGATTCCTGTCGTTTTGTGATGGGACGCGTTGTCCGATGTCGTCGGGTGGTTCGTCGCGAGAAGACAAGGTGACGGCCGGCCGAGCTTGAGGAGGCGCGGCTCACGACGACGGCTGATGCCGATGGTGTCGCGTCGCCGAGGGGCTGCTACAGAAGCACGATCGGGCAGGTCAACGTTCGAGTGATGCCCTCGACACCCTGAATCTTCGACACAACCAACTTGCCGAGCATATCGACGCTGTCCGCCTCGATCTTGGCGATGACGTCGTATGGTCCGGCAACCGGCGCCGCCATCGTTACACCGGCCAGTCCGGCCAGCGTCGCGGCGACCTCGGCCGCCCGGCCGACATCGGTCTGAATGAGTACATAGGCTGCCACCATCGAGATCTATCCCTTCGTCGGCCTTCCTGATTCTCGTCCATGCCCGGCCCGTCGTCCAGCAGTCTCCTCAGGCGGGTTCCGTCGTGGCATCGAGACCCTTGGCGAAATCCCGGGCTGTTGCGATATCAAACCCGACCAGACGCACCTCTTCGACCACCCCGGGGTGGTCGGCCAGCCAGCCGACGACTGCGGCTGCTATCACCCTGGTTGCGTCGCCACGCGGATAGCCGAAGATGCCCGCCGAGATGGCCGGGAACGCAACGGATCGAACTGCCATCGAAGCGGCGGCTTCCAAGGCCGCAATCGTTGCGTCTCGAAGCACCCCCTCGTTGTCGGCGCCAACCTGATAGAGGGGCCCGACCACGTGCACGACATGCGAGGCTTGCAGGGCCCCACCCGTCGTCACGGCTGCCTGGCCCCTGCCGACCGGACCGTGCTCCCGGACCCAATGATCCGACTCCTCCTGAATGACTCGGCCGCCCGCTCCGACTATGGCGGCGGCAATACCTCCACCATGAGCAAGGTTCTCGTTGGCGGCGTTGACGATGGCCTCGACCGGCTGACCGGTCAGGTCTCCCTGGACGACGAACACGTGAGCTTGGCCTACGCGGCGATGAGCAATGATGTCCATGACTTCAGGCTACGCGGTCGGCCCGGCTTAGCGCCGAGGTCCAGGGCTTGCGGGTCAGCCGGAAGCAAGGTCTCGACGCCGCCGAGTACGAGCGTCGCCAGATCGAACGAAACCTTGACCACGGCGCCCGGCAGCGACTCGTTGCGCCGGCGATGGGACTGGGTATGGCCAAGGAGAAGCTCGATGTCGACCCGGTGGCAGCGACGTCAACTCGTCGCCCAGGCAAACGAGCATGCCAAACAAGCTATCGTCGAGCTTGCGGGACCCGGCGCGTGGCATCTCGCCGGCGGTACCTGAAGGTCTAGATGTTTACGACACCCGTTTGAAGATCGCCGCGGCGCCCATGCCGCCACCGATACACATCGAAACGATCCCGTACTCGACCTCCCGCCGCCTCATCTCATGCAGCAAGGTCGCGGTCAGTTTGGCGCCCGTGCAGCCGAGGGGATGGCCGAGAGCGATGGCGCCACCATTGACATTGACCAGCTTCGAGTCGATACCGAGTTCTCGTACGCAGTAGAGGGCCTGGCTGGCGAAGGCTTCGTTCAGCTCGATGAGACCGATGTCCTTCACGGAGAGCCCGGCCTTGTCGAGAGCCTTGGGAATGGCAACCGATGGACCGATCCCCATCTCGGATGGGTGTACGCCTGCCACCTGATAGGTAACCAGTTCCGCCAATGGGGAAAACCCCAGTTTCTTCGCTTTGGCGGCGGTCATGAGCAGTTCCAGGGCCGCCCCGTCCGACACCTGCGACGAGTTGCCGGCGGTCGACGTGCCGTTCACCTTGAAAGCCGGCCCGAGCCGGCCGAGCCCTTCCAGAGTGCTGGCCCGGGGGCCTTCGTCCGTGTCGAACACAATCGTCTTGCCGTCGAGGTCGGTCTCGATGGGAATGATCTCATCGATGAATCGTCCGGCCCGGATCGCCGCCAGAGCCCGATTGTTGGACTCGAGCGCGAATTCGTCCTGGTCGTGGCGGGTCACGCCGTACCGTTCGGCGACGATCTCGCTGGTCATGCCCATCGATTCGTATGCCTCCGGGAAGTTCTCCGCCAGCCACGGGTTCAGGGTTGGTTTGTTGCCGCTCATCGGTACCATCGACATCGATTCGACCCCACCGGTGAGGACGATGTCGGACCATCCGGCCTGAATCTGGGCGGCGCCGCTGGCCAGCGTCTGCAGCCCGGAACTGCAGAACCGGTTCATGGTCATACCGGGGACTTCCACCGGCAAACCGGCCCGCAACGCCGCGATACGAGCGACGTTCATGCCCTGCTCGCCTTCCGGCATCGCGCAGCCGATGATCACGTCGTCGATATCCGACGGCTCGAGGGTGGGCACTCGTTCCAGGAATCCCTGCATCAGCAACCCGAGCAGTTCGTCCGGTCGGGTCTGGCGCAGACTGCCCCGATTGGCTTTGCCGACCGCCGTGCGGTAGGCGTGGGTGATGACGACTCCTGTGTTCATGCGTGTGCTCCTTGTTCTGTCCTTTGAACCAACCGATGATGTGCCACGGCTAATTCCGGAGTGGCTTGCCGGTGGCCAGCATGTGCTGGATCCGGGCCATGGTCTTCTCCTCGTGACAGAGTTCGAGGAAGGCGGCCCGCTCCAGGTCCAGGAAGTCCTGTTCCGTTCGCGCCGTGCCCGGTGGTACATCGCCCCCGCAGATCACATGGGCGAGCTTGCGGGCGAGATACTCGTCGTATTCGCTGATGTAGCCGCCGCCACGCATGCCGTGGGCCGCCACCTTGAGCGTGGCGATGCCGTCCCGGCCCGGCACCTGGACGGTGGTCGGCATAGGAGGTTTGTAACCGGTGGCGAGCATGGCCAGCACATCTGCTTTTGCGTCGGCCAGGACATTGTCGGGATTGAGGGTCACCTTGTCGGTCTGCCGCAAGAACCCGAGGGCGCGACCTTCCTCGGCGCTGCCGGAGACGGTGCCCGTCCCGATCGTCCTGAAAACGTGCTCCATCAGCGGGAACAAATTGGGCTTCACTGATCCCGGGGCACTCCCGTAGAAGCGGAAGGCCATTTCCTTGCAGCCGCCTCCGGCCGGGATCAACCCCACGCCCAACTCGACCTGGCCGAGGTACGTCTCGGCAGAGGCGCGTACGGCAACCCCGTGCATGACGGCCTCGCAACCACCTCCCAGCGCCATGCCCCGTGGTGCCACCACGACCGGCCCGGCACAGTACTTCATCTTCATGTAGGCGTCCTGGATGCCCCCAATGGCTTGGTCAACCTCATCCCACATGCCGGCCATGACCAGCATGCCAACCAGCCCGATGTTGGCACCGACCGAGAAGTTGGGCGCCTCGTTCCCGATCACCAACCCGTCCAGGTTGCCGTTGTTCACCCGGTCGCAGGCATTGTTGAGCATCTCGATGATCTGGGCGTCGATCGAGTTCATCTTGGTGTGGAACTCGACCAAACCGATCCGATCGCCCAGGTCGTAGAGGGTGGCGCCCTCATTGCGATCGAGCACCTTGCCCCGATCGGTCAGACTGGCGAGGGAGATCTGCCGGTCGGCGACCGGCACCGGGAAATAGCCCTCCTTCTCCACGTCCCAGTAGTAGGCCACGCCGTCCAGGCGGACATACCAGGATCCCTCCCCTTTGGCCAGGAGGGTGTCGACGACCTGCGGGACCGCCATTCCCTCGTCCTTCATCCGCTTCACGGAGTCTTCGAGGCCGATCGCATCCCACGTCTCGAATGGCCCGCTTTCGTAGTTGAAGCCCCAGCGGAGCGCCCTGTCGATATTGACGATGTCGTCGGCGATCTCGCCGAGGAGTTCGGCCGAGTAGAGGCAGGTCTCGGCGGTGACCTTCCAGGCGAACCGTCCGGCGTCGTCGTCGAACCACACCATTGCGCGGATCTTGTCGTCGGCCTCCTCGAGGTTGCGGGTCGCGCCGATCGCATCGAAGCGGACGTTCGGTTGCTCTTCATACTCGAGGGTGTCGAGATTCAGGACGGCGATCTGTCGAGTTCCAGACGCGTCGCGGGTCTTCTTGTAGAAGCCTGCACCGCTCTTCTCGCCCAGAGCCCCCTTGTCGATGAGGCTCTGCATGACTGCCGGGATTCGGAACCGCTCATGCCACGGATCGTCGGGGCACGACTCGGCGACCGTTGTTAGCACATGGGCCATCGTGTCGAGACCGACAACGTCGGCGGTCCGGAACACGGCAGACTTGGGCCGGCCCAACGCCGGTCCAAAGATCTTGTCGGTCTCGGTGACGCCCAGACCGAATTCACCCATCCAGTGGAACACAGAGGTCATGCCGAACGTGCCGATGCGGTTACCAACGAAGTTGGGAGTGTCCTTGCCGTAGACGATGCCCTTCCCCAGTACGTGCTCTCCGAATTCGGCCATCGCCCGGAACAGATCGGGGTCGGTGTCATCGCAGGGGACCATCTCGAGGAGGCGCATGTAGCGGACCGGATTGAAGAAATGAGTCACCATGAAGTGACGCCGGAACTCCTCGCTGCGTCCCTCGGCCATGTCGGCTACCGAGAGCCCTGAGGTGTTGGAAGACACGACGCTTCCCGGCCGGCGGTGCTCTTCGACCATCTCGAAAACCTTGCGTTTCACGTCGAGTCGCTCGACCACCACTTCGACGATCCAGTCGCACCCGGCCAGTTTCTCGGCGTCGTCTTCGTAGTTGCACGGAGTGATGAGCCTGGCGAGGTCCTTGGTGTACAGCAACGGCGGTGTCGACTTGTCGATGGAGGCGAGGCCTGCTATCGCAAACCGGTTGCGAACCGGGCGATCATCGAGGGAGAGACCCCGTTCCTGCTCCTGCTGCGTCAACTCTCCGGGTGCGATATCGAAGAGATAGGAAGGGATGCCGGCGTTGGCGAGGTGGGCGGCAATGCCCTGTCCCATGACTCCGGCCCCGAGAACCGCAACCCGTTTGATCGGGATACCCATGGATCCTCCTAGCTGGAAGG
Organism: Acidimicrobiia bacterium; assembly: GCA_035282865.1. Taxonomy (GTDB): domain Bacteria; phylum Actinomycetota; class Acidimicrobiia; order Spongiisociales; family UBA4744; genus UBA4744. Next base: position 5,837 of record DATEVB010000194.1, on the reverse strand, counting down.
GCGTGTTCAGGGTCCACCTTATCGGACCGGGCCGGGGTCCAAATCAGAGTGGGGGAGCGTTCGACGACCCGAGTGCCTCAACCGATTGGTGGAGGTTGGAACCTCAGGATTCGACGGGTTCGGCAGCTATGTCGAGGCCACCGAAGTAGGTCCGGGCGTGTACTCGCAACACCGGAGCATCCGCGGGCAGCACGTGCCGGGCGGGCACACGAGCGTTGTGACCACCGATGATGGCCCGTCCGTCCGTCTCGACGATCCAGGTATCCGGCACCCGCAGCGCTACTCCGCCCATCACCGTGAAAACCGCCAGGTCGGCCCCTCCCGGGGCGAGCACCACATCGCCGAGATCGAGCTCTACTCCACCCATGACCGTTGTCACCTTTCCAGACCAGAGCCCCTCCGCCCGGCTGGCGAACTGCTTCCCTTCCATGATGGTGACGATCTCGAACTCACCGGTCGTCTCGTCTCCCAGACCCAGGAACAATTGGCGGGCGAGCGCCCCGAATCCATAGACGAGTGAAGAGAAGAACGCGAACTTGAAGAGCTTCTTGAGCATGTCGGCCTCCAATCGAGTACAGCACTGATTCTGGCAGCTCGCGACGGTGGGTACGATCAAGCCCCGGAGCATTCAGGTCGGGTGCCCGTCCTGCGGCGACGACGACCGATCAATCGGATCCAGAGCCGTGACATCATTTGCCTCCGAACCACTCATGCCCGACGAGTTGCCGACCGTCAATCCTGGCGATGGTGACGGTAACGACTGAACATCGACCTCTAGCCTGGGAGTGTGGTCGGAGTGATCCCAACCCTGTTGTTGCTGGCCCTCCCGGCGTCCGGCAAGTCGGAGATCCGCCGGTACCTTGGCACGTTGGATCCCGAGCAAGCTGCTGATGAGTTCGGACTTGGTCGGTCCGTCCAGGTGGACGACTACCCGTACGTGCATCTGATGCGCCGCATCTCCGACGAATTGCATCGGCTCGGGGAGCCACCAGTTTTCTTTGCCTCGGATGCGACTCCTTTTCTCGAGAGGGGCGACTGGGCAACGTTGATCCATCTGATCAACGAGGACTATGCGGATCTCCGCCGCTCGAAGGACTATGAACCGCTTTCGGCGGCTGCCTGGCTGCTCGAACGTTTCGACCGGGCCCGCCGGGCAGCCGGGCTCAACTCTCCTTTGAGGGGCATTTCTGAAGAGGCACGCGACGGACTCATCCGGGCCGTGGAGCCAGACGCTCGGCGGCTTTGGGTGGATCGCCTGGAGGTGATAGGCGCTGACCGGTCCGGCACCACCGTGGTCATCGAGTTCGCCAGGGGCGGCCCGGAGGATGCCACCTTTCCCCTGGAAGGCCCCTACGGGTATCAGTACTCACTGAGCCGCCTCTCCCATGAGATCTTGACCAAGGCATCCATCCTCTATGTGTGGGTAACCCCGGAGGAGAGTCACCGCCGCAACATTGAACGAGCCCAACCGGGTATGGCAGGCGACGCCTCCACTCTCCACCACGGTGTGCCGGAGCTCGTCATGCGCCAGGACTACGGGACCGACGACATGATGTGGCTCATCGAACGGACTGATCGGCCGGGCACCGTTCGGGTGGAAGCCCACGGAACCGTCTACCACCTGCCGGTGGCGGTGTTCGACAACCGGGTTGACAAGACCTCTTTCCTGCGAGCCGATCCGCAAAGCTGGCCGGCTGAGGCCGTAGCACTGCTGTATCGAGACCTGAAGGGAGCCTTTGAGGCGTTGTGCCGTAGTCGTACCTGGTAGGCGGCTCAGCCCGGTAGCGGAGAGTGTGGGCGAGGTCGAACCAGACCATCTCGTCGCCGGTTTCGTCGCGGCTCAACAGACGGATGACGGGATGGCCTAACCTGCCGCGCTCATGGGAGTTGTCCGGAGACAGCTCCGCCCCCGAACGATCTCGTTGTCAAACGACGAGCTTCGGCCAACCCGTCGGGAGTGGGAAGCCTGATACGGAGTACTCGATCACCGACTACCGACCGGCCGGATCTCCCACGTCGGGGTCGATCCCGTACCGGGCGATCGCATCCTTCACGACTGAGGACGGGGCGATTTGATCGGCGGCGAGCCCGGCGAGCACGGCCACGACGACATGCGGCGCATCCGTCTCGAAGAAGTTGCGAAGCGCTTCTCTGGTGTCGGAGCGGCCGAAGCCGTCGGTGCCCAGCGGGATCAATCGACCGGGCACCCAACGGGCAACCTGATCCGGCACCATCTTCATGTAATCCGTCACCGCCACGAACGGCCCTTCCGATCGGGACAGTTGTTCGGTCACGTAGGGCAAACGGGGGGTATCTCCCGGGTGAAGTCGATTCCATCGCTCGATTCCGAGGGCTTCTTCGCGGAGTTTCTTGTACGACGTTGCGCTCCACAGCTCCACGCCTACGTCGTAATGCTCGGCCAATTCTTGCCGGGCCTGGCGGGCGGCGGCGTGGGCAGTGCCTGAGAACAGCACAGTAGCGTGATGGGCCGTGCCCTCAGGGGCGGGCGCCCATCGGTACAAGCCCCGCATGATCCCGTCGGCAGAACCCTCCGGCATCGGCGGCTGCACGTAGTTCTCGTTATAGAGCGTCAGGTAGTAGAAGACGTCCTCGTTGTCGACGTACATCCGCTGTAATCCGCCTTCGACGATCGTGCTCACCTCATAAGCAAAAGCGGGGTCGTAAGCCTCGCAGACCGGGACTGTCGAGGCGAGTACCAGGCTGTGCCCATCCTGGTGTTGCAGACCCTCACCGGCCAGGGTGGTGCGTCCGGCGGTTGCTCCCAGCAGAAAGCCCCGGGCTCGTGAGTCGGCAGCCGACCAGATGAGATCGCCCACCCGCTGGAAGCCGAACATCGAATAGAAGGTGAAGAACGGCACCATGGGCACGCCCCGCGTGGCATAGGAGGTGGCCGCGGCGATCCAGCTGGCCATCGAGCCGGCCTCGGTGATGCCCTCCTCGAGGATCTGGCCGTCCTTGTCTTCCACGTATGACAGCAGCAGGTCGTGGTCGACCGGTTCGTACAACTGGCCTTGTGAAGCGTAGATCTTCAGCTCTTTGAAGAGCGCATCCATCCCGAAGGTGCGCCCTTCGTCGGGGATGATCGGCACTACCCGCGACCCGAAGTTCTCATCGCGCGCCAGGCTGCGCAGCATCCGGGTGAAGGCCATCGTGGTGGAGACTTCCTGGGTTCCTGAACCGGGCTCAAACTCCTCGAACGGCTTGCGGGACGGCATCTTGAGGGGGCGCCGGATGCTGACCACCCTTCTCGGGAGGTACCCGTCGAGGGCTTTACGGCGCTGTTGTAGGTAGTCGCTCTCCGGCGATCCCGGCGGTGGCCGGTAGTAGGGCGGCTCTCGGTCCGGGGCGAGGGCGTCCTCCGGGATCTCCTCCTGCAGGTGCAACCGCTCTCGCAGGACCATGAGTTGCTCGTTGGTCATCTTCTTGATCTGATGGGTGGCGTTGCGACCCTCGACATCCGGCCCAAGGGTCCATCCCTTGATGGTCTTGGCGAGGATGACGCTCGGCGCTCCCTTCATCTCGGTGGCGGCCTTATAGGCGGCGTAGATCTTGTTGTAGTCGAGACCGCCGCGCCGCAGATGCCAGATCTCGTCGTCGGTCATGTGCTCGACCAACTTGCGGAGGCGGGGGTCGGGTCCGAAGAAGTGCTCGCGTACGTAGGCGCCCGACTCTGTCTTGAAACGCTGGTACTCGCCATCCACGGTTGTGTTCATCTTGTTGACCAACACTCCGTCGACGTCGGCCGCCAGCAGCGGGTCCCAGCTGGAGCCCCACACAACCTTGATGACGTTCCAGCCGGCGCCACGGAAGACGGCTTCGAGCTCCTGGATGATCTTGCCATTGCCGCGGACAGGTCCGTCCAAACGCTGCAGGTTGCAGTTGACCACCCACGTCAGGTTGTCGAGTTTCTCGCGGGCCGCAAGGTTGATGGCACCGAGGGTTTCCGGTTCATCGGTCTCACCGTCACCCACAAACGCCCACACCCGCGACTCGGAGGCATCGTCGATGCGACGGCTCTGGAGGTATTTGTTGAAGCGGGCTTGATAGATCGAATTGATGGGACCGATGCCCATCGACACGGTCGGGTATTCCCAGAAGTCGGGCATCAAGCGGGGGTGCGGATAGCTCGAAAGCCCACCGTCTATTTCGCGGCGGAACCGGTCCAGATCTTGTTCGTCGAGCCGGTGCTCCAGGTAGGCGCGAGCGTAGATGCCCGGGGCGGCGTGACCCTGGATGTAGATGTGGTCTCCCGGCAGCCCGTCATCCTTGCCATGGAAGAAGTGGTTGAAGCCGACCTCGTACAGTGCCGCCGAGGACGCGAACGTTGACAGGTGCCCACCGATTCCGTCCGCTGCTTTGTTGGCTTTGATCACCATGACGGCGGCGTTCCACCGGATGAACCTCCGGATCCGCTTCTCGAGGTACATGTCGCCGGGAAACCAGGCTTCCTCCTCGGGCGGGATCGTGTTGATGTAGGGCGTGCTGATCGAGGCAGGAACCCCCACATTCTGTTCCCGGGCGCGTGTGATCAACTTGGCCATCAGCATCTGGGCCCGCATCTTTCCCTGGGTGGAGATCACTTCGTCGAGCGAATCCAGCCATTCCTGGGTCTCTTCCGGATCCTGGTCCGGAAGCTGGTGTACGAAGCCATCGATGATCATGAAGAGTCCTTGTCACGCCGCTCCAGAAGCCTACCGCGATGCAGTTTTTGCTGGGCCCCGTTGGGTTTTGCGCCTAACTTGCTCGCATGGGCGGCAATATCGGCGCCAAAACCTGAGGAAGTACACTCGCGGCTCCCATGAATCCCACTTTTGACGACGTCCGAGCCGCCGCCGAGCGGATCGCTCCCTTTGCGCATCGCACACCGATCATGACCTCGGCGACCTTGGACCGGGAACTGGGGGCGCAAGTCTTTTTCAAGTGTGAGAACCTCCAGAAGGTGGGCGCCTTCAAGGCGAGGGGTGCTCTCAACACCGTCCTCTGCCTCAGCGAGGACGAGGCAGCCGGAGGGGTGATCACCCACTCATCGGGGAACCACGCGGCTGCTCTGGCCTATGCGGCCGGGATCCGGGGGATTCCCTGCACGGTGGTGATGCCCGACGATGCGCCGGGCGTCAAGGTGACGGCGGTGCGTGGCTACGGCGCAGAGATCGTCTTCTGTAAACAGAACGAGCGGGAAGCTGTGTGCGATCGGGAGATGCGAGCCCGCCGAGCCGTCTTGGTTCACCCGTTCGACGATCCGCGGGTGGTGGCCGGGCAGGGGACCGCCGCTCTCGAGTTGTTCGAAGACGTCCCGAACCTGGACTTGGTCGTGGCTCCCGTCGGGGGGGGCGGGCTGCTGTCCGGCACCACGCTGGCGGCCACCTCTCTGCGTCCCGGGATCCGGGTGGTTGGTGCAGAGCCCGAAGCAGTCGACGATGCCTACCGGTCCTTGCAGACCGGGGTCCGTCAGCCGCGGGTCCCCAACCCGACCACCTGGGCGGACGGCCTTCTGACCGGGCTCGGAGAGATCGCCTTCGCCATCTTGACCGAGGCCGCGACGGAGGTCGTCACGATCAGCGAGGAGGCCCTCCTGGCGGCGGCCCTCTTCCACCTGCAACGGATGAAACTGGTCGTCGAACCGTCGGGAGCAGCCGGGCTGGCAGCTGTCCGCGTTCTTGCCGACGAGGTAAGAGGGCTGCGGGTGGGAGTGATCATCAGCGGGGGCAACACCGATTTTCGCTGGCTCGAGGCAGCGCTCGCTGCTTAGCCGGAAGTTACGTGGCTTGAAACTGTGAATCGGGCGCCGTTGTTGGGTTTTCGGCGTGTTGTGGCTG
>DATEVB010000193.1:0-8167 GCA_035282865.1 Acidimicrobiia bacterium | reverse complement strand
GCCCTGGCAATCTTCAACGATTCACCTTCCGGAACCACCAACATCAAGGTATGGCGACCGTCGTCGCTGACCAGCAGATCGACCATCGGGTTCTGGCCCAGGAATGTGGCGATCATCGGCTCGGGAATGACGGCAATCTGTTCGGGTGTGAGCCCCGCCCCGGTGAGCGGATTGACGTCGGGGACGATCGAACCGATATGGCCTACGCCCTCGACCGCGGCCAGCCGGTCCCGGAGCTCGGCCACAGCCACCAGCGAGTCCTTCTCGAGCAGGCTGTGGCCTTCCTCGACGGACACCAGCACGTTGACCGGATCGGCCGTCTCGTACTTGTCCTGGAGAGCCACCCACGCTTCGCCCCGCTCGTTACCCTCGGTGATGAACTGCGAAACGTCGGCGTTGAATGACATCCGGAACAACATGGCCACCGACACGAGAGTGATGATCCCGGTGAGCGCCAGCACTCGCTGGGAGTGCTCAACGATGAATCTGGCGATACGGTCCAAGGTAGCCTTTCCAGGGCCACACTAGATCGATCGGATAGGGAGGTTGCTGCCGGATTCCTGGAACATATTCGCCGTACGGATGGAAATAGACCTGATATGCAGAAAATCGGCCATTCGACCTAGAAGGAACCGCCGGAATGCACCGACTACCCCGTTACCATCCCGTGTTCCGGCACAGCTTTCGGTCTCTACCGGTGCGGTCACGAAGGGGTACGGCATGTCGACTAAGGGATTGCGACACGAGCGCATCCTCGATCTGATCGAGGCATCCATGGGAAACGGCGTCGCGGCAGGCGTGATTCGCCTGCGCGTCGAAGATGAGATTCTGGCGGGCGACACCGTCACGGTGAATGGGCAACTTCTGGTCAATTTCGGCTCCTGTGCCTACCTGGGCCTCAATGTCGACCCCCGTCTGAAACAGGGGGCCATCGAGGCCATTGAACGATTCGGGCCCGTCTTCTCATCCTCCAGCGCTTACATCTCCGTCGATCTCTACACCGCACTTGAAGAATCCCTCGCTCGCATCTTTGGAACCGGCCATGTCGTGCTGCCCACCACCACCACGCTTGGTCACCTGGCTGCCCTACCGGTCCTCGTGTCGCCCGACGACGTGGTACTGGTCGACACCCAGTCGCACGCTTCGGTACATCTTGCGACTGATGTCTTGAGAGGGCGCGGGGTATCAGTCACCGAACTCCCCCACAACGCCATGACCGCCCTGGAAGCAGCGCTCGACAAGGCATCCGAAAGCGGAAGCGGCCGGATCTGGTACCTGGCGGACGGGATCTATTCGATGTACGGGGACGTCGCGCCCGTGCATACGATCGCCGACCTGATGGCCCGCTACCCATCACTGCACGTCTACCTGGATGACGCCCACGGTTTTGGCTGGCGCGGCCGGCATGGGCGCGGCTATGTGCTGGACGAGATCCCCCTCCATGAGCGCATGGTGATCGCCGTATCCCTGGCGAAATCGTTCGGAACGGGTGGCGCCGCGCTCCTGTTCGCGGATCCCGATACCGCCCGGCGTGTCTGGCTGACCGGCGGCACGCTCACCTTCTCGGGGCCTATCCACCCGGGTGAACTCGGTGCAGCCGTCGCCGCCGCCGAGATCCACCTATCCAACGAACAACAGGAGCGTCAGGCGCGCCTCATCTCACAAATCGAACTGGTCGCCAGGTTGTTGGTCGAGCATCAACTTCCGGCCATGTCCTTCGACCCAACCCCGATCTGGTTCATTCGGTTGGGACGCGACGATCAAGCGATTGAGTTGACGAAGCGGCTCATGAAAGACGGCTTCTACGTCAACCCGTCGGCTTTCCCGGCCGTGCCGCGCGGGTATGCAGGGATCCGGTTCACTCACACGCTCTACCAAACAGACGACCAGATTGGTTCGCTCATCGAATCGATGGCCCGGCACGTACCGGAGATCATCGACGAACCCGAGATCGTCATCGACCTGACCGGGGCACGCGCCGAGTCTCCCTAAGACCGGCAAATGATCTGGCATTCTCAAAGACGATCAACCTCTTTATTGAGGGTTCTCTCCTGCCGATAACGATTGGGAATGCAATCCACCGTTCGAAAGCCTCCCCGCGCGTTGCGGATGATCGTCCCAGGACAGCTCAGCCGGGGACACGTCCTCGTCTTCGGGCTGCTCGCGCTGGCGATGGTGGTGACTATTGCACTCCCCGAACAGGCGGAAATCGCCGGACCCCTCGGCGTGCTGATCGGGTATGGCTCGGCCGGGTTTGTGCTGGTTCGCAAAGTTCGGAGGATGAAAGGGCGGGAGAAACGAGCCTGGTCTCTCGTGGGGATGGGTTTTATGGTCGCAGCCTTCGGGATTGGTCTGGTTGCCGCGATCCAATCGATCACCGGGTCGGTGAGTGCATTTGGACCAACCGACACCATCTTCATCCTGGCGTACATTCTGGTTATTGCCGGGTTTGCCTCGCTCCCCCATTTCCCACTCACCCTGTCCCAGCGCGTGCAGGTCTATCTCGACAGCATGATCGGAGCGGTGTCGCTGGGCGCGGTCATGTGGGTACTGGCCCTTGACGACCTGCTCAAGGAATTCGCAACCTCATCCGCCTGGGATCGGTGGGCCGGCACGGCTTACCCAATCGTCGACATTGCCGCCCTCACGGTGGTGATCATCGCCTGGGTTCGGCGGAGCCGCTTTCGTTTCGACCCTCGCCTGGTGTTCTTTGCCATCGGCATCATTCTGCAATCAGCCGCGGACCTCCGCCTCCTGACCACCGGAGTTGGCAAGACTTTCGCCGAAGCTCAGCCCAACTTCACCGTGTTTCTGCTGGCAACCACCCTCTACTTAGCGGCGGCAGTCATCGCGGATCGCCAGCCAAAACATCGAGCGTATGCCGACCGACGCACTCCCATCTGGGTGATAGTGACCCCCTACTCAGTGGCAGTGGCGATGGTCTTGCTTCTGGTCATGGAGACGAGACAAGCTTCGCTCTCGCCCAGAATCCAGCTTCTGCTGACCGCCACGTACATCGTCGGTGCTCTGGTCATCGGTCGCCAGGGGGTAGCCATACGAATGAACCGCCTCCTGGTCGAAAAGCAACGCGCCGAGTTGGTGTCGTCGATCTCCCATGAGTTGAGGACCCCTCTTACCGCCGTGGTCGGGTTTCTCGACGTCATCAACGACGACCAAACGCCGCTCGACGACGCCGAACGGAAGGACCTCATCGGCGTGGTTCAGCGGCAGGCCCAGCACATGTCGACGATCGTGTCCGACCTGATCCTGTTGGCGCGCGGGTCATCGGACGACATGGCCCTGAAGGAGGAGGTCGTTCCGGTCACGCAAGTCGTCGAGAACGCAATACACGCGATCGACCGACTCAGCGTGACATTGAACACAGAGGTTGACCCCGATCTCCTGGCGAGAGTCGACCCGGGCCGGGTGCAACAGATCCTCATCAATCTGCTGACCAATGCCGACCGCTACGGCAACGGCAGCGGACTGATCGTTGTCCGCCGTGAGGGCAGCGACCTCACTATCGAAGTCCATGACGACGGTCCCGGGGTGCCCAAGAAGTACGAGCATACGATCTGGGAGCGGTTCGAGCGAGGGGTGAACCGCCTCAACGCCTCGATTCCGGGGTCCGGCATCGGACTCGCCGTTGTGGCGGCCATCACCAGCGCCCACGGAGGCAGTACCGGGTATCGCCGGTCGGAACGTCTGGGTGGTGCCTGTTTCCGGGTGGTTCTGCCCAACAGGATCGAAGGTCAAGTCCTGATGGGCATGTAAGCGGGTGGCCCGTGCTCATACCACCGCGGTCTCCTTTAGGTTCTCCTTGTCGTGGTCGGTTGGTTCTGGTCCCACGAGGACCTTCAGGGCGATTGAGCGCCACCCGTGGCGCGACGAGCCTGGGGTTTCTCGACCAGCGCAATCACTTCACGCCGTATGCCAATCCCAACCGTGCATCTTGGGGAGCCTGCTGTCGAGTGCGGCTCCGTCGAGCGGCACGGTCTCCGACTGAGGGGAACACGACCATCGTCTTCTGGGATGATCGAGCGGGTTACCATCGCCCACAGTCATGAACAGGAGAGTGACCCCATTACCAACTTTCGCTCGCGCGTGATCGGTCTCGGTTCGTACCTTCCCCCCCGCATCGTCACCAACGAAGAGTTGACCCGGTACATGGACACTTCGGACGAGTGGATCGTCCAGCGCACCGGGATCAAGGAGCGGCGGTGGGTCGAAGGGGCCACCTCCACCTCCGATTTGGCCGTCGAAGCATCCCGACGAGCTTTGGATTCCGCCGGCCTGGCTCCCGAAGACCTCGACATGATCTTCTTCGCCACCCTCAGCCCGGATCATTACTTCCCCGGGTCGGGGGTCTTCCTGCAGACGAAGCTGGGCCTGACCGGGATACCTGCCATCGACGTACGCCAGCAGTGCACCGGATTCATCTACGCCTTGTCGATGGCCGATCAGTACATTCGAACCGGCTCGGCCCAAAAGATCCTGGTGGTCGGATCGGAGGTTCACTCCAAGGGACTCGACATCAGCAACAGAGGTCGGGACGTCAGCGTGCTGTTCGGCGACGGAGCCGGAGCGGTGATTCTCGGGGCGACCGAGGTAGCCAACCCTCATCTCGACTCGCATCTGCTCTCGATTCACCTCTACACGGACGGCGCCTATGCCGAGGAACTCTGGGTACCCGCCGTCAGCACCGCCTACGACGAGGAGATCGTCGATCAGCGCATGCTCGATCGGGGTGACCAATACCCCAAGATGAACGGCCGTCAGGTATTCGTCCACGCCGTGAAGAGAATGCCGGAGGCCGTCCATACGGCGATCGAACAAAACGGCTACCAAGTCAACGACGTCGACCTGTTCGTCTTCCACCAGGCGAACCTCCGCATCAACGAGGCGGTAGCCCACCGGCTGGGCGTTCCGGACGAGAAGGTCTTCAACACCATCGAGAAATACGGCAACACAACGGCAGCCACCATCCCGATCGGCCTGGACGCAGCCGTCAAAGCCGGGAGACTCGAGCCCGGGATGCTGGTCGCCTCGGCCGCCTTTGGCAGCGGGTTCACCTGGGCATCTGCTCTGTTGCGCTGGTAGGCCGGCCGGCCAACGAGGATGGACATCCGGCCGTCACGCGGCCGGTCGGATTTCAGTAGGGTTCGAGGGGAATCGAGCACGTGCCAACCCGAAAGGGGCGATGCACAGATGTCCAACCCACCCGAATTCGGCAACTTCCCCGAGGACGAGCTGATCCCCCCACCGTACGAGCCCGGACCCACCCCTCCCCTCGTGACGGGACCCAACCTGCTGCGTCGCAGCCGCACCGACAAGGTGGTAGCGGGAGTAGCAGGCGGTTTGGGACGGTACCTCGGCATCGATCCGGTGATCCTGCGGGTCGCGTTTGTGGTGCTCACCCTCGCCGGGTTGGCCGGGGTCCTCGTCTACATCATTGGCTGGATCGCCATCCCGGAAGAGAAACCGGGTGAACAAGTCGGAACGGCCGAGCACTCGAGCGGCAACACGGCCCGCATGGTCGTCGGCGGTCTGCTCATCCTGGTCGGCGGAGCGGTCCTCCTCGACAACCTGCTTCCGGATCTGAGCAAGTACTTCTGGCCGGCCGCGATCATCCTGCTCGGCGCCGGCGTGCTATTTGGTGGCATAGGGAGGCGATCATGACCCCAAGCACGGAAACTAGGCCGAGGTACACGAGCAGCGCCCGCATCATCCTCGGAGCGCTCATCCTGCTGATCGGCGTCAACTGGATGCTGGAGATCGCCGGTGCGGTCGACGAGATCCCCTGGTCGTATCTGCTATCGGCCGCAGTGATCGTCATCGGAGTCGGCCTGGTCGCCGACTCACGCGGCCCGACCCACGGCGGGTTGGTGGCTCTGGGCATCGTCCTGACGATCTTTCTGCTGATCGACGTCTCGGTGTCGACCTTCAACTTCACCTCGGGAGGCACGGTGATCGGTCCGATGACCGAGCGGCCCGCCCGCGTGGAAGACCTGGAGGACTACGGCATCTTCGCCGGCGAATTGACGGTTGACCTGAGCGACGTCGTGTTCCCGGTGGGGGAGACCGAGGTCCACGCCAGCGCCTTCGCCGGATCGGTCATAATCGTTGTTCCCGACGATGTAACCGTCGAGGTGAAAGCGGGGACCTTCGCCGGTGAGATACGAGCACTCGGCAAACGAAGTGAAGGGTTCGGACCAAGACTCGACGAGACGTTCACCGGCACCGACGCCGGCCGGATCCTGGTGCTCGACGTAACAACCTTTGCGGGGGAAATCGAGGTGACCCGATGAGCGACCGGCCCATCAATCGCGGTTCCGTCGTAGCAGGCGTGTTCTTCGTCCTGGTCGGAGCAGCCTTCCTGCTGCAAGAGTTGGACCTCTGGGATCTCAAAGCGATCTACGTCTTTCCGGTGCTCTTGATCGCCCTCGGCGTGGCGGTCCTCCTCGGCGGAACCGGCAAGAGCCAGAGTCAATAGTCGGTAGTCGGCGGCTGGTGGCCGGCAGCTGGTTCATAGCCGGAAGGTCGTAGTTCGTGCGCTCCCCCGCGGCAAGCACGCAGCAATGGGACGGAGGGGACGACTCTGAGGCTCGGGACTCGGGATGCGTCTCCTAGAGTCGGCTCATGCCTCCCGGCCCTTTCGCCCGCTTCCCGTCCCGCCCGCCGGTCCGAGATTCGGGTCGGCCGGCCTCATCGAACGGGGCCTCCTCGTTTCACCTGGTCTGGACCGTGCCGCCCGTGCCGCTCGATGAGGTCTCGACGACCTTTGAGCTGCTTGCCGAGCCTTCGGTCGAGCAGTTGTACTTCTGGGCGCTGCAGACCAGCTTCGTCGATGGGAGCACCCCACGGGGCGGGGCCCACCTCGGCCTGCAGTGGCACACCTCCTATCCGGACGGTCGGGCAGTGAATTGGGGTGGATACGGAGAGGTCGGCGAGCTGGCGGGATCCTCATCGACCCTCCCCAGCCGCCTGGAGAACGCCAACACCAGGGACTACCGGTGGGAAACCGGCGTGCCCTACCGTCTTGCCATCTCTTCGCCCGAAGCAAGACGATGGAGAGGCACCGTCACCGATCTCGCCACCGGGAGGTCGACGGTGGTGCGAGACCTTTTCTCGACCGGCACCCACCTCGCCGCGCCCATGGTCTGGACCGAGGCGTTCTGCCGCTGTGACGATCCCCGGGTGATCGCACGCTGGAGCTCGTTTCGGGCAAGCTCACACGGCGCCGACATCCCTATCGGGAGCGTACGAGTGAATTACCAGAGTTACGCCGAGGGCGGTTGCACCAACACCACGGTGCGCCGCGACGGCGACGGTTTCCTGCAGATCACCGGGACCGAACGAGAGACTCCGTCGGGACGGGTGATCCCGTTCTCCTGAGGTGTCAGATGGTCGGGATCTCCTCGAAGGAGGGGAACAGGCGATCCGCTCCCGGCACTTGTGAGAGGCTGAGGTACTCGGCCAGGGTGCGCTTCTTCGTCCAGATCGCCATCACCCGTTCGTTGTCGGAGGAACGGGCCGGAGCGTCCTCGTCGGCCCATTCGACCACCTGTAGGAACACGTCGGCACCCGCCCTGAGAATCATCGCCGGCCAATCACTGATCAGCCCTTCGTCGCGCATGGTGACAATGTCGCGGCGCAGCGCTTCCAGGAAAAGCTCTTCACGGCCCTCATGGACCCGATATGCGCCGATGGCGATCATTCCCATGGAGTGGACGGTACACGGGGGAGTTTCGGTATCAAGACTTTCCGCGCGGTATACTCATTCCTTCACGGGAGCTCGGTGTACCGGGCTGAGAGGGAGGCCGTCACAGCCTCCGACCGTTTGAACCTGTTCCGGGTAATGCCGGCGTAGGAAGCTCTCTCAGCTCGGCCTCCGACCAACGGAAGGAGAGCCATGTTGGGGAAGAGGCCTGAGCAGCGGATAGGTCGAGTTGGCGCGATGGCGATGGCCGTGGTGCTGGCCGGATGTTCCACTGCGGCAACCAGTACCACCACGACTACCACCACTACCACCTCGACCTCCGGGGCGCCTGAGCCGGTCGAGATCGTCCTGATGACCCATGATTCCTTCGCGGTCTCGGACGAAGTGCTGGAGACCTTCGAAGACGAGACGGGTATCGAGGTGAGGATCCTTCGCTCTGGGGATGCC
>DATEVB010000192.1:0-4128 GCA_035282865.1 Acidimicrobiia bacterium | reverse complement strand
GCTCGAGTTGACCGGAGCCGGGCACAGACACAGATACCCGGTAGGGTGTGCTGTGGGAGACATTCATGTTCGGACGGATTAGCGGCCTCGAACTCATCATCATCCTGGTGATCCTGGTGGTGTTCTTCGGAGCAAGCAAGCTCCCCGATCTCGCCCGGTCACTCGGTGAGTCGGCCAAGGAATTCCGCAAGAGCATCGCAAAGGACGACGAGGAAGAGCCACCCGGCGATACTCGAGAACCCTGAGCCGGCGCACGGCCATCGTGTCCTGCTTTCGTGCAGGACAGCGAGCAGTGGCGAGCGGTGTTCAGCGATGGCTCAACTTCGCTCTATACGGCCGATTTGCCGGATGGCCTTGCCAACCCCTCATTGGAGACCTTTGGCGCCGTTGTGACTTTTGAGGAGCTCGTCACCTCGGTCACTGCCGAACACTGGGACGTGGCGAACGTTTCATCCTCGCCGGACAGCGTCATTCCCGACTACGTCTGCCTCACGCAAAGCGACGGTACAGAATTGTAGCCAGGAGCGACCAGCCAGCATGAAGGTCCAAACTCTCCCCCGGATCTGCTCGATCCGCCCACATCATCCGCGGAGCAGGAAGCATGTCGAGGTGCGGTGGGTGGATCGATGGTGTCACAGCCACCAGCTCTACGCAGCGCCATCGATGGACGGGCTGTCGAGGAACCGTCCTTCGGGCCGGGTCAGGCGCAGGGTCCCGTCATAGTCCCTGTTCGAGTCCCCAGGTCGCTGCCGGCATCGGTGCGGCTGTCCCGGTTCCGATTTGACCGGGATGGAGCCCGCCCATCTCACCGGCCGGATCGGTCGCAGTGGGTTTGTCGTTCGGCTCAGAAGCGGTGGTGTCCTGGTGGGCGAGGGGGAGTTCGACACGGAAGGTGGGGCCGGTTGGGCCGTGGTGGTAGGTGAGGTGCCCGCCCATCAGCTCGGTCATGTGGCGTGAGATGTAGAGGCCGATCCCTACCGAGTCGCTGACCTGACCGGTCTTTGCTCGGGTGAACGGCTCGAACATGCGTTCCCGGTCTAACTCGGGGATGCCTGCGCCATTGTCGGAAACGTCGAGATACACCCGGTCGGCCCCAACCCAGCCTCGCACCGTGATCCGGTCGCCTCCATAGCGGACCGCGTTGACCAGCAGGTTCCTCGCCACTTGGCGAAGCCGGCCCGGGTCGGCCAACGCCGTCAGGCTGTCGGGCACGTCGACCTCCACCGGTTGGGGCGCTCCCAGCCCGACGACAACCGACCGTACGAGATGGACAACCTCAACTGGCTCGATGACGACGGCGATCGTCCCGATCTCCGAGCGGGCCGCCACCAGCAGGTCGTCGATGATGTCATTCATGTCCCGGGTCTGCTGGACCAGCACCCCGAGCAGCTCCCGTTGCTCCTGCTCGCCCATGTCGTGGGAACCTTCCTCCAGGATCTCGGCGATACCAAGGGCTACCGTCAGCGGCGTCCGTAGTTCATGGCTCACGCTGGCCGTGAAGCGATCCTTGATCTGTACCAGCTGCTCCAGGCGCAGGAGGGACTCGGATTTTCGCACCCCGAAGCTCGACAAGACCACCCCGGCCAGAATGAGGATCACAAACAGGAGCCCGGTCACCAGATTGGTCCGCTCTGCTTTCGCCCGGGCCTCGACCGCTAACTGCTGGTAGACAATCATGAGACCATCGAACGTCGGGTCCACGACCTCCTCGTCAACCTCGAGGGCTGCGTCCAAGCGGCCCGCCTCGAGCAAATCCAGCTCCCTGTTCAGCCCGTCGATCAGCACCGCGAGCTGGCCGAGAGCATCGCCGGGCAAGACTCCCTGCTCGGCCAAGCTCTCACCCGAGGTCACGAGCCCGGTGGTCAATCCTTCCAGGGTGGCGCGGGTCTCCGCCTCGACCTGTTCAGAGGCGATCGCCTCCCACTCGAGCGCAGAGAGCTGATAGAGGTCGGCCGTCGACGTCTGCACCAGGTCAAGCCGGGAGGCCGCCGCCAGATACGACGACCTGAGGAGCAAGGCAATGCCACTGATGATGGTGGCTGCGACCAGCGCTACGACGAGCCACTGCCGTGACCGTGTCCCGAATTCCATGTCTTTCATGTCGGCAACCAGGCAATGAGACTTGAGAGCGGCGTCGAGAAACGGTGAAGAACGGCCGGGTGGCGGTGCCAAGGGCCTCACGAAACCCCCATGTATAGGCAGGGGTGCACAGTCGTTGGCGGGGAGCGCAGGGTGCGGGCGACGACGACGGCGCAGCGGGATGTGACGAGGGCCTGGATGTCGATCCGTGAGGTGGCTCGCCGCCACGAGCTGCCCTGGCATTACGTCATGGGTCTCACCAGGTCCTGGCCGGATCGGGTAGCTGCCGATCGTCGCCGGCGCCGCTGCCGGGTCCTCTTGGTAGTCGACGAGACCAGCCTCCGCAGAGGCCACCGCTACGCCACGGTGCTGATCACCGGCAACGGGAACCGCCCCGACCGATGACACGTCGACGGTCGGCACGCGTCATGCCACCTCGATCGTTGCGGTTGCCGGCGATGGGCAGACCGGAGACGTCGGATACGCCCTGCCCGTCCAATTGACCGTGCAGGTGAACGATCAGGACGGCGAGCCGATGCCAGGTGTCGCCGTAGGGTACGTGATGGTCAGGCGGCGCCGTCGGCGCGAACGCCTCTGAGCTGGTCAGGTAGGTTCTTGCCGTTACCGCGTGGGCTTGACGAGGGACCGAGCTCTCGATAATGTACAACCATATGGTTGTAGGAATGCTGGCTGACCTGGATGTGGATCTGCTGTTTCATGCGCTGGCCGACGCCACCCGCAGGGATATCATCACGCGGACGATGACCCGGGACTACTCGGTTTCTGCGTTGGCGCGCAGCTACACGATGAGTTTCGCGGCGGTTCAGAAACATGTTGCCGTCCTCGAACGCGCAGGCCTCGTGACGAAGCATCCACGAGGGCGCGAACATCTCGTACGAGGGAGCCCGGACACGATTCGCACCGCCTCTGGGCTTCTCGAAGAACTCGAGGAGCTGTGGCGGGATCGAATCGACCGCATGGGCCAGATCCTCGCCGAACCCGAATCAGGAGAAGACGAATGACCGTCACCAACGTACACAAGGACCCCGAGCACCTCACGTTTTTCATCACCGCAGAGTTCGACGTCCCGACCGAACGAGTCTGGCGACTGTGGGCCGACCCACGACAGCTCGAACGCTGGTGGGGACCCCCGACTTATCCGGCGACGTTTGTCGAACACGATCTCACTCCGGGCGGAACGGTTACCTACTACATGACGGGACCCGAAGGGGACCAGCACTACGGTTGGTGGCGCGTGCTCACGGTGGAGGCCCCGAACCGGTTGGAGTTCGAGGATGGTTTTGCCGACGATGCAGGTAATCCGATCAGCGATATGCCAACCACGATGGCCACGGTGACGATCGACGCAACAGAGTCGGGTGCTACCCGGATGACCATTTCGTCGGTATTCCCATCGTTGGAGGCTATGGAACAGTTGGTCGAGATGGGAATGGAAGAGGGTATGGCCCAGGCCATTGGCCAGATCGACACTCTGCTTGCTGAGACCGTCCAACCCGGGGTTGGCGCCTAGATCGCCTGGACGCGAAGGAGGAAGTCATGAGTTTGATTGCCAGTGATTTTGTGAGCCTCGATGGGGTCGTTCAGGCCCCCGGTGGGCCGGAGGAAGACACCGACGGCGGCTTCGCCCACGGGGGATGGTCACACCCGTACTTCGACGTTGACGTCATGGGCCCGGTATTCGGCGAAGCTGCCGCAACTACCGGCGCCTTGTTGTTCGGGCGCCGCACCTGGCAGACGATGGCGGCCGCGTGGCCTGAGCGAGCCGGCGACCCCTTTGCGGATCATATGAACTCGGTTGATAAGTATGTCGTGTCCCAGACGTTGACCCAGGGGGACTTGACCTGGAACAACTCGACATTGCTCCCGTCGGACGACCTCGCCGGGTCGGTCGCGGATCTCAAACGGAAAGTCGATGGCGACATCCAGATCTTGGGGAGTTCGCAACTCGTTCGGTTCCTGGTCAGCCACGATCTGATCGATGAATTCAGCCTCATGATCCATCCCATCATTCTCGGGGGCGGAAAACGG
>DATEVB010000191.1:0-5773 GCA_035282865.1 Acidimicrobiia bacterium | reverse complement strand
ACGAACCATTCTCAGCTCCTTCATCGTGGGCATCGTTGGAGGTACTCATGTTCGAAACCAACGCTAAGTCGACTTAACCCGGAAGAGAAGTCGCAACCGACTCGCAACACCACCTCCCTAGCAGCCACGAAGTCAAGCGTTCGCCCTTCTGGGGGGTCTTCACTCAGGGAGTGGATCGCCCGTCGCTATGTTGCGTGACCGTCAGCGTGCAACAACATGGCGGTTCGACTCAGATCTGAATGAGGGCTCACACGTCTTCGTTTCGTCAAGTTGGGCCACCTACGTCTGCGTCTCTCGGGTGCGTGTCACCGGCGACGCAGGTGGTCGCCTACCCGAGTTGTGGATGTACGAACGGCTTGGTCTCTGGAAAACAGGGCAGCCTTGGTCGAGTCTGTGAAGACGATTCGACAGCCTTGTCATTGGCCGAGACCTTCCATCAGTAGCAGGATCCCAAATATGACGAAGGACAGGGCGGCTCCGACACGGATAGCCCGTTCGGGCAGCCGGGTGCCTAGATGCTTGCCGACGAGGATCGCTAGTGCGTCGGCGATGACCATTCCGAGCGTGGACCCGATCCACGTACCGACCAGGCCCTCGGTGGTGGCCAGGGTGATGGTCGCCAGCATTGTCTTATCACCAAGTTCTGCCAGGAAGAAGCCGATCCCTACCGCCATCATCGGGGACCGGTAAGCTCGTGTGGCCTTGGCCTCTTCGTCCTCGGTGAGGGAGTCGCCTCTGATCGTCCATACGGCGAAGGCCAAGAAGGCTAGGCCGGCGAGGATGTTGACCGCCTTAGTTGGCAGGTTGACCGACATCAACCCGCCGACCAGCACCGAGAAGGCGTGCACCAGCGCGGTGGCTACCGCGATGCCGATCAAGACCTGGGTTGCCTTGAAGCGGGTCGCGAACGCCAGAGCCATGAGCTGGCTCTTGTCTCCCAGTTCGGCGACGAAGATAACCCCCGTGCTCAACCAGAAAGCTTCCACCGGTTCCTCCTCCTTGCCCGGTGGAGGAACCGACACCTCGACCGGGCATCGGTTAACGATGCAGGTCGAAGGTCTCGCTCGCCCACCATCCGGTCAGGGTGGTGAGCCCGGGGACCGGGGCCGTTTTGGGCCCAGCGTGTCGATCGTCCGGCGAGGGAACTACTCCCCTTCGTCAATCGCGATCATAGACCCCCACTGGGGAAACCGAGACTTTCTGGCTGGCCTCTCAGGTCGGGGTGAACGTCAGCAACGGATTCGCATCGTGTCGGTTTGAGGTGTCACCCGGCCTTCCGCGGGGACCGCCAGCGGGCAGAACCGCCGAAAAAGGGCTAGCGGCAGTGGATGCGGAGGCGTGGGCTTCTCCCGATAGGATCAGCTGGTCCCCGGGTCCCTCAACGACCACCACGCTCCCGTGACTCCCGCAGTTACCCAACCGGAACGGATGCTGGCCCAATGGGGCTTGTCGCTTCGACCTCATCGGTTCGGGTCAGTCCGGGGAGCGCCGGCGGATCGGCAGTCTAGGTCTAGGATTCCGCCGAACCCGGGCCAAGGAACCGACCAGGAGGAATGGACATGAACGAGGAATCGCTATGAAGGCGGTGGGCATCGTCGGGATCGGCGCGATGGGCCGGCCGCTGGCCGCCAACTGGGTCGCCGCCGGGTTCCGTGTGGTGGGCTTCGACATCCGCTCGGAACGGATGGCACACCTTCGCGACCTCGGAGGGGAGGCGACCGGATCGCCCGCCGACGTGGTCCGGGCCGCCGACCAGGTCATCCTGTCGCTCCCATCGGCGGCGGCCCTCGACGAGGTCGTTCACGGCGAGCACGGCCTGGTGGCGGGAGCCCGGCCGGGGGTGATCTGCATCGAGACCAGCACCCTGCCCCTGGCGGTCAAGGAGGCGGCCCGGGAGTCGCTGGCGACGGCGGGCATGGCCATGCTCGACTGCCCGATCAGCGGCACCGGCGCCCAGGCTCGCCTCAGGGATATTGTCTTCTATGCCAGCGGCCCGGAGGATCTCATTGAGCGGTGCCGCCCGGCGCTTGAGGCCGTCTCCCGGGCCGCCCCGCGGGTGGGCGATTTCGGCGCCGGCATCAAGATGAAACTCGTCTCCAACCTCCTGGTGTCGGTCCACACCCTGGCAGCCGCCGAGGCGATGACCCTGGCCGCTCGGGTCGGGTTGGAACCCGCCGCCACCTACGACCTGCTCTGCGCCGGTGCCGGCACGTCACGCATGCTGGAGGTGCGCGGCCCCATGATGGTCGCCGGCGAGTACTCCGGAGAGACGGCCACCATCGACACCATCGGCAAGGACGTCGAGCTGATCATGGACTTGGCCGCCCGTCATCATTGCCCAGTGCCTCTCCTGGCCGTCGCGTCGACGTTCTACCTGGCCGCTATGGCCCAAGACCTCGGGTCCGATGACCCGGCGGTTCTGGCCGAGGTGCTACGCCGTTTGGCGGGACTTCAAGAGCCGTCGGACTGAACGTCACCACCAAGAGTGGTCAGGCGTCCAGTTGCTAATCTTCGCGCCACGAGATGAGTTTCCTGTCGAGCCATTCGAGCGCGAAGTAGAAGATGGCTCCGATGGCGCTGAGAATGATGATCAACGAGAAGACCCGGTCGATACGTAGGGCGAAGTTGTAGGTGTCCAACAGGTAGCCCAATCCTTCACTGGCGGCCACGAACTCGCCGACGATGGCCCC
The DNA here is from genome assembly GCA_035282865.1 of Acidimicrobiia bacterium. GTDB lineage: Bacteria > Actinomycetota > Acidimicrobiia > Spongiisociales > UBA4744 > UBA4744. The sequence goes on along the minus strand of DATEVB010000191.1, from coordinate 3,083 downwards.
GATCAGGGAGAAGGTGAGAGCAGTCTTGACGCCGGCAAAGATCAACGGTGAAGCGGCGGGAAGTTCGGCTTTGCGGAAGCTCTGCCAGCGGGTGGCTCGCAACGACCGCATCAGCTCTTTCATGTCGGCGGGGACGTTTTCGATACCGACCATGGTGTTGATCAACACCGGGAAGAACCCAATGGCGACCGCCATTACCACCTTGGAGGAGGTCCCGTACCCGAACCAGGCGATGAACAAGGGAGCCAGCACGATCTTGGGAATAGCCTGGAAGGCGACCACGAACGGATAGGTGAGTTTCCGGAGGCCTTCCCATACCCCCAGCATGATCCCCATGGTCAAGCCGATGAAGGTGCCGATCGTGAAACCCATGAAGATCTCATAGAGGGTGACCTTCAGGTGCTTGGGGAAGAACGGCTGGATCACCAGGGTGTACAGGGCGGTCATCGTGTCCGAGAAACGAGGCAGGATGATCTCTGAGACCAGACCCAATCGGGGCAGCAATTCCCACAGACCGAAGAACAGCACCGCCAACGCCAGCGCCCCCACCCGGTACTTCCACTGGCCTGTTTCGACGTCGCGGGGGATTATCAACTCCTCATCGACCAGCCGTGTATCCCTGCTGCTCATCGGTACCTCCACTCAGATCGCATGATCGGCGGCCGCTGCGTCGCCTTCCGCCCCCAGAATCTCCCGGACCTCGAAGACCAGTTCTGTGAACCGCTGTTCCCGCATCAACTCGATGTCCCGATCCGGTCCAAACGGCACCGTCACTACCCCGGCCACTCGACCCGGGCGAGGGCTCATCACGACCACCTGGTCCGATAAGAACACCGCCTCAGAGATGTTGTGGGTCACGAACAGCACCGTGATCCCGCTGGGTCGGATCAGCCGCAACAACTCCAGGTTCATCGCCTCCCGAGTGAACTCGTCGAGCGCCCCGAACGGCTCGTCCATCAGCAACAACTTGGGCCGGTATGCCAACACCCTCGCCAGCGCTACACGTTGCTGCATCCCACCCGACAACTGCTTCGGCATCGCCTGGGAGAACTCCCCCAAACCCACCAGCCCGATCGCCTCCCGGACCCGCTCGCTGACCTCCGGGTCCTTCAGCTGGAAGACCTCCGCGGGAAGCATCACATTGCGCTCCACCGTCCGCCACGGCAGCAGCACCGGCGCCTGGAACATGAACCCCATGTCGCGGCTCGGCTCCACCACCTCCGCTCCCTGAAACATCACCCTGCCCGCGCTGGGCGTCAGCAGACCGGCCACGATCTTGAGCATCGTGGATTTCCCACACCCGCTGGGACCCACCATCGAGACAAAACCACTTGTCTCGATCCCTAGGTTCACCGGCCGCAGCGCCTCAACGTCACCCTGACCGGCCCTCGCTCGATACGTCTTGGCAATCCCCTCCAAACTCAAGATCACCGTATCCACACCTCTCGATCACACAACCAATGTTTCGATCACGACAAACGTCGGCCGGTTGGGAACCCGGTAGCGGGCCTGCGCCCCGGTGCGAGCGAGTCCTCGCACCGGGGCCTCCCGGCCCTCGAGGCCAAGTCGAGGCTCAGCCGACTCCTGGAAAAGCTCCTGCCTCGGCTTCAACGGCGGCACGGTCGAAGTTGTTGATCTCGCCGATCAATTCGTCGGTCAACACCTCGTTCACATCCACGCTGTCCGGCGGCAGGGCACCTTCTTCTTCGGTTCCCTGGGTGGCGAACGCCAGGTAGGCGTTCCAACCTTCGTAGTAGTGCGAACCCAGGGGCGCATCCGCAAGGGCTGGCGGGGGTGTGATCATGTCGACGGTCACGTCCCAGATCGCCCGGGCCAACGCCTCGTCCTCGAACAACTCCGGCTCGTAGGTCTTGGTGATTTCCCAAGCCGCGTCCGGGTTCGCCTCACCGAATACGGTCGCCTTGGCGACAGCTCGGGCGAATCGGGTCACGATGTCCTTGTTGGCCTCGTAGTAGTCGCAGGTCACCACGATCGAATTGGACGGGAAGTACCGGAACTCATCGGGCAGCAACTGGCGCAACGGCATCCCGTTTGCCTCCACCGAAGCAACGTCGAAAATGCTCGACGAATAGGCCTGGGCATCACCGTTCTGCAACGCTTGGACTGTCAGCGGACCGCCCTCACCCACAGCAGCGATCGTGTAATCCACGTTCTCCGCCAACCCGACTCCTGCCAACACGGCACGGACCATGATGATCTCGCCGCCGCCCGGCTCCGACACCCCGACCACCTTGTCCTGCAGGTCCTGGAGGGTCTCAATACCGCTGTCGGCCGGGGTTGCCAAACCGTACACGTTCACATGCGCGTACGTGTACGGCTGCTTCAGACATTGTCCCTGAGACACCGCTTGCGCCGTCGCAGGCGCCGACGGATGCCCGATATCAGCGTTGCCCGCCACCAACTGCTGCACGGTTGCCCCCGAACCCGACACGATCACGGTCTCCACGTCGAGACCCTCGGCCTCGTAGTAGCCGAGATAGTCGGCCAGGTAGTAGGGGTAGTACTGGATAGCACGCTGATTGGTCAGCGCAAAGGTGACCTTCTGCAACTCTCCCGGGGGCGCCGTGGTGGCCTCCCCTGCCAACGTAGTCGCCGTCGTGCTAGTCGCTCCGCCGCCGCCGTCAGAACAAGCGGCAACGACCAGCGCCAACGCCACCAGCAGCGATACCCAAATGACTGTTCGTGACTTTCTCATGTCTCCTGATTCCTCCTGTCGGTACGCGCATCTGCGCAACTTGCTCCACGATACTCGCCCTTGACGGCGCGCGCCGCCCGGCGGGCGCCCACACCACGGATGAGAGGTCCCCGGTTCAGGGAACTCACCGTCAAACGGCTACGCCGCGGCAGGTTCACCAGCGTTCAACAACTCATCGACGCCATCGACCTCTGGACCGACCGGTGGAATGACGACCCGAAACCGTTCATCTGGCACAAAACTGCCGAAGAAATCATCACCAAAGTCAAACGAGGAAGAGCCACACACAACCAGATCACTGAATCCGCGATACACCATTAGAGGTCATGGCGATGTCCCACACTGCTCGGTCCATGTAACGAAACAA
>DATEVB010000190.1:0-2854 GCA_035282865.1 Acidimicrobiia bacterium | reverse complement strand
CCCGGTACTTCATCAACGTCGCCGAGGCGGGGATGGGGGCGGCGACGGTGCGGGCCGCGGAGCGGCTTCCCCGCCGCCTGGGGAAGAGCCGCTATCTGGTCGCGTTCTGGCCGACGCTCGCCGGCTTTCGTCCCTGCGAGGTGACCGTCACGGCAGACGACGACCGCTACACCGGCCGTGCCCACAACGTGATCATCGCCAACGCCCGCTACTTCGGGGGGGGCATGCACATCTCGCCGCACTCCGACCCGGCGGACGGCGTCGCCGACCTCCAGGTGAACGTGGGACCCAAGCGCCAGGCCTTCACCCTCATCCCGCGGATCTACCGGGGACGCCACCTCCCCGACCGCCGCATCGTGCAGATGTCCGGGCGTACCGGGAGCATCGACGCCGAGATCCCCCTCCCCGTCGAGGCCGACGGCGAAATGGCGGGGACGACCCCGCTCCGGTTCGAGATCCTCCCCGGACTGCTCCGGCTCCGCACCGGCTGACGGGGCTCACATCGAGGCGGGCACGGCGCAACCCCGGGCCGTACCGCCGACCGCCCGCGGTTCCGTCTGCCCACCGCGGCGTAGTACCTTTGCCTCCGCTGCGCCCGTAGCTCAATTGGACAGAGCGTCTGACTACGGATCAGGAGGTTGGGGATTCGAGTTCCTCCGGGCGCGCAAGGCAAACCTGGCTTCTACCAGGGGAAATGCCATTAGATGGCCCCGCGCTCGCCAAGTGCCAGAACTGGGGCTCGTGCGGTCCGAACAAGATGGTTGCTGGTGTAACCGTTCTGGGCGGGTTGTATCGGTGAGCAGACCACGAGCCGGCCGGGGAAAGCGGCCGCGACGAGAAGGGGCGATCAGGATGTTCGTCCGGCGACCACCCGCAACTCGTGATCGGTCGAAGCGCCGGCCATCGATGCCTTGAGAACTGCCTCGATTTCTCTTTGATCGAGCGCACTGACCAGGCAGAACTCGTTGCCGAACGGGTCCTGCATCACTGCCCACTCGATGACCGGTGGTTCATCTCCATGGGATCCGGGCCTTGGGTAGAGGGTCGGTGGTTTCTTGACCGATCCGCCCAGAGCAATGATGTCCTCGATGGCGCGGTCCATCCCCTGGTTGGGTGTGAGGTCGATGTGTACCCGATTGGCCCGCTCACCTTTGGGCGTGTCGACCACCTGGAGGATGAACTCATGCTTCCATGGATCCTTGCGGCCGAGATAGCCGAAACGCCCATGCCAACCACCGGGGCTTCCGATGATCTCCAGACCGGTCACCTCTGACCAGAACTTGTAGGCGACGGTGAGATCATCTACGTCGAGGACTGTGCAGCGGTATGTCGCAATGGCCATCTGTGGAAGCTAGTGCTGTGACCACGAACTTGTGGGGGGATGCCCCTGGACGCGGAGAGGGCGGGCACATAGGCCCGCCCTCTTCACCGCGCGGTGTCGTCAGTGATCCTGTCGCACCAGCTTGATCCCGATGATGATGGGATCGTGATCCGACACCCGGTACGGCAATGGTTCATACAGGGCGTCCTGCGCCGGCTGCTTGAAAGACATGTCGTAGTCCAGGATGTCCGGCTCGTCGGCGTTGATGTGGAACGAGGTCACGTCGAGGATCTGGCCCAGCAGTGAGCTGTTGGCCAGGGCCTGGTCGAGACTCCCCAGCTGGCCGTTGAACAGATAGCCGTACGCCGTCGGTCCCTCGAACAGCTGAAGCAGGTCGGTGAAGTCGTCCCCGTTGCCGGCGATGTCGTCCACTCCCTCCTTGATGGTGTCCATGGGATCTTCCATCGCATAGCTGTTGAGGTCACCGGTGATCAGCACGTCTTCGTCGCCGCTGTTGCCCTGCAGCCAAGCCGCGAAGTCCAACAGCGCTTCGGCCTGAGCCACCCTCGCCAGGTTGCACTCTGCCTGATGGACATCGAGCGGGTCACCGATGCTCGCGCAGCTCGAGCCCTTCGACTTGAAGTGGTTCACCACCACAGTGAACGCCCGGCGATTGCCCCGGTTGGACCGATCCGAGTCCATCGTGAACGTCTGCGCCAGCGGCGGCCTCCCCAGCGGCTCGATGCCCTCGAGACCGGGCAACGGCCGGACCCGGTCGAATGCCAAGTCACGGAGTGCGACCGGAGCACCAACAGGTGTCACCGCGGCCGTCCGGTAGATGATCTCGTTGCGCACCGGGTAGTCGTTGTAGGCGCTCGGCCCGCCGTGGGCAGCCGCCTCGCCCACCCATGCCCAGGTGCCGGCACCTTCAACCGCATTGAGCTCCTCGACCAGAGTGAGGATTGCGTCGTGCTCCCGGCTGCCATCGTCGTCGCGGATGTCGTTTTCGATCTCCTGGATCCCGACGATGTCGGCGTCCAGGGCGATGATGCCCGCCACCAGCTTCGCCAGCTGGCGCTCGTACTCCTCAACGGTGTCGGCGCCGCGGCAATCCGAAAGCCCGGTCGGCCCACACACGTCGCCGATCGCGGGGAGGTCGATCGTGGTGAAGAAGTTCAACACGTTGAACGAAGCCACCCGGAGCTGCCCCTGCTTGAAGTCGGGGGCGACCGGACGCGGGTTGGCGGCGATGTACGTCGCCCCCTGCGTGGGATGGATCCGGTAGAGACCAAAACCCTGGGCCAAGACGCCCGTCACGTCTTGCAGGATGTCTCCCCCGCGGAACGTGTTGGTGAGCGTGAACTCGAGGCCGTTGGGGTGGATCGCCGGGTCGGGATTTTGGCTGTTGCGCCCATCGTCCAGGGTGATCCGCGACAGGGCGTTGGCCGTGGCCAGGGCGAACGCGGCCGGCGACCCGGGCTCGAACACCTGGCTCGGCTGGTACTGCCGGGAGGTGGTGACGACGATCTCACC
>DATEVB010000189.1:0-3041 GCA_035282865.1 Acidimicrobiia bacterium | reverse complement strand
TACGCACGCGTCAACATATTCGATGGTCGGGCCGTCCGGCTCCCACACGGCGACGTCCATGAAGCCGCCATCGCTCTCGATGCCGATCCGGTGGCTCGCGCCCACGGCTGGGCGGAAAAGGGCGCCGATCACCTCCTTGTGGTGGATCTCAATGCCGCCGCCTACGGGGACTATTCCAACCGGCCGCTGATCGACCGGATCGTTGCCGCGATCGATATCCCCGTCCTGGTGGCAGGAGGAGTGCGCTCCCGCCCGGAGGTGGAGCGCCGGTTGGAGGCCGGGGCGTGGCGCATCGCTATGGGAACGACGGCCATCGAGGACCAGGTGCTTACGTGGGAGATCTGCCGGGACTTCCCGGACAAGGTCATGATCACCCTGGACGTGAAGCCGGACGAGGAGCTGGTGGTGCGGGGCTGGACGGCCCACAGCGGCCGCCATCTCGAAGAAGTGATCATTGAGCTCTCCTCGGCGGGCGCGGCCGGGTTCATGGTGGCCGAAGCCAACCGAGACGCCTTGACGGAGCCGCCCAACTTCTGGATTCTCCATGAGGCGATGTCGTACGTGGACGATCCCGTCATTGCCGCCGGCGGGGTCCGAAATCTGGCCGACCTCAGAGCTTTGACCGAGCTCACTTCGGACGGCAAACGGCTGGGCGGGGTGGTGGTCGGTCGTGAAGTGACCGAGGGGCGGTTCACGATGGAGGAGGCTGCCGGGCTCCTGGCCGGGTGAGGTTGTTCGGAGACCTCCCAGACTGCGGGCCCAGGAGTGGCTGGATCGGCGTGATCGGCGCCTCTTACCAGGTGACCTCCGAGCAGCCTTGATGGGTGTCCGGTTCGACCTGGAGGGTGGCGTGGGTGATGTGGTAGAGGTCCTGGAGGATGCTGCGGGCTTGGTCAAGGACGGGATGGGGGTCGGTTCCGTCTCTGGTCATCAGGTGCACGGTGGCGACGTCCATATCGGAAGTGAGGGTCCACACGTGCAGGTCGTGGACATCGACTACGCCGGGGACGGCTGATAGGTCCCGGCGGATACTGTCGAGGTCGAGGCCGGTCGGAGCGGCCTGGACGAGGACGCGGAGGGCTTGATGGCCGAGGCGCCAGGCCCTCGGGAGGATAAACAGTCCGATCAGTGCCGCGAAAAGCGGGTCGGCGTAGGCCCATCCGGTCATGATCATGATCAGGGCTGCGGCGATGACCCCGATCGACCCGGCCAGGTCTGCGATCACTTCGAGGTAGGCGCCTTTGAGGTTGATCGATTCCCGGGCGCCGGACCGCAAGAGTCGCCAGCCGATCACATTGACCACCAGCCCCAAAACCGCCACCACCACCATCGGGGTCGTCAGCACTTCGATTGGTTCTTGCACCCGCCGGGCAGCTTCGTAGATGACATAGCCGGCGATGGCGAACAGCAGTACGGCGTTGGCGAGGGCGGCGAGGATCTCCAGCCGGTACAGCCCGTAGGTGTGGCTTCTACCGGTGGCAGCACGGTCTGCGGCCACGATCGCCGCCATCGCCATGGCCAAACCCAGCGCATCGGTAGCCATGTGCCCTGCGTCGGAGATCAATGCCAAGGAGCCGGTCAAGAACCCGGCCGCCACCTCGACGACCATGAATAACGCCACGAGCCCAAAAGCAATCGTCAGCGGACCGAGATGGCGCCGCCCTGCTCGAGGAACGTGGGTGTGGCCGGGATTCATCGGTGCTGCTGACGGCCGCGGACATAGTGTTCGACAGCCACGTTGAGGAGCAGCCACACGCGGGCGTCGGTGGCCGACCAGTAGCTTGAACCGCTCCGGCGGCACCCGGCCGCATCCACGTCCAACAGTCGATCAGGTAATCGCCCGTGCCGGTGCACCGGCCGGGTCACGGGTGTTGTCATTGCCAAGAGAATACCGGGGTGCAGGCTCGCAGCCCCGAACGCTCGGTGACATCAGGCTCCTTCAACCCGGTTTAGCAACCTGGTGAGTGACAAGACCGACCAAACGAATTCAGCTCGATAGGCGGTCAATCAGGGAGCGAAGCTCATCCCATGACTGGTCATCGTCGAGGGTGCCCGCATGCGACCCCCAGAATCTGTGGACGTAGGCGGCAGTGTCTGCGAGGTCCCACCGGATGCGGTAGAGCGCGAAAATCGACGGCAGGGGTGTTATCCCGGTTGCTGCCGAGTAGGCGCCTACGACGGACCCGTCACCAGCGTCGAGAATCCACAGGTCGCGTTCTGGTGGAGCCAGCAGGACGGTGTCCCAGTCGATGAGCACTAAGCCTGCGTGGGTGAGCATCGTGTTGCCGGGATGAGGCTCGCCGTGGGTGAGGACCATCCGGGTCGGCCGTGAACGGAACTCGTCGACCAAGTCGTCGTAGCGAACGAGCAGTCGTTGAATCTTCTGAGCGTTGTCGGCAACGAGCGTCAGGGTCTGGTCGGTGTAGGGCCCGCCATCCCGGCCGGCAACCTCATGGTCGAGGGCCGACGCCAGGATGTCTCGGTGCGGAACCGCGAAGTCGTCTGTGATGGCGTGTCGGGTCGCGGTGGTCGGGGCGGTGTGGAGAGTCACGATGAGATTGAGCAGGTCGCTCCGGTGCGTGGCCCCCCGGGGATCTCCCCACGTGAAACTCTGGCCGTCGATGTACGGATACAAGGCGGCTGCGAAACGTCGGTTCAGCCGCACTAGTGGCTCGCCGGCGAGCGTCGGAATCGGCCCCACCACGAAAGACAGTCCAGAGTCACGAAGATCCTTCGCGGTGGCGAGAGCAGCCCCTAGCCGGCACCCAGAGAGCTGCCGCGAATCGACGGAAGATGATCGCTCCCACCGCGATCGCAACCGTCGCCATGATGAGGAGACCCGCGATGCGATAGGCACCTAAATAGCGGTATACCCCTGGGGTGCCGCCCGTCCACAGCAGCTACGAAGTGGTAGCGCCTAACAGGCCGGCGGTTGGTGCCACCCAGCGGAGACGGTGAGCGTCCACCCAGAGGACCGCTACCGCCGGGACGAGCAGGTAGCGGAGGGCGAACTCCACTCGGTCGGCGAACCCAAACGGCTC
>DATEVB010000188.1:0-17483 GCA_035282865.1 Acidimicrobiia bacterium | reverse complement strand
CGCACGAACCTTCAGCAATCTCCGGATGGTCAGCGGATCGTACGCCATCGCGGTGGGGTCGTCGAGCAGGTCCCGGAGAATCTGGTAGTAACGACCGGCGCTCATCCCGAGGTGTTCTTGAACGGCGCGGTCCTTCGGTCCGGGCACCAACCACCAGGAGCGCTCAAAATCCAACACTGCTTTGTCGCGTTTGGACAACATAATATGAGTCAGGGTATTCCTGAACACGCCAAAGCACGGGTATTTCGAACTGACGGAGGGAACCCGAGCCCACGACTTGCTGGACCGGCTTGTGTCTTCCTCTTCAGCGTTGGGCGTTGTTTTGCGGCCGCGTTCTAGTGTCTGGCGGACCAAATGCCGCACCGTGGAGGCGAGTGTGGGAGATACACGTCCATTCGCACACTCGTACCGCTCCTCGACAGAACTGGACGACATGGGCGGTTGGAGCCGGCCGGCTTGCCTGGCCAAGGGTAGGTCTCCGACGGGCACGATCGGGTGGCCTACCCTGTTGTGGGTGGGCTGGGAGGTGTTGGGGGTGAGAGGGTGACCGATGCTCTTCTACACGTGGTTACCGGTGCGTTCGGGTACACCGGTAGGTATATCGCTAGGGAGTTGATAGCCGGGGGTGGGAGGGTTCGGACTCTGACGAATTCGTTGGATCGGGGTAACCCTTTCGGCGTCGACATCGAGGTGCACCCGATCGACTTCGATGACCCGCCGGCGCTGGTCGAGTCGCTGCGGGGCGCCTACGCGCTCTATAACACCTATTGGGTCCGGTACGACCACCAGGAGGGGTCCACCGATTTTGGTTATGCCCAAGCTGTCGAGAACAGCAAGATTCTGTTCGACTGCGCTCGAACGGCGGGGGTGCGACGGGTGGTACATGTGAGCGTGGCCAATGCCCGTGAGGACTCCGATTGGGGGTACTTCCGGGGCAAGGCGCCCCTCGAACAGGAACTGTTGGCGTCGGGCCTTTCGCATGCCATCGTTCGGCCGACCGTCATCTACGGCCGCCCCGAGAACGTGCTGATCAACAACATCGCCTGGCTGCTCCGCCACCTGCCCGTCTTCGGGGTGTTCGGTCGAGGAGAGGCCCGCCTCACCCCCATCCATGTGGAAGACCTGGCACGTATCTGTGTGGAAGCAGCCGACCGCGATAGCGACCAAACCATCGATGCGGTGGGCCCCGAAACGTTCACCTATCGGGAGATGGTCGAGGAAATGGCCCGGGCGATGGGGCTCCGAAGACCAATCCTGCCTATCCCCGATTTCGTAGCCCTGACGGTGGGCAAAGTACTCGGGCTATTCCTCGGGGACATCGTCATCACCCGGCACGAAATCTCGAGTTTGCGTGACGAATCGATGTACACGGGTACCGAACCGCTCGGCACCACCAAGTTCAGCGACTGGTTGAAATCGGACAGCGACACGCTCGGTCGACGCTACCTCAACGACCTCGACCGTCGGCGCTGAACCGAAACGGCAACCGGCAGGCCCCATCGGAACACATCCTGGCAACTCGGGAGGAAGGGCCCGTCACAGCCGCCCAAGACAGCCGACACGAGCCGACCCGCCCACCAGTCACCACGATGACGCGGGCGGGACGGCTCGCGGGACGACGAGCACACCTTGCTCCTGCACTGTTAGCCCGGCGGTTCGATGACTCGTCCACACGTGCTTCCGCTCGAGGAAGACCTACAACGGAGAGCATTACCGGTACTACACGGCCAGGCGAGCCGCCGAACGGGCGACGCTGATGCTGTGCATCGGGACGTCCGGCGCCACCCGGTTGCCCAACGGCGTGTTCGCCCAGCCGGAATGGCCGGAACCAACCTCGTCGACCTCTAAAAACGGAACCCGGCCTGAGCCGGCTGCCGGCCGACAACTCCAGGCGATACCGGGCGCGGTGGCGGTCGGGCGGGCAGAAGCGGGTATTCGGAAACGGGTGTCGCCGAGCCGGGGTCCTATGCCATACTTGAACCACGGCATCGTTGCGGTCCGCAGGAGGAGGGTTGCGAGTGCGCATCACCTACCCCTATGAGACGGATCGACTGGGCGCGGTACGGATTTTCGGGGTCCAGCACATCTTCGAACTCGACTCGGGTCCCGCCGATGGCATCGAGGGGACCCGGCAGCAGATCGGGTCGACGGTTGCCCACGTTCCGCCCGGCCCGATCCTCGAGGTGCAGAGGCGCATGGCGGTGGTGGTTCCCTGCCGGGATGAGCGGCTCAAGGTGCTCGAAGGGGTTCTCTCCGGGATTCCCCATGAGTGCTTGGTGATCCTGGTCTCCAACAGTTCGCGTGACCCGGTGGATCGCTTCATGATGGAGCGAGACTCGATGGCCCGATTCTGTCGCTTCGCCGAGCGAGATGCGGTGATCGTCCACCAGCGTGATCCCGGGGTCGGCCGGGCATTTGCCGCGGCCGGTCTACCCGAACTGGCCGGGGATGCCGGTCTGGTGCCCCATGGCAAGGGCGAGGGAATGATCATCGGCATCGCCCTGGCACGCCTGGCCGGGAAGCGGTTCGTCGGATTCGTCGATGCCGACAACTACGTCCCCGGCGCGGTCCACGAGTACGTGAGAAGCTATGCCGCCGACTTCCACCTGGCCAGGAGCCGCTTTTCCATGGTCCGGATCAACTGGCACTCGAAGCCGAAGATCGTCGACGGCCGGTTGTTCTTCAGCCGCTCGGGGCGTGTCTCAGAGATCACCAACCGGTTTCTCAACTCCCTGATCGCCTATCACACCGGTTTCGGCACTGAAGCCATCCGGACGGGAAACGCCGGAGATCATGCATTGAGCATGGACCTGGCCGTGCGCCTCCGGTTGGCGTCCGGCTTTGCCATCGAGCCGTTTGAGCTGCTGGAGGTCCTCGAACGCTTCGGGGGAGTCGAGCCGGTAACGGACCGTGAGGTGATGCGCGACGGGGTGGAGGTCTATCAGGTGCAGACTCGCAACCCGCATTTCCACGAGGATCGCAGTGATCGTCACATCGATGAGATGCAGTTGTCGGCCCTCAACTCGATCTACCACTCGCCCGTTTGCCCGCCCCAGCTCAAGGACGAAATCGAGATATTCGTCAGGGACGGCGACGGCCTGCCGGGAGATGTCCCGCCGGCCGGGGAGCGCATCTACCCGGCTCTGCGCACCATGAATCCCGAGGTCTTTCTCACCGTCCTCTACCGGGAGGCGGAGACGTTCGAACAGGTACTTCACCTGACGCCCCGTGGCGACCGGCCTGCTCCGCCCATCCCGCCGCCTCACCTGGTCGAGGTCGATACCGATCGGTTGCAGGTGCCGGGCACCACCGGCGACGTCGATCAGACTACCCCGTGAATAGATGACCGGGTCGGAGTTCGGCGGCTACCACTTCGTCCACCGGTGGGCTCCTTCGAGAGGGACGGTGGCCGCCCCCGCCACCTCACCCGAAAGCAGTTCGAGCTGCGGTAGCGTCTCCGGATCGGCGACGATGGCCATCAAGGCGGGAAGATATGTACATACCCTGGCGGTGGCTCTCGATGGCATGTGTGCTCGAGTCCTCGCGGATCACACGCGGACCGAAGGCGGATTGCGGGTCCTGGGGCTGACTGCCCGGTAAGCGAGAAATCCCCTGTAGCAGCACAGAGGTTTCCTTCGAGCTGGCGGAGGGAATCGAACCCACGACCTGCTGATTACAAATCAGCTGCTCTGCCGACTGAGCTACGCCAGCACAGCCTTCCGGCGATGCCGGAACACCAGTTTGTAGGTTGAAGTCCGAAGTCGCAAGTCTCGATTGTCAGAGCTCGTTGCGCACCCGGGCCACCTCGAACACCGCCAGCGCGGCAGCGACCGATGCATTGAGGCTCTCCGACCCGATCGCCATGGGAATGCGCACGCTCACATCTACTCGCTCTTCGACCAATCTCCCCAATCCCTGACCTTCCCCTCCGACAACGATGGCGACCGGCTCGGTCAGTAGCGCCAGGCCAAAGAGGCGCTCGCCTCCCCCGGTGGTCAGGCCAACCGTCCAGACACCCAATCGCTTGAGCCGTTGTACCACATCGGCGGTCGACGACTGCACAGAGACCCGAAGATGCTCAAAGGCGCCTGCTCCGACCTTGAAGGCCGTCGGGCCAATGGGGGCCGCCCGACGGGTGGGGACCACCAGACCCGTTGCGCCGGCGGCCAGAGCCGAACGAGCGATCGCGCCCACGTTGTGCGGATCCTCGAGGTGATCGAGCACCACAAGCGCACAGGGGGCAGGCTCGGTCAACGCATCGAGGGAATAGGTCATCAGCGGCCGGGCCCGCCCGACCAGCCCCTGAGGAACCGCCGTCACCGCGAAGGGGCGGACGTCGTCGACAACCTCAATTCGGACTCCGGCGGTTCTGGCCTGCTCGATCAAGACCGCTACTTCGGGGTTGGACATACGCGCGCCTTCGACCCGCAGCTCGGTCAGTCGGCCCGCCTGCAATGCCGCCTGAACCGCATGAAGGCCTTCGAGGTCAGCGCCGATGCCAGCGGGCGCCATCGGGCGTGTCCTCAACAACGATGCCGAGAGCTGCCAGGCCATCTCGGACGGCATCCGCTCTCTTCCACTCGGTCCGGGCGCGGGCCTCGTCGCGTTCGCTCAACAATTGCTGGACGCCGCCCTCGGTAGTGCCGGCCGGAGCCAGATCAAGGGATTGGAGGAGCTCATCGATGCGCTCGGCAATCTCGGAGAGTTCCGATCGAGGCGGCTCGAAACCCAATACCTCGACGATCTCGTCGAACGCCGCCACCCATGGCGCGACATCTTGGCCCAGGTCGATGCGACGGTTCCCTTCCCTCACGGTGTCGAACAAGATGCCGATGGCGGCGGCGGTGTTGAAGTCGTCGTCCATGGCTTCCATGAACGCCGCCCTCACCGAAGCTTCAGGTTGGCCCGTTGCGTCCGAGCGCCGGCGGAAGGCCCACAGGCGCTCGACGGCCGATCGGGCATCGGCCAGCAATTCTTCTGAATACTCCTGCGGTGTGCGGTAGTGAGCCCGGAGAAAAAACAAACGAACCGCCATCGGCGTGAACCGCCGGATGGCCTCGGCGAGGTCGATAACATGACCGGTGGACTTGGACATCTTCTCGCCACCCAGGTTGAGCATCTCATTATGGAGCCAGTACTTGGCGAAGGGTTCCCCGGTGGCCCCTTCGGACTGGGCGATCTCGTTTTCGTGGTGCGGGAAGATGAGGTCCGTCCCACCGGCGTGGATGTCAAAGCCGCTTCCCAGGTATTCGAGGGCCATCGCCGAGCACTCAATGTGCCATCCCGGGCGACCGCTCCCCCATGGGGAATCCCAGTAGGGTTCTCCCGGTTTGGCAGCCTTCCAGAGCGCGAAGTCCAGAGGGTCACGCTTGTGTTCACCCGGCTCTACCCGGGCCCCGATCATCAGGTCGTCGAGGTTGCGCCCTGATAGCTTCCCGTATCCGGGCAGCGACCGCACGGCGAAATACACATCTCCCCCGGCCGGGTAGGCGAGGCCCTTGTCGATCAGCATCTCGATGAGCGTGACCATGTGAGGTATGTGGTCGGTTGCTCGCGGCTCGAACGTGGGAGGTTTGACGCCGAGTGCCCTATACGCATCATCGAATTTCCCGGCCATGATCCCGGCGAGCTCTTTCACCGACATCCCCTGCTCGGCGGCGGCGGCGATGATCTTGTCCTCTACGTCGGTGACGTTCCGCACGTATACCACGCTATAACCACGCCATTCGAGATACCGGCGGATGGCGTCAAAGGCCACCGCGTAACGACCGTGACCGAGATGGGGATCCGATTGCACGGTGGCGCCGCACACATACATCGAGACCTCACCGTCGCGGCGAGGAACCAGCGTTTCTTTGCGGCGACCCAGCGTGTTGAAGACCTGCATTGCTCTCGATGCTAGTGAGAGGCACCCGATCAGGAGGCAGTCACTACCGCCATGGCGGCGACTCCCTCATCGCGGCCGAGGAAGCCCAGACCGTCGGTGCTGGTTGCTTTGACCGAAACCCTTCCCACCTCGATGCCGAGCATATCCGCCAGCGCCGCACGGACGGCGTCCCGCACCGGGGCCAACCGCACAGACTCGGCGATAATCGTGACATCGAGGTGGGTAACGCGCAGCCCTTCGGCGTTGAACCGATCGACCACGGTTCGTAAGAGCCCCATGCTGTCGGCACCATGCCAGCGTGGATCCGAGGATGGGAAGAAATCCCCCAGATCGCCGAGGGCAGCCGCTCCCAGCAAAGCATCGGATACTGCATGCGCAACCACGTCGGCGTCGGAGGTACCGAGCAATCCCCGGGCCGGATCGGCTGGAACCCCGGCAAACAGCACCGGCGGATCGCCCCCGAATCGATGCACGTCGAACCCCCACCCCACGCTCATCGCACCATCGCCTCCAGGACACGAAGATCGTCGGGATAGGTGACCTTGAGATTGCCGGGGTCACCTTCCACCCAGGCCACCGCCTCCCCGGCACGTTCCAACAACATCGCATCGTCCGAGGCGTCCTCATCGTCGGCGGCGTGCGCCGCCCGCAGGGCGGCTACCAGGAACGCCTGTGGGGTCTGCACACTGATGAGGGTATCGCGGTCCATGGTCGCCACCACCCTGTCTCCCTCGATCCGTTTGAGCGTGTCGCGGACCTGGATGCCCGGTACAACGCCCGCGACGTCACCGACGGCCAGACGCTCGAGAACCCGACCAACGAGGTCGGCGCTTGCCAAGGGACGAGCCGCGTCGTGTACGACGACTACGGCAACCGACTCCGGGATCAACGCCAAACCGGCGGCAACCGAGTCACGGCGCCGGTCGCCTCCCGGAATCCCGCCCGGGACGGGGCCGACCACCACAACATCGGATACCCCACCCTCATACAACGAACGCCGCGCCCACTCCCAAAGCGGCCTGCCGTTCAGCCGCAGTTCGTGTTTGGCGCGGCCAAACCGCGTGCCTCTCCCGGCCGCCACGACGATCCCCCAGGTCGTCATGCGATGGTTCGGCCAAACAGCATGCGCCCAACGGAGGTCCGCGTGACGCTGACGATCTCGACGTCGGCGCCGGTTCCGATCAGGTCGGCACCGCCTTCCACAACGACCATCGTGCCGTCATCGAGGTAGCCCACCCCTTGACCCGGTTCGGAACCGGCCCTGGTGACGTCAACGTAGAGCCGGTCTCCAGCAGCCACGACCGGCTTGAGCGATTCGGCGAGCGAGTGGGGATTCAAGACCGGTATACCCCTGGCACCGGCCGCTTTGGCAAGATTGTGATCTGTGGTGATGAGGGTCGCCTCGGCGCGCATAGCCAGCGCCAGCAGCTTGGCATCGATGTCTTCGAATTCGGGCACCGTTTCCTCGAGGATCAACACGCGCGACACGTCGGAGCCCCGCATCGCCTCGATCACCTCGAGCCCTCGCCGTCCCCGGCGCCGCCTCGTCCTATCGACGGCGTCGGCCAGTCCCTGCATCTCGTCGAGGACAAACTCGGGCACCCAGATACGGCCCGGGAGCAAACCGGCGCGTGACATTTCCAGAATCCGGCCGTCTATGGCGGCCGACGAATCCAGGAGAAAGACCCGCTCGGGGTGGTCGAGGCTCCGGCTCACCAGTGTTCCGCGCCGCCGGAGTCCCGTCACGGCAAGCAGGTCGTCGGTACGGGATGCGAAGAGACGCGTTCCCACGCTTGCGATGATCAACACGACCAGTAAGGCAACCGGCCAGGCAACTGCCGGCGGCACGAAGAAGATGATGGGGACGGCGGCGACGACACCGACGATGAGTCCGACCACCATCCCGAACGCCCCGGCGAACAACTCCGGTCCCGAAGACCGCTCGGCAACCCGTTCCGGCATGATGTCCAGGCTCTTGCGAAATCCCCGTCCCATTACGCCACCCAGCACATACCCGATCCCGGCACCGAGCACGGCACCGAGCACCGGCGCAGCCTCCGGGTTGGGAATGTCCACGCGGGAGCCCAGCTGGAATCCCGCCGCGGTCAGGGCCAGCGTAATGAGCAATCGAACTGCCTCGACGATCACGCACCGAGCCTAGCTACGCGGTCGCCGATTCCCGAGCAGCGCCACCTTCCCAGCCGACCGGCGATCGTCAGCTCATGTCGAGCGTATCCGCCCTGGGGAGCGCCCGATCCAGCTTCTTGGTGGCTTCTTCCTCATCCACATTGAGGGCGAACCGCAGCTCACTGGTGAGGGTCAAGCGAGCTTTGGAGAGCATCCGCTTCAGGGCAGGTGAGATTCCCTTGGTCTGTTGGGAGTAGGTGAGATCCCGCACTACCTCGGCGACCTGATAGATGTCGCCGGAGGTCATCTTCTCGTTGAGAACCTTGTACCAGCGGCTCCAGTTGCTACCTGCTTCCTGAGGAGGTTCCTTGAACAATGAGAAGACCTTGCGGGCCTGGTTCTTGTTGATGACGGGCCGGATGGTGTCCTCGATGCTGGCAATCGGCACAAAGACCGTCAGCTGGTCGGTGGCGATCTCCAGTTGGAAGTAGTCCTGGCGGTTGCCGGCCACGGTTTGTTTGACCTTCTTGACGATGATGGCTGCACCGTGCTGAGGATGAACGACCTTGTCGCCGATGGAAAAAGCCGGCGCCTTCCGGGAGGCCGGCGCGGCGGGTTGTTCGGTCGCCTCCGGGGTAGGAGCCGGCTTCTTGGCAGCTGGTTTCCGGGCACCGGCGGCAGCGGCCGGTGTCTCCTGTACCTTCGACCTGGTGGCTGCCGTTGACCCGGAGGCCGCGGTTGACTTGGAGGCCGCGGCCGACGTCTTGACAGCCGTGGACTTCTTGGCCGGCGGCTTCCCGGCCGCGGCCTTCTTGGAGTCGGTCCCTGCTCTCTTGGGGGTCAACCGGGTAGGTGCCGTCTCCTGTGCTGCGTCGGCAGCTATCTTCGCAACCGGCTGTTTTGTTGCGGCCGGCTTCTTGGCCGCAGCTGCCTTGGTGCCGGTTGTGGTCTTCCTGGTCGCCATAGATCCCCGCCTCGACTTGGAGCCGCATAGTAACGCTCTCGGACAGGTTGGGCGATGTGCGCCGGCAAACCCGGGGGTTTGGGTCGTCAGTTCTTGGTCGGGTGGCCCGCCGCGGCCCGCTCGGGCATCAGGCGGCGTCGGTAGACACTGATAACTGATGGTTGAAAACCGATGACTCACTCAGCTCAGAGGTCGACCGAGTGGTCCCAAGCGCGAATCGTTTCGATCATCCGGTCGAACAACCGCCGCAGCTGCAAGGCTCGGGTCCGGCCAACCCCGGCGACTTGGTCCAGGTCATCGACCGATGCCTTCAGCATCTTTTGGAAATCCTTGAAATGCTTGACGATTTCGTCCCGCACGGCCGTCGGAAGCCGTGGCACCTCGGAGAGGAGACGCACCCCGAGCGGTCTTGTGTGGCTGTCCGGGTGGTCAAAACCGAGCGCGTCGGCGACTGCGTCGGGGTCGCTCAGGTCGGCTGTGGGAAGGGCTTCCAGCTCCGCCAGCGCCTCTGCCAACCTTTTCGCCGAGACGGGACGGACATAGTCCTTGAGCACAAGGTTGCGGAGATCGCTTGTGCCGTACAGGAGATCGGCGAGCTGCAGGCTTATGAGGCCCCCTTCCCCGCCGAGTCCGACAGCATCCTTCTCGATGTCCTCACCGATGCGACGCACCAGTTCGGCACGCTGCACGACCTGCACCACCGCCCTGAACGTCATGAGATCGGCTACCTCTGCGCGGGTGAGCCGCTCTTCGGCCTCGTCCAGCCGCCGCCGAAAACGTTCGAGTGTCAGTAGTTCTTGATTCACTTGGGCAGCCAGGGCTGTGGGGCTTTGAAGCTCGTGCTTCTCGCCTCCCAGGAAAAGCGTTGCGACTCTCCGATCCTCACTGACCGCAACCACCGGCCGCCCGGTCTGGCGGGCCACTCGTTCCGCGGTTCGGTAGCGTGCTCCCGTCTCCTCGGTGGTCACTGCCGGGTCCGGGAGCAAATGAACGTTGACCCGCCGGATCCTCTGCCATTGATCGTCGAGAACGATCGCCCCATCCATCTTGGCCAGCTCAGCCACCCTGGCCGGCGTGAAATCCGAGTCTGTGAGTTCGAAACCGCCGGTGCACAGCCGGTCCACTTCGGGACCGTCACCGAGGACGATCAGCGCCCCGTTGCGATGCTGGATGATTCTTCCAAGAGCATCTCGCAACGGGGTCCCGGGCGCTAAGCGTTGCAGGATCTCGAGGAGTCCCGAAGAGGTCGAGGCCATCGAAACGATCATAGTTGGTCCATCGCCATTCTTCCTTGCTCGTTCTTCGTTCCCGGTGTGACCTCCCGCCTCCGGCCGGAGGAAGTGGCCGAGCGCCGCGAGGACGGACGGCTACCCTCGTTGTCGCGCCAACCCGGGAGGGCCATGTCGAGCGCCTGGCAGATACCGAGACGACTCCCCTTATCCGGGGCAACTGTGGTGGGAATCCCAAGACGGATGGCCTCTTCAACCCGTCGCTCATCATGGGCCACCGCCCGCAGTTCACCGGTGAGGCCGATCTCTCCCCAGGCGGCCAAGGGGCCAAGCGGACGATCCAGCCGGGATGAGGCAAGGGCCAGAGCGACCGGCAAATCCGTTGCAGGCTCGGTGAGCTTGAGGCCACCAACCACATTGACGTACACCTCCTGGTCCGAAAAGGAGAGCTTGGCGTGTCGATCCAGGATCGCCAGCATCTGGTGGACCCGGGACGCCTCGACGCCCCGGACGCTCCGCCGTGGTTGAGGGGCGGTGGTGGGCGATGCCAACGCCTGTACCTCGACCAGCACCGGGCGCCTGCCTTCCACGGTCGGGAACGCCAGTGTGCCCGGTACCGCTCCGCGCCAATCGGCCAGGAAGGCCGCCGAAGGATCCGCTACCTCCCGGAGACCTTCGGGAGCCATCTCGAAGAACCCCATCAGATGGGTTGCACCGAAACGGTTCTTGAAGCTGCGAAGCCCTCGCAAGCCCGATTCGCTCTCGCCTTCCAGATAGAGGACCACGTCGACCATGTGCTCGAGCATCTTCGGCCCGGCAATGCCCCCATCCTTGGTCACATGGCCGACCAGCACCGCCGCCGTCCCGGAGTCCTTGGCGTAACGCATGACGCGGGCAGCACACTCGCGCACCTGGCTCATCGACCCGGGCGCACCGCCGACCTCGGCGGCAGAGACGGTCTGAACCGAATCGATCACCAGCAGATCCGGGCGGAGTCGATCTGCCGCTCCCAGGATGTCATCGACGTCCGGTTCGGCGAGCAGGTAGACGCCATCCTCCTCGATCTTCAGCCGACCGGCGCGCAGGCCGACTTGCTCGGCAGACTCTTCGGCAGTCGCGATGAGCACCTTGGATCCACCTGCTGCGAGCGAGCCGGCGGCTTGCAGCACGAGGGTCGACTTCCCCACACCGGGTTCACCGCCCAGCAACACCACTGCGCCGGGCACCAACCCACCTCCCAGCACCCGGTCGATTTCCCCTATGCCGGCTGCGATGCGAGCGACGGCAGCGCCTCCCGCCCTGACAAGAGGGATCGGGTCTGGTACGGTCCGCGACCGCCGGGTTGGCGTCACCGACACCTGAACGAGACCCTCCGATGCACGGCATTGGGGGCAGAACCCCATCCATTTGGTGGATCGATAGCCGCACGCAGGGCAGGAATACGTCATCGACCGGATGTTATCGATCGCCGGTGACGGAAAAGATGGCTGCTCCGATGCCGACCAGCACCGTCGGCAGCAGGGGCCTACCCAAGATGTCCCTCAATGCCCACGTCCCGACCGTTCTGATCACAAGTAGCTGCGCGACGTGGCACAATACCGCCGACGAGGAAGGAAGTCTCTTGACGCAGCAGACCTGCAGCAACTGCGGGGCCAGGTTCGAGGATCAGCAGTTCTGTCCTGATTGTGGCCAATGGATCGATCCACTTGACGAGACCCACTTCGAAGAGTTCACGCTGGGTGACTCCCCGCCGCTGGACGACGATGAGCCGTTAACCGCGGTCCAGGCTGCGACTCCCATCCCGCAGCTCGTCAACTGCCCTTCGTGTGGGGCGGCCAATCCCACCCACAACCGCCACTGCGAGGAATGTGGAGCTCGCATCACCCAGGGCCCCCTTCCCGTCGCCCCCCAGCCGATGATCCGGACGACCGCCGGGGCGCGCGCTCTGGCGGTGATTCTGGGGGTGGTAGCCGTCGTAGCAGTATTGGCCTTTGCCTGGAATGCGATCTTCGGGGGTGGCGACGAACCTCCCCCGGACGAAACCACCACCACCTCCACCTCGCAGGCTGCAGCCAGCCCGCAGCAGTACATGCCCATCTCCGTGAACTGTTCCAGCACGCTGGAGGTGGCGGCGGATCGATTCGCCTGCGACAACCTGATCGATGGGACCGACCGGTACTGGAACGACCAGTCGGCCCAGGGGCGGGACGCCTTCATCGAATTCACGTTCGCCGAACCCATCGCCATCGAGCAGATCGTCTTCAAGAACGTGGTCGATGACGATGCATTCAAGAAGAACTACCGCGTCAAGGGGTTCGAGATCGTCACCGATGATCTTCCGGACCGCCCGTTCATCGATCAGCTCGACGACGACAACCGGTCCCAGCTCATCCTGCTCGCCACGCTTCGTACCCGCCAACTCACTTTCAGGGTGACCAGTACCTACGCGGCCGAGGCCGTCACCGGCGAAACACCCTTCAACGAGCTGGCCATCGACGAGTTCGAGTTCTACGGCCGCCCGGCGGGTTAACAGCAGCGTCTTCGGCGCGGCGGGTCCAAGTTCTAAGTTGAAGGTCTGATGTTCGCTTGAGTACCTGGCTAGTTTCGACCTAATTCGAACTTTCCACTTCCAACGGCGCAGAAGGAGCCCCTAATCCTTGATGTACGGCTGACCGTCGGCCGCGGGAGGTCTGGCTTTTCCAACCACGCCTGCCACGACGATGATCGTGACGATGTACGGCGTCATCGATAGGAACTCGGACGGGATCGGTGTTCCCAGGATGCCAAGCTTCTGTTGCAGGGCACGGGCGAAACCGAACACCAGACCTGCTCCGAGCGCTCCCAACGGCATCCAGCGCCCGAAGATCATGGCTGCCAGACCGATGAAGCCGATGCCGGCCGTGAGGTTCTCCTCAAAGCGTGAGACCTGGGCCAGGGTGAGGAACGCGCCGCCAAAACCGGCGATGAATCCACCCAGGATCACATTGCGGTACCGGATGCGGTAGACATTGATACCGACGGTGTCTGCGGCTTTGGGGTGCTCGCCAACCGACCGCGCTCGCAGACCCCACCGGGTGTAGAAGAAGCCGAAGTGGAGCACGATCACCAGCAGGAACGTGGCATACACGAAAATATTGTGGTTGAAGAACATCTGACCGACGACCGGAATGTCCCCCAGGATGGGGATCTTGATTGACCCAAATCGGCCGGGTGAATTCAGGTCCTGGGCCTCGGAGAGCACCCGGCGCGCCAGGAACGACGTCAGACCAAGGGCAAAGATATTGATGACGACCCCGGCGATGATCTGATCGACCCGGTACCGGATCGCCAGCACGGCCAGCACGGCACCGAGGAGCGCCCCCGTGATCATTGCCCCGATGAGACCCGCCCAGATCCCCCAGGCCGAGCCGAGGATGGTGCCGACGAAAGCGGCCGTGAGTAGCTGTCCTTCGATGGCGATATTGATCACGGCCACCCGCTCACACATGAGCCCGGTGAGCGCACCCAGAATGACCGGCACCGACAACAGCACAGTGGAACGAAGCATGCCCACCAAGCTGAATGACCCTTCGGCTGCCGCCCAGGTGAGAAAAGCCAATGCGACCAGCCCGAGACTGATCGCCAGCGCCAGATTGGTCCATTTGACATGAGATCGACGCAATACCAGGCCACCGAGGAACGCCACGATGGCGGCAACGACGAAGGACAACCACCGAGCGTTGACCTCCCAAACGAGGTTCTGAAACCGTTCGCCCGGCAGGGACAGATTGAAGGTGGACCTCACCCCGGACTCCAGCCCCAGACCAAATGCCCATAACACGAAGGCCGCCAGCACGACGAGCACGACGCCGATCACCGTGGCGCGGCGCTCCTCCGGAGTAGCGCGGGTCCTGACGTCTGCCTGAGCGGGAGTGGCGGCGGTCATGTCCCCCACCCTTTCGAGATCGTGGTGCCGCCTTCCTCCTCCGGGGTCTTGATCCGATAGATAGCCCGGACGAGGGCGGGCGCGGCGATGAACACGATGACCAGGGCCTGGACGACCAGCACCAGGTCGAGAGGGATACCAGCTGCGCCCTGCATCTCGCGGCCTCCGGCCCGCAAGGCGCCGAAGAGGAGTCCGGCGAAGAGTACCCCGACCGGATGCGACCGCCCGAGGAGGGCAAGGGCGATCGCATCGAAGCCGATCGAGCCTGCGAAGTTGGAAATCCCTCGATAGGGCTCGAGGCCCAGGATCTGATTCGCGCCCGCAATTCCGGCCAGCCCGCCGGAAACCAACATCACGGCGACGTAGACCCAGCCGACGTTGATCCCCGCGTATTTGCCGCCGTCAGGATTCGAGCCGACCGCGCGGAACTCAAAACCGATCGTCGACCGGTACATCAGCCACCAGATCCCCCAGACCGCCGCCAGTGCCAGGAGAAAGCCAATATTCAGGCGGAAATTGCCGATGAGCGTGGGGAATTCGGCCGTTAGCGCGGCTCTTTGTGAAATGGGGTCGTTGCGGCCCGGCTGCTGAAAGATCGCCGTCTTCAACAGGTAGTCGACGAAGAAGAGGGCAATGAAATTCAGCATGATCGTGGTGATCACTTCATGCGCGCCGGTGCGCGCCCTGAGAAGACCGGCGATGCCACCCCAGATAGCACCGCCGGCGATGGCCGCCAAAAGCGCCAACGGGATATGGATAATGGCCGGCGCGGCGATGCTGAACCCCACCCAGAGTGCCGCCATGCCGCCGATGTGCATTTGACCGTTGCCTCCGATGTTGAACAGGCCGGCCTGGAATCCAACGGCAACGGCGAGGCCGGCGAAGATCAGCGGGGTGGCCGCGAACAGCGTCTCAGTGATCGCCCTGACAGACCCGAGCGAACCGATGAACAGAGCCTTGTACGCCCGGCCGATCCCCTGCATCGTCAGACGGAAAGCCTCGCCGGGATCGCTCCCCCAGAGGGGCAGCGTATCGATATCGGTCACCGCGATGATAAAGGCGGCGATAATCAGCGCCGTAAGCAGGGCTAGAGCCGGGATAACCAGCGCCCGACGTAGGGAACTCCCAACCCCGGTGACGCGTCTATACCAGTCCGGCCGTCCTAAATCGAGGGGCCCTTTTTCAGGAGGGGTTTCGCCTTCAGTCACGATGCTTCCGGCCCTCCTTGGCTACCCAGCATTGCCAGTCCTATCTCGGTCGGGGTGGCAGACGAGTCGAACTTCCCGGCGAGCTTTCCGTCGAACATCACCAGAATCCGGTCGGACAAAGCCATGATCTCGTCCAGTTCAGATGACACGATGAGAACCGCAGCTCCCTGATCACGCTCTTCGACGATTCGGGAATGGATGTACTCGATCGAGCCAACGTCGATGCCGCGGGTCGGCTGTGATGCGATGACCAATCTCACGTCACGGTCGAACTCCCTCGCCACGATGACCTTCTGCTGATTGCCTCCCGAGAGGGTCGATACGAGTACGTCGACACTCGGGGTCCGCACGTCGTACTCCTCGACCAACCGCTCGGCGCGTTCGCGGGCGGCGCTCCAGTTCATCCGAATCCCGTTTGAGACGGGCGTCTGGTAATAGGAGTCCAGCACGATGTTCTCGGTCACCGTGAATGGCAATACCAGGCCGCTCCTCTGGCGATTCTCGGGCACGTGCGCGACGCTCCGCTTGTGCATCGCTCGCGGTGACTTGGTCGTGATGTCTTCACCCTTGAGCCGCACAACGCCGCCCAGGGATGTCCGCAGCCCGGTGAGCGACTCGACCAGTTCCGTTTGGCCGTTCCCCTGGACGCCGGCGATACCAACGATCTCTCCCGCTCGCACTTCGAGCGAGAGACCATCGACTGCCCGCTGGTGGCGATCGCCGAGAACGACCAGGTTCTCGACCGAGAGCACGACGTCGGCCGGCCTGGCTTTCTCCCTGTGAACTACCAGGTCAACGGGACGTCCCACCATGAGCTCGGCGAGCTTCTCCTCATCGACCTCCTCGGGAAGCACCTCGGCGACGGTCTGGCCGCGCCGCATGATCACGATGCGGTCGGCGATCTCCAGCGCCTCACCGAGCTTGTGACTGATGAAGATGATGCCCTTGCCATCGGCTTTCAAACCGGCAACGATCTCAAAGAAGCCCTCGACCTCGGTGGGAGTCAGCACGGAGGTGGGCTCGTCAAACACCACAAACCGGGCCTCACGTTCGAGCACCTTGATGATCTCGACCCGTTGCTGGATGCCAACCGGGAGATCTTCGATAGTGGCGTCCGGGTCGACGTCGAGGCTGTAGCGGCTGGAGATGTCACGCACCGTCTTGCGAGCCTTGCGCGTGTCGAGCCATCCGATCCGTTTGGTCGGCTCATCACCGAGGATCACGTTCTCGGCAACGGTGAACACAGGAACGAGCATGAAGTGCTGGTGCACCATCCCGATCCCGGCGGCGATGGCATCCCCCGGGGAGTGAAGCTGAAGAGGCCGGTCGTCGATGAGCACGTCACCGGAAGTAGGGGTGTAAAGCCCGTAGAGAATGTTCATCAGGGTGGTCTTGCCCGCCCCGTTCTCCCCGAGCAGGGCAACAATCTCGCCTTCGGCGACGCTGAGGTTGACGTTGTCGTTGGCCAGCACACCCGGAAACTGCTTGGTGATACCCCTCAGCTCGAGTTTCAACGTGCCCTCCGAATACGCGGGCGTCCCCTGCACACTAGAGGGTCACAGCCTGCGCGCTCAAAAAATGAGAGGGACCCCTGGTGGGGTCCCTCTCGTCGATAATGTTTTCAGTCTGCTACTCGTGTAGCCGGATCGGCACCCGGCTCAGTACCCAACCGGCGTGTAGTCGGCCTTGATCACGCCGTCTTTTATGTCCTGCAAGACCTGCTCCACCTCTGCCTTCAGTTCATCGGGCACCTTGGAATCCCAATCGTGGTAATCAGACAGGCCTACGCCCTCGTTGCTGAGATCACCGACGAAGGCTCCCGGTGTCCAGGTTCCTTCGGCCTGCTCCTGGATTGCCAGCGTGACAAACGGGGCAATGGCCTTTTCGATCGTCGTGAGCCAGAGCGGTTGGTATTTCACGTCCATGGCAACGTACGCATCGGCATCAACGCCGATCAGGGCGGCGTCGAGACCGAGGTCGTTGATGGCATCACCGGCCGGCAGGTTGATGGCGCCGCCGACCGGGAGGCTCATGTCGCAGCCTTCCTGGAACTGGGACTCCGCCGTCTGGCGGGCCAGCCCCATGTCGGTGAAGCTACCGGTGAACTGACCGTCCTTGGCATCGACATCCCAGCCGATGACCT
>DATEVB010000187.1:0-8833 GCA_035282865.1 Acidimicrobiia bacterium | reverse complement strand
TTCCGGTCGTACGTGTTGTCGGCCAATCGCAAGGTGCTGGAGGCCCTCGAACGGCCCGGCATCGAACGGCAAGACGAGGGCGGCATGGTCCGTTTCGATGTCCCGCTACCGCTGCCCGTCGATGCGATACGAGACTCGGGCCTCTACGAGGACCCTCCGAGCCGTGGCACGAGGTGAAGCCGAGGTCCGGCCGTTTCGGTCAGGAGAGCTGCCGAACCGGATCGGTTGATCGCTTCTCAGCCGACCAGGAACGAGTTCAGTGCCGCGATGGCACGTAGTACACCGTTCTCGTCACGAAGCCTCACGCCAAGCCCCGATCGGCAACATGCCTGGCCTGGTCGGAAATCCCCTCTCCGCTCGTACGTTGGTGGCACCCGATACGACACCGCTCGACGGCAGCTATGCACGGACGGTGCCGAAGTGGGGGGACCGGCCGGCGCGTGCCGTCATTGTCCACCGTACCGGCTGGCGGTCGGAGAGGACATCCTCGAGCTCGGGAACCGACAGGTCCGGAGACCCTCAGATCGGCAGCCCGGATCGCTCGGCGCAGACCCCTTCGATCTCCTGAATGGCGGTGGGAACCCCGGCGGTCAGGTTCTGGTGCCCGTCGGTGGTGATCAGGATATCGTCTTCGATCCGGACCCCGAGCCCGCGGAATTCGGCGGGGATCGGATGTTCGACCGCCCCGGCCTGCTCCTTCTCTTCCGCCTCGAGCTTCCTGGCAGCATCGGTCCCCAACCGGTAGCGGCGTTCCATCCAGGCCTCGAAGTCGTATTCGAGTAGCGGGAAGGCGACCGATTCCTGTTCCGGGTCAACGTAGAGGCCCGGTTCCACGGTGAAGGCCATCGACGGTTCCAGCGATCTCGCCTTCTGGTCGGGCGTCATGTAGGTGCCCGCATCATGGACGTCCATGCCCAACCAGTGGCCGGTGCCGTGCATGAAGAACTGGCGATAGTGGTGCATGGCGAGCGAGTCATCGATCCTGCGGGGCAACAATCCGAGTTCGATCAGCCCTTCGGTGAGCAACCGCTTAGACGTCTCGTGAAGCTCCTTCATGGAACCCCCCGGCGCAGCCTTGTCGATGGACGCCCGTTGGGCAGCGAGCACAACCTCGTACAGTGCCTTTTGCGGGGCGGTGAACACGCCGTCGACCGGGAAGGTGCGGGTGATGTCGGCAGTGTGGTACCCGTATTCGGCGCCGGCGTCGATGAGCAGGAGATCGCCCGCCGTCAACCGGCGACTGTTGTCCACATAGTGGAGGATGCACGCGTTGGGCCCTGAAGCGACAATCGAGCCATACCCGACGCGTTGCGCTCCCTTGACACGGAACACGTACTCGACGGCCGCTTGCACCTGATACTCGTAGAGGCCGGGTTGGGCGAACTTCATCGCCTCGAGGTGCGCGCCGACCGAGATATCGCATGCCGTTCGAAGGCTCCCGATTTCGGCGTCGGATTTGAGGAGGCGCATCTCAGCGATGACGGCATGCAGATCTGATATCAAATCCGGCACGTTCCGGCCGTCCCGGGCCCGGAACCGGCGAGCCTGACCCAGCACCGAATTGATCATGCTGTCGTGGGCGAGGTTTCCCATTTGGTAGAAAAGAGCCGAGCACCCAACGAGGTAGCCACGCAGCTTCTCGTCCAGGTCCGACAGGGGGTAGGCGGCGTCGGCGCCGTACACAGCTTTGGCTCCTTCGACTCCGGCCCGGTAGCCGTTCCAGATCTCCATCTCCCGATCCCGCGGCCTCACAAAGAGCACATACCGTTCCTCGTCGTGGCTCGGGTTGATGATGGCTACAGCATCCGGTTCGTCGAAACCGGTGAGGAAGAAGAAGTCGCTGTCCTGTCGGAAAGGATGCTCAACATCGTCATTGCGGATCTGCGGGCTTGCGGCCGGGATCACCGCAATGCCATCGGAGATGGCGGCCGCCAGGCGCTCACGCCGTTCCCGGAAAGATGCCTGCTCCATGGGCAGAGCGTAGCGCGATGACTTTCCTTGGCCCTTCTCCCGAAAGTGCCGGCCGGTCACCACCGCGGTGCCGGAAGAAGAGGTTGCATCCACAAGAGACTTTCCCGAGCTCTTACGTGCCGGCCCGCCCCACCGTCACAAAGAGGGAGAAGTGCTCCGAACCAAGGCTCTCTCCGAGATACCGGTCGACCGTCGTCAGTTCAGGGCTGTGAACCAGATGGTCGATCGGGATGCCGAACAGGGTGTAGCGGGTCGGCCAAGATGCCTGGACTCCGAATCCTCTCTGCGAATTGACCAGACCAGCCTCTCTGGTGACGAGCGAGAACCCTCGCGACCATGTCGAAGCATTGAAGTCCCCTGTCACCACCACCGGAACGTCCTGGCGGGATGCCCATTCCCCGACAATCCGCAACTGCTCATCGCGGGCCGCCGCTCGACTCGGGCTCACCGGCGACAGCGGATGCGTGCCGAGGACCTTGATCTCGCTCCCACCCAACTCAATGATCACCTCGATCGACAACTGGCCGAAATCTCCAAGGGGAATGACGTTGGCAACGACGTCCTCCCCCACCAGCGCCAGGGTGCCGAACAGTGAGCCAGGCTCCCGGGCGCTGACCATCCGGTAGGGCAGATCGGATCTGCTCAGGGCGTCCTCCCAATCGGTTGACGACTCGTGCAGGAAGATGATGTCGGCCCCGCTGGCGGCCAGGTAGGCGATGACCGAGGCACGCTCGGGGTTGGAGGCCGTCACATTGAAACTCAGGATCTGAAGGGTCGAAGAACCGTCGGGCTGAGCAGGCCGCTCCACATACAAAGGAACAATCAGGGCCAGATTGACCACAAGGGCCACCACGGCCGGCAGGGTGGTCCGTCGCCAACCTAGACCGGCCAGGACCGCAACGGCCGGCACCAGAAGGGCCGCATATTGGACGCGGAAATGGGCGGCCAGATCGAATCCCCACCAGATGCCACCGAGAAAGCCTGCAGCGGTGAGCAGAACAAGGAGGAGAGAGACCGTCGTGGCGAAGCTCCCCACCAGGTTCGCCACTGCCGACGTTGATCGTGTCTTCTGCGCCATGACCTCCTTGCCGAATGGTAGATGGGCCCGTCGAGCCCGACTCAGAGGTACCAGGAATACCACTAGCGAGCATTATCCGTTACGTTGCGACTTTCCCCTCCGGAAAGGTTCGCCGATGCCGACCCCGCATATCGACGCCGGCCACGGTGACTTCGCCGAGGCGGTTCTCCTGCCCGGGGACCCCTTGCGAGCGCAGCACATCGCGGAGACGTTTCTCGATGCCCCGCGTCGGGTGACGGCGGTACGCAACATGCTGGGATTCACCGGCACCTACCAAGCCATGCCGGTGTCGGTGATGGGTACCGGTATGGGCATCCCTTCGGCATCGATCTACGCCACCGAATTGGTCAATGAGTACGGGGTACAACGACTGATCCGGGTCGGTTCGTGCGGGGGTCTCAGATCAAGGATTGGGCTTCGCGACGTGATTCTCGCCGGCGGCGCGTCCACCGATTCAGGCGTCAACCGAGCCCGCTACGGTGGCATGGACTTCGCAGCCACCGCCGATTTCAATCTTCTGAGAACGGCCCACCAGGCAGCTGCAGCCGCCGGCGTGGAGGTCAAGGTGGGCAATGTCCACTCCTCGGATCTCTTCTACCACCCGGACAAGGAGCGGTTCGAGGTCATGGCGAGCATGGGGATCCTGGCCGTGGAAATGGAGGCAGCAGGGCTCTACGGGGTGGCGGCCGAAACGGGAGCTCGCGCTCTGGCCATCCTCACCGTCAGTGATCTCATCATCACCGGCGAGACAACCTCATCGTCCCAACGGGAAAAGACCTTTGACGACATGGTGAAGATCGCCCTAGAGGCGCTCCTCATCGACCGGAGCGGGTTCGGCCGAGGAGCGGCCAAGTAACATCGGGCAACCGACGGGACTGAAACAGGATTCCGAACCGATGCAACGATGGCGACCTCTGGCGGGTACGCAATCTCGTTATCGCCGCGTATCCGATGACGGCCGGGTCGCCACATCGGCCGGCCTGCCCGAGGCAGTGGTGGAGCGGCGGCCCGGCGTCCCTATGCGTCTCCCAGGATCGAACGGAGCCGGGCCAGCTGGTCGAGAACCGACGCATAGCTCCCACCGCCGGGAGTGCGTCGTCGTTCCACCGAGATCTTGGGGTCGATGATATCGAGATCCTCGGGAACGAAACTGAGGTGCGCCGCCTCCAGTTCGCCGGCCGTCACCTCGGCCAGGCTCTTGCCCTCTGAGAGGAGACGGGCCACCAGTCGGCCCACCGCGTTGTGTGCTTCCCGGAACGGTATCCCGCGCGCCGCCAGCACCTCGGCGAGATCGAGGGCTGTTACCCAGCTCGACGGCGCCGGAGGATCGAACTCCGCCGAGGCGACCATCCCCGAGAGCGCCGCCAAGGCCCCGGCCAGGGTGTCGTCCGCGTCGAATACGGCCGCCTTGTCTTCTTGGAGGTCACGGTTGTAACTGAGCGGCAGCCCCTTCTGCAGCGTCAGCAGCGCGGTGAGGTCACCGATCACACGGGCCGCCTTGCCCCGCACCAGCTCGGCGATGTCCGCATTCTTCTTGTGAGGGAGAGCCGAAGAACCGGTCGTGAACCGGTCGGCAAACGTCACCCATCCGAACTCTGTCGTCGACCACAGCACCAACTCCTCGCCGAGGCGAGAGAGGTGCGTGAGGGCTTGGGCGCAGCAAAAGGCGTATTCGGCAACGAAGTCCCGTGACGAGACGGCATCGAGCGAATTGGTGAAGGTGCCACCCATCCCCAGTTCCTCCGCGACGATCCCCGGATCGAGGGGCAAGCTACTGCCGCCGGAGGCACCGGCACCGAGTGGTGATACCGCAATTCGGTGCTCGGCCTCCTCGAACCGCTCCCCGTCGCGCACCAACATCCACACATACGCCAGGAGATGATGAGCAAGCGGAACCGCCTGCGCTTGCTGGAGGTGGGTGTAGGAGGGAACCACGATGTCACCGACCTCCTCTGCCTTGTCGATGAGGACCCGCCCAAAGGACCTGAGTTGCGCTACGCGCTTGCGAGCCGCTCGCGTGAGGTACAGGCGCAGGTCGAGCGCAACCTGATCGTTGCGAGACCGGCCGGTGTGCAGCTTCCCGGCCAGTGCCCCGACCGTCTCATGCAGGCGTCGTTCCACGGCCGTGTGCACATCTTCGTCGGCATCGTCGAACGCGAATCGTCCTTCTCGGGCTTCCTCGAGGAGATCGCCGAGGGCTTCTACCAGCTGCCCGGCTTCCTCCTCGGCCAGTAAGCCGACCTCGCCCAGCATGCGAACATGGGCGGCGGAACCGAGCAGGTCGTCTTGGAGAAGGCGACGGTCTGAATGGTCGACGGTAAACGTCATCAGGTCCTCATGAGGATCCTCCGCGAATCGGCCACCCCAAAGAGTCACGACGACACTCCGTCTTGTCGGTCCTGCATACCCGGTACCGAGTACTTTCTACCCCGGCCGCGCAGCCGGCGGATCACTCGCCCGCCCCGAGGCGCTGTTCGGCGAGGGTTCGCAGCCGCAAGGCCTGCAAACGGATGAACCCGCTGGCATCCGCCTGCTCGTACACGTCGTCCTCCTCGAAGGTGACCGTCGCCTGGTCGTACAGACCGAAGGACTCCGAACGCCGTCCTTCCACGTAAACCTGACCCTTGTAGAGCTTGAGCCGGGCCTCGCCGCTCACCCGCCCCTGGACCTCGTCCATGAACGCCTGCAGCGCTTCTCGCTCCGGCGCGAACCAGAAACCGTTGTAAACCATCTCGGCGTAACGCGGCACCAACTCGTCCCGCAGGTGCGCAACCTCCCTATCCAGGGTGATCGACTCAACAGCCTTGTGGGAATGGTGGAGGATCGACCCACCCGGGGTTTCGTAGACACCACGGCTCTTCATCCCGACGAAGCGGTTCTCGACGAGGTCGACCCGGCCGATGCCGTGCCTGCCCCCCATCTCGTTGAGATGCCTGAGCAAAGCGACCGGTGCCATCTGCATGCCGTCGACGGATACCGGGTTACCTTCCTCGTAGCCAATCGTGACCCATTCCGGGTGATCCGGGGCGTCCTCGGGATCGACCGTCATGTTGAACATGCCCTTGGGGGGAGCTTCCCAGGGGTTCTCGAGCACACCGCCTTCGTACGATATGTGCAGCAGATTCGCATCGGTCGAGTACGGCTTTTCGGGCGTCACCGGAATCGGGATACCGTGCTTCTCTGCATATGCAACGCAATCGGCCCGACCGCGTAACGTCCATTCGCGCCAGGGTGCAACGACTTTGATGTCCGGCTTGAGCGCATAGGCGGAGAGTTCAAAGCGGACCTGATCGTTGCCCTTCCCGGTGGCTCCATGGGCAATGGCGTCGGCGCCCGTTTCTTCCGCAACCCGGATCAAACCTTTGGCTATCACCGGGCGCGCCAACGAGGTTCCCAGCAGGTAGTACCACTCGTAGACCGCATTGGCCCGCAGGGCCGGGAAGACGAAATCGGTGACGAACTCCTCGGTGAGGTCTTCAGCAATGGCCTCCACCGCCCCGGTTTGCAGCGCTTTGGTGCGAGCGCTCTCCACTTCGTCACCTTGACCAACATCGGCGGTGTAGGCCACCACATCGACGCGGTACTCCTCGATGAGCCATTTCAGGATCACCGAGGTGTCCAACCCTCCGGAATATGCCAGAACAACTTTCTTCATCGACCTGCTCCCATCCGCTCCAGTTCCTTTGCCACGCGCCACCCGCCCACCTGCTCATCGACGACCACCAGCAACGTGTCGTCCCCGGCAACCGTGCCCAGTACTCCCGGCAGAGCGGCGCCGTCGACGGCTCCGGCGACCACTTGCGCGGCGCCGGGAGGGGTCTTGATAACCACCAAACTGCCGGTCGAGGTAATCGTCCTGGCGAACTGGGCCAACGCCGCAGAAACGGTTGCCTCACTTCCGTCCAACGGAGTGGGCTCCTCAGGCAGGGTGTACCCGAAAAGCCCGTCGGACGAACGCCGCTTGGCAGCGCCCATGTCGGCCAGATCTCGCGACACGGTGGCCTGCGTCACCCGAAAACCGTCCCCTTCCAGTTGCTGGACCAGGTCACTCTGTCGGGTGATGTGTCTGGTCATCAGGATGCGCCGGATGGCCCGGCGCCGTGCAGCCGTGTATCGCATACCCAATTATACGCATATCCGCATAGATGAGCCAAGGCGGCTCACAGCATGGCACCCTCGAGCCGGAGCAGGAACTCCTTGCGGTCCGTGCCACCGCCGTAGCCTCCCATGCCTCCCCCGCTCCTGACCACCCGGTGGCACGGAATGATGACCGGAATGGGGTTGCCGCCAAGTGCCTGTCCGGCGGCGCGGGCACCGCGCGGTTGACCCGCTCGACGGGCAACGTCCTGGTAGGTGGCAACACCCCCATAGGGGATCTGTGCGGTTACCGTCAGCACCCGCCGTCGGAATCCGTCGATGAGCCCCCAATCGAGTGGCACCTCAAAGCGGTCGCGGCGGCCCGTGAAGTATTCACCCAATTCGTGCCGGATTCTCTCCAGGCGGGCCGGATACTCCAGGATCCGTGGGGAGACCCGCTCCGCCAGATCGTCCAGCACTCCCGTCTCGTTTTCGAACCCGATCCGCAGCAGGCCCCTGGGGGTGGCGGCGATGATCAGTTCACCGAGAGGCGAATCGATGGTGGTGTAGGCGATGTCGACCATCTCCCCGGCCTCATCCACAAAGCGGCGGGCGGCGGAGGCGGCCGGAATGCCAAGATCCCCGAGGTTGCCGAGGGCGGTTTCCAGATCGTTCATTTTGCCATGTCCTCTCGTAGATGGGTGAGGCCTGCCCGAACATTCTGACGCGCCGCGGCCTCCGAACAACCGGTCGCCTCGCCGATGGTCCGGTAGGGAAGGTCCGCAACAAAGCGCAACACGATGGCCGACCGCTGCTTGGGTGGCAGATCTCTGACCCGGGCCCACAGGGTTTGATCGACCAGTACAGGCTCCGCCTCCTCCCCCGTTTCAGGAAGGTTGGCGAGCGGGACGTCGGAAGTCTGCCGCCGGCGATGACAATCGATGGCTTTGCGGTGGGCGATGGTGAACAACCAGCCCTTCAGGTTGGTCGCGTCGAGCAGCTCCGGGTAAGCGCCCAGCGCGGCCATGAAGGTGTCCTGGAAACAGTCCTCTGCGTCGTTGCCACCGACCGAGGCCATCAGAAACCGGTAGATCTCCTCGCCATGGGCCTCCAGCAACGATTGGAACGGTGGCAGCTTCACATCAGATACAACGTTGGCAACGGCTGAAATGTGAGATCACGGCACCAGCTCGAGCGCCGCCGCCGAGAGCCGCGCCGCAGGAATGGTGCGCGCCTGCGCAACTCTCCCACCTAGCGCGTCTCACCGACGACGACCCTGAACAGCGAGAAATCGCCGAGGAGGAGCCGCGACCCGGCGTCCGGCCAGCGAGCTATATACCGACGCCAAACCCCCTCTCGGTGAGGTCCGCTCGACCACCTCGGCCGTCCCCTTGATACCGAGACGGGCCAGTGTCTACGGATCGCCGTTACGGGATCGGTTTCCGAGGTCACGAGAGAGACTCGCCGCGAATTGATGAGGTTGCGCGTGCGTTCGGACAGGCTGCTGAGAAACAGCACCAGGCTGCCCGGATCAGGCTCCGGCGCGCAGGAGCCATCGAGGCAGATGGGCCATCCTCGCCCAAGGGTTGCCAGAGCCGCGCACCGATGCGCCGACAACAGCCGAGCAGCATGCAGTTCGAAGCTCGTGAAGGTCATCTCATGAGGTTAGCGGGGCCGTCCACCCGCGCTACAGGAGGGCGGGCGGTT
>DATEVB010000186.1:0-4798 GCA_035282865.1 Acidimicrobiia bacterium | reverse complement strand
AGCCGACGAGCCGTCACCCAGGCATCGGCGCTGAGATTCGGTCTGCGAATCCCGCCTTTTCTCGTGGAAGATCGGGCTGATCCTCCCGGCGATCTACGCCCGTTTCTACGCTGCGCCCCTGGTGTAGACAGTCGGCGCCGTAGCGTCAACGCCCGGCCGTCTGCCTGTTCGGGTTCTCTTTCCACACCAATCAGGAGGCAGAAGTGACCATCCGTTCGGCGGTCTCAGCCGCTCGAGCCTGTCTTCGGGCTCCCAACTCGCCCGGGCACGTCCACCAATTCCGGCGACCAACCCTCGGCGGTGGGCGTGATCCGCATCCGGGCATCGACCGCCTTGGCGCCCTGACCGGGAGCGAAAACCATCACCGGATTCAGATCCATCTCCCTGATCTCGGGGATCGCTTCCGCGAGCGCCGAGACCCTGAGGATGATCTCTTCGACCGCTTTGACATCACCGGCCGGATACGACCTATAGCCTTCGAGGAGTTTGGCCGACTTGATCTCGCCAACCATGGCGGCGGCCTCCAGGTCCGTCACCGGCGTGATGCGAAACGAGACGTCCCCGACCAGCTCGACCAGGACACCTCCCATTCCGAACACGATGAGCGGACCGAACAACGGGTCTTCTGTCATACCAACCAGCACCTCATGACCACCGGTGACCATCTCCTGGATCAACACCCCCTCGACTTCGTCGACCACAGAGGTCACCTTCTGGAAAGCCTTCCGAACCTGTCCTTCTCCGTGCACGTCCAGCATCACCCCACCCAGGTCGGATTTGTGAAGCGCAGAAGGGGAGATCACCTTGACGGCAACCGGCTTTCCGATCTCGGCGGCGATTCGCACGGCTTCCTCTTCGGTCTGGGCAACCTTCGACTGAGGGAGGCAAATACCGAACGAACAGAGGATATCCTCGACGTCGTCGGGCTCCAGCCATCCCCCCTCCGGGCCTAACCGCTCCAGAGCCCTGGCAACGATCTTCCGTCCTGCCTCCACCTCGAGGTCGTCGAACGAGGGAATCTCGCCTTCAGGAGCGTGAAGCCACTCGCCGTAGCGAACGGCTCGGGCCAGTGCCACGGCCGCCGCCTCCGGGAAGAGATAGGTCGGGATTCGCACTTCCCCGTCGCCCAGGAGGTCGCCGGGTTCGCCGTAGGACATGAAAACTGAAAGAAACGTCTTTTTGCCGAAGTGCCGGGCACCCGCCTCCCGGAGCGCAGCCGCGATCTCGGGAGTTCCGTGCGGGCTGGCAGGGATATAGCTGGCGATCACTGCATCGACCTCATCACTTTCCAGCAACGCGTTCAGACAGTGGGCATACTCGTCCGCACCCGCCGAGGCGATCAGGTCCACCGGATTGCGGGTCGAAGCTTCTTCCGAGAGGACCTCGTGCAGCTTGGCCTGCAGCTCTTGTGAGAACTCGGGCAGGGTAAGACCATTGGATTCCAGGGCATCCGCAGCCAGGATGCCCGGGCCTCCGGCGTTGGTTATGACCCCAACCCGGCGCCCGGCCGGAACCGGTTGATTGGCGAGCAACACCGTAACATCGAACAACTCCTCAAGTGTGTTCGTGCGAATCACGCCCGTCTGATGGAAGAGGGCATCCACGGCAACATCGGCGCTGGCCAACGCACCCGTGTGACTGCTGGCCGCTCGCGTTCCCGCCGAAGTTCGACCGGACTTGACCGCCACGATCGGCTTCTTCCGAGCGATCCGCTTCGCTATGCGAGCGAAGCGGCGCGGATTGCCAAAGGACTCGAGGTAGAGCACGATGACGTCGGTGGCCGGATCACCTTCCCAGTACAGCAGCAGGTCGTTACCACTGAGATCCGCCTTGTTGCCGACCGACACGAATGTGGAGATGCCGATGTTGTTGCGGAGCGCGTAATCGAGGATGGCAATCCCCAGGGCGCCCGATTGGCTCGACATAGCCACGTTGCCGCGCGGTGGAAACACCGGCGCGAACGTGCCGTCCATCGAGACGGCCGGGTCCGTGTTCAAGACGCCCATGCAATTCGGACCTACCATCCGCATCCCCGCCGAACGCACCACCTCGAGTAGATCACGTTCCATCTGCCGGCCTTCCTCACCCAGCTCGGAGAATCCGGCGGTGATCATCACGATCCCCCGCACTCCCTTCACTCCACACTCCTTGACGGCATCGAGGGCGAAACGGGCCGGAACGACGATGAAGGCCAGATCCACCGGATCGGGGATATCCACCACCGAGTTGTAGGTGCGAACCGAATTGACCACATCCGATTTCGGGTTGACCGGAAAGACCGGTCCCGAGAAATTCCCCTTCAGGAGGTTGTGGAACAAACGTCCACCAATCGAGGCCCGGCTGCGGCTCGCCCCGATGACGGCGATCGAACGCGGGTAGAAGATCGGCAGCACTGACGCCGCCACGGCCCTCCTCTCCCTCTCTTCTTCCGCTGCCCGGGCGTCTTCCGAATAGGCGACCGGAAAGCTGACGCTGTAGACGCCCTCGTCCAGGGTGCGCTCCATCCGGTACCCGGAGTTCCGAAACAGGCGCATCATCTGCACGTTCTCGGGAAGGACAAAAGCCCGAAAACCGGTGATCCCCTGTTTGCGAGCGTGCGTGGTCATCAGCTGGAGAAGCTGGCTTCCGATACCCCGGTTCTGGTGTCGGTCCTCAACCACGAAGGCCACCTCGGCGTGCTCCGGGTCGGCCTCCCCCCGGTCGTACCGGCCGACGGCGATGATGTCATCCTCATGGACGGCCACAAATGCCATCCGATCTTCATAATCGACTTTCGTGAAGTACTCGAGTTCCGCCGCCGACAGATCCGCCTTGACACGAAAGAAGCGGAAGTAGCGCGATTCGGGTCCCAGGCGATGGAAGTGCTCATAGAGTTTCTGGGAATCGCCGGGCTTGATCGGGCGGAATCTCACAACTCCGCCGTCCTGCAATGCAGTATCGATCTCGTATTCGGCTGGATACTTGCTCACGTAGCCCCCTGAGTGGGTGTATACGCTGATTCTGGCACGTGCAGACCATGGCCATCTCACTCCATGCAGGCGGGCCGACTTGGGAGCGACTCCTATCGAGCACCCTCCAGGCAGGCGACGCCCGATCGACCAACCGTGGCGGCGTGCTCGGTTCCGGCCGGAAGATAGAGCCGGTCGCCGGGTGTCAGCACGATGTCGCCGGACCGGATGTGGAACGTGATCGACCCTTCGACACAGATCGGAGCCTTGTTCGTACGGGTGCACGTGCGACCGATAGAGGAACCCGGCCCGGTTGGATCACGCCTCCGCCACGAGGCCCTCGTCGCCAAAGGCCCGCCGGGCGTTGTCGCGGACGCTGCTCATAGCGGCATGGTAGGCGGCCCGGCATGCACCGGGTGAGCGGTAGGGTGGCAACCAGAACCGCTACCGGAGGTCAAACTGAGCGTCGTCGTCTTTCCGTTCAAGGAGGAAGATCACGATGTGGTCATCAACAACGTCAGCATTGCCGCCGGAAGCGACCGAGTCACCAACGTTGTGTGCGTCGGGCTCGATGACAAGTTGACCTACCAGGCGATCAAACGGGCCGTCCCGGCCATCGAGCATTCCACCGGCACGCCCGTGACTGTCCTGCTCCAGGACAGAATCGGTTCATTACGTCCTGGCAAGGGGGACGGGATGAACACGGCGCTGCGTTTCTTCCTCGAGCGATCGTCTGCAGATCGACTCCACTTCTATGACGCGGACATCACCAGTTTCACGGCGGAATGGATCGAAAAAGCTGAAAGCGCCGCCGATTCCGGTTACGACGTGGTCCGTCATTACTTCCCGCGCTCGAGCACCGACGCGATGATCACTTGGATGATCACCCGCACCGGCTTCGCCGTGCTGTGGCCCGACTCTGAGTTACCGTTGATCCAACAACCACTGGGCGGGGAGCTCCTCTTCACCCGGCGAGTGGTTGAGCATCTGGTGGACGACGAGGCGGTACAGGCGCAGAGCGACTGGGGCATCGACACGCTGTGCACGTTCACAACCGTCCGGGACGGCTTCTCCGTGCTCGAGACATACATCCCGCAAGGAAAAATCCACAAGCTGTACGGCAGCTTGACCGACCTGCAGACGATGGTGATCGAGTGTTTCGCCGCCATCCAGACCTTGCGGGGCATCCCGATGCCGGCCACCACTCCCCACCGGGTGGAGGCGGCCACTGAAGCCCCCGTAGCGATCAAGGAGAAAGTCGCCTACGACGTCGAAGCGACCATCCAGATACTTGCGTCGGAATGGACGCCGCGCCAGAAAGATTTGCTGGTGCTGTTCCCGACGGCGGTCCGTGATGGGATGCTGGCAACTCCTGCCTACCCCCGGTTCTCCTTCATGGACGACCAGGCCTGGTTTGAGACCTACACGGTGCTGCTCGACCACTTCGTCAAGGACGCCCCCGATTGGCAAGCGCTGCTCTTCAAACTGTGGATCGTGCGTGTGCTGCAGTACACGATGTCTGAAGCGCTCCATGGCTACGACTACGCGGTTGCCCACCTGGAGAGGATGATCGATTCGTACCGGGTCATGGGGCGAGAGAGGTGACAGG
The DNA here is from genome assembly GCA_035282865.1 of Acidimicrobiia bacterium. Lineage (GTDB taxonomy): Bacteria > Actinomycetota > Acidimicrobiia > Spongiisociales > UBA4744 > UBA4744. The sequence goes on along the minus strand of DATEVB010000186.1, from coordinate 241 downwards.
GGAGGCCGGATTCGCGCCAGACGACTCTGCCGATCGACCAGGGACCAGCGATCGGGTCACATCGGGGGTGGTTGATCCCGATGTTGCAGTCGCTGGCCGGGTCCGTAGGGCAGGATGTCGATCAGCTCACCGGCCCCGATCCGATCCTGGATGGACGTCCAGAATCCCGCCTCGTAGATCTCCGCATGCTGGTCCTCGAACAGTTCCCGGAGTTCGCTGCTCAGTCCGAGGAAGGAGCGGA
>DATEVB010000185.1:0-2121 GCA_035282865.1 Acidimicrobiia bacterium | reverse complement strand
GAGCCGATCGACACCGGCCGCACAATTGAAAGCGTGAATCCGTGCCGGCCGGCGGAGATCGTCGGTTCGGCGGCCGGTGCCGACGCCCAGTTGGCCGAGCGGGCTATCGAGACAGCCTGGACTAGGAGACTGCTGAGCAAGTCGGGTCTGGCGCTCGGGGTGTGGTCGTCGTTGCGTTTGGGTCGGGTCGGGGGGATGACTGGCCGAAGAGTCGACGTTTGAGGGTGGGAGTCAACCACGCTGGATGGGTTCGGTAGGTGTCGTTCCCCTGCTTGTCAGCTCTGGGCCCACCTGTTCAGGTGGCGAGTTGGGCTTCCCCCGAAACCGTGGAGGGTTTCTGATGGCTGATGTGGTCTCTCGTTCGCCGGTTCCTTGATCCCACTGGAGCGGGTTGAGGGCTTTAGAAGCGATCTGAGAGGCTCGGTGTTCATGCGGCCCGCTCCTTTCGGGCCTGTTCAGCGGCTCGTTGTTCGAGGACCTGTTCGTAGACGACGGGGGGCATCATCTCACAGGAGCTGTGGCGTCGCCGGTGGTTGTAGTTGTCGATGAAGGCGGCGACCTCCCGGCGGGCCTGGTCCTTGGTGGCGAAGTGCCGGCGCGACAGCAGTTCGTGCTCGAGGGTCGAGTTGAAGCTCTCCGAGACGGCGTTGTCGAGCGCCGACCCGACACGGCCCATCGACTGGATGGTCCCGAGTCCGGCGCAGGCGTCGGCGAACACGTTGCCGGTGTACTCGCCGCCCTTGTCGGAATGGAACACGACACCGCCGACCCCGCCGCCACGTACCGCCGCGGCCATGCACAGCGCAGCCCGGGCCAGGGGGGCGTCGTGGTGCTCTCCCATGGCAAAGCCGGGTAGACGCCGCGACGCCAGATCCAACACGGTGGCCAGGTACAGTTTGCCCCCGTCGGTGGGGATCTCGGTCAGGTCCCCGCACCACCGCTTATCCACAGCCTCTGCGCTGAAGTCCCGTCCGATCAGGTCCGGGATGGGAGCTGCTGCCTTGTCGGGGCGGGTCAAGGAGCGTCGCTTGCGTTTAGGGCTGCGCCCCTGGAGGCCCTGGCGGGCCATCGAGGCCGCTACCGTGTTCACCGACACCTTCCACCCGGCCTCGATGAGATCCTCGAAGATCCGAGGCGACCCGTAGGTGCCCGGCGTGCCACCCGAGTCGTCAAAGGACGCCTTGACCGCCACGTCGAGCTCGACCCGTCGCTGCTGGCGGGCTGTCGGTGAACGATCCCGCCACTTATAGAACCACGACTGGCTCACCCCCAACACCCGACAGGACACCACGTGGGGTACTCGATGATCGGTCCTCTGGGCGGCGATAAACGATGCCACGGTCATCGCGTCGCCTCCTTGACCCACAGGACCACGGATCGCTTGAGTACATCACGCTCCATCCGCAGCTCGGCGACGTCCTTGCGTAACTGGTTCAACTCGGCCCGCTCGTCAACGGTGAGGCCTTCCCTCTCGCCCCGCTCAACCCGCTCCCGGTCCACCCAGTTGCCCAGGGTGCCCGGGTTGATCCCCAGATCCCTGGCCACCTGAGCGATCGACTTGCCCGTCTCACGCACGATCCGCACAGCCCCCTCACGGAACTCGGGGTCATACTTCCTACGTATCTCTGACATGACACCTCCTCATAGTGGAAGTCTCCACGGTTTGAGGGGATACCCGGTATCCGAGTGAGAGCCCGGTGGCTTGCGCCATCTGACGGATCGTTGCGCCCTGCAGTCGGGGGAGCAGATCCTCGAAAGGCAACCTCCACGAAGCCCTGAGTCATGCCACCAGAACCGGCGAACAAATCGATCATCCTCATGGTCGAACCTGATTCTTTCATCTTTGTAATTCCATCATTGTGGTTACTCGTTGTCAGTGAGGGGTACCGATCGACTCCGACAGAATCGGAGATCCGGCAGGCACTCCCAGATCGCGCAATGCTGACCAGTGGCGTGGGTGTGGGGTCTTATCGCCGCTCCGAATCATTGAGCAGTATCCGGAGGACAGTCCAGTGGCTTGCATCATCTGTGTGAGGGTGACTGCGGTGAGATGGGGCAGTATCTCCGTTCGCCAGATGGCGGGGTCGGGTCGCTCGTTATCTGCATCCCAAGCAGCCGATT
>DATEVB010000184.1:0-15420 GCA_035282865.1 Acidimicrobiia bacterium | reverse complement strand
CGGCGCCGGCCCCCGCCATCTGGTCATGGATCCCACCGGGCGATTCTTGTATGTCACCCTGAACAGTGAAGGCCTGGTGGCCAAGATAGATCTGCACATTGGTGAGGTCGTCGCCCGAGTGGCGACCGGTCGCGCACCGCGCAGCATGACGATCTCCGGTGATGGAACGGCGCTCTATGTCGTCAACTACGACTCGGACACGGTCGCCAAAGTGGCCACCAATGCCATGGCGGTGCTCCAGACGCTGCCGGTGGCGCACCACCCTATCGGTATCACCTTCGACGACGCGACCCGCCGGGTTTGGGTGTCGAGTTATTCGGGCGTCATCACCGTCTTCGACGAGCGTTGAGCGTCGAGCCGCCGCGGTGGAGAACGCCGCCCGCTGAGTCGAGCGCCCGGGACTCGAGGGAGCCTGGCTTGACGAGGTGCGGTCAGTCCGCCACGTCCCGCGAAGGACCCACCTGCATGGTCCGCATGAACACCTGCATTCCGTAGTGCAGGGCGATCATTCCGCCCAGCTCCATGATCTGCGCCTCGGTGAAGTGTTGCTTCCCCTCGTCGTAGAAGGTTTTGTCGATCTTCTCGGGTTGGCGATACATCAGATAGCTGTACCGCAGTGCCCACCTCTCCCCCGCGGTGAACCCCGGATCGTTCTCGAAATCGCCGGATCCTGCATCGATGCGCTGCTCATCGAGACCATCGGCAAGCGCCCGTTTCGATCGAAGATTGGAGAAGTACGGGTCCCGGGCAGTGCGAGCAAGCTGGATGCGGATGATCTCTTTCAGTTTGTGGTCAACGTTCCCGAGGGCGTGCGCCCTGTACATGGCATCGTAGATAGCCTCCGCGTAGCCGGGCACGTGGGCGAGAATTCGTGGGAAGAGCTCGTCGCTGACTCCGGATTCCTCACAAGAGCGCAGGATGTCACCCAACCCCTGCTGTATTGCGAGGTCACGGTCGATCGGCTCGACAACCGACATCACTCGCCTCCCGCTGGTTGTTGGTCACCGGCCTCGGCGAGCGCACGGGCCAGGGCACCGTGACTATGTGAGACGGGTCGGTCCCCGTAGATCCGGCGGGATTCCTCCTGGCTCACAAGGCGACCATCCGGGGAGAACATCGGATAGAAGTCAAGCGTCCGGAAGAAGGTGTGGTACCCAACGTTGAAGCCGATGAAGGCGCCCAGCTCGACGATCTCGGCTTCTGTGTAGTGTTCCCGAAGACGATCGTAGAACGCTTCGTCGATTTTCTCCGGAGCGAACTGCATCAGCTCGCTGTACTCGAGGGCGACCTTTTCGGCATCGGTGAACGCCGTGCTGTGCCGATAGTGATCGATACCTTCGTCGATCAGCTCTTCTGTCAAACCGTTCCGCTTCGCCGAAGCGGATCGAACATTCCCTCAGTAGTTGCATTCGGCAGCACGGGACAGCTGAATCCGGATGATCTCTTTCAACTTGTGATCGACCGCGCCGGTGTTGAACACCGTGCCCCAGGCGATGTACATGGCCCGGGAGAGTTCCTCGTTATGACCCTGGACCGCGTGGAACGCCGGGTCGGGAGCGCGATGTTTCAGGCACTTGCGCACCAGAGGCGCGAGCGTGGATTCCATGAGCTCGTCGATCTCCAGCATCGATATGTTCGACATCGTCACTCCTTCTCTCCGGCGTCCATCCGTGATCTGCCGCCCGAGCGAGAGGAATCTCGCCGGGCATCGATGGTACATCTAGCCGAGCAGCAAGATCAGCGACCCAACAGCGACCACCAGACCGAGGACGGCGAGGGCAAGCGGTCCCCACCGGGCCGCAGCGAACTTACCTGCATTGAGCAATGTCGTCACCTGCTCGAAGCGGACCATCGAATAGAGGAGCATCGCAGCTCCGAAGCCGACCATCGCCAGCCCGATGATCTCGGCGCGCGGCCCCTCGGTCTCCACGAGCGTGCCGAGCAGAACCCCCAGTCCGATCACCGCCAGCGCGGTACGAACCCAGGCTAGGAACGTGCGCTCGTTGGCTAGATGGTCCCTGGCAATGCTACCCGTGTTGTCCCGCACTCCAACACTCCTGCGATCCACGGAAATATCTCCTTCGGTCGTGTTCTGCTTCCCATAGTCGCGCGAGTCTGTGACTTGGCGGCAATCAGCCGGGCGGTCGACGCGCTCGTAATGTCATCATCAGGTTAGGCGGGGGGCGGCGGCGGTTCTGAAAGCAGCTACCGATAGACCGGGATCGGGAGTGTCGCCGAGTCCAGGTGCCGGCGCGAATTCGCCAATCAGTAGCCTGGCCGATGGACTCGCCTATCTGGCGGCCACTCGACATCCTGACGGGCACTGGCTTCAGAACATGTAGCTCGATGGGCACTTCCTGCTGGCCCGACATCCAGATGGCAACGAGCCCGGACATAGGCGCCAGGACCAGAATGCGGGTTTACGGCCGTCCCAGCAGGCGGGCCAATCGCCCTTGCTGATCGGTTCGCACGACGGCCAGCACCTCATCTCCTGGCTCGATGTGCATCGCGCCACTCGGGCTCAACAAGGCATCGCCGCGCACGATCCCCACCACCACGCAGTCGTCGGGTAGGGGAATCTCGTCAATCCGCTTTCCGGCCACGGCCGAACCGGACGGGATCTGCTCCTCCACCAGGGCAAACTGACCTCGCCGAAGCTTCAGTAACGTCGTCATCTCCCCCAGGGACATCTCCTCGGCGACGAGGTGGGCGATGATGTCGGCCTGGTTGAGTGCAACGTCCACCCCCATCTCGGCCGTGTACATCCAGGCGTTGTGGGGGTTGTTGACCCGTCCGATGGTACGCGGCACACCAAACGCGAACTTGGCCAGGCTGGTCACCACCAGGTTGGTTTCATCCCGGTTGGTGACCGCAACGATGGTGTCGGCTCGGTGGACTGAGGAACGCTCCAGCACTTCGGGGTCGGTGCCGCTCCCATGCACGAGCACCTCGTCGGGAAGTGTCCTGCGCAGCCGCTCGATACAGGCTCCATCCAGCTCCACCAAGGTGACCTCATGGCCCCCTTCGAGGAGCAGCCCGGTCAGATAGGAACCGATCCGGCCTCCCCCAACTATCAGTACATTCCGCATGCCCTCCTCCTCTCAGCGCTCACCGAGCAACGACGCCAGCCGGCCGCGCGACGGTCCGACCACCGCCAGGTGGAGGATGTCGCCCGATTCGAGAACGGTGGCCAGAGTAGGAATGAACGTCCGGCCTCCTCGAGAGATCGCCACCGGCAGTATCTCGCCCGGCACGGTGACCTCGTTGGCACGGCGGCCTTCCAACAATGTCGGCAGCTCAGCCTCCACCAGATCCACCTGGCCGGTGCCGAGGCTGGTGGTTACCACCACGCCGCCAAAGGTCAGCAGCTCGACCAGGCGCTGAACGCCCCAGTCGACAGGTGCGACCACCTGTAGCCCCAAACGGCGGTAGATATGAGCCTGGAGCGGATCGTAGAGCCGCGCCACGACCCTCGGAACGTGGAATACCCGGCTCGCCAACCTGGCGGTGACCGCGTTTGCCTCGTCGTTGCCGGTCACCGCAGCCAGCCCGTCGGTTGAGCGAATGCCGGCCCGTTCGAGCACGTGTCGATCGAAGGCCACACCTACGACCTGCTCACCGGTGAACGCCGCACCCAGCCGGGCGAAGGCTGCTGCATCGGTATCCACAACCGTGACCGAGTGGTGGGCGGCGTGGAGAGCTCTGGCGAGTCCGGCACCCATTCGCCCACAGCCGACAACCAGATACCTCATTATGATCTCCTCTCTCCCCTCCGGACCAACCACTTGCGTAACTCGTCGGCGATCAGGAGCAACGGAACTAGCGGCAGCAGCCACAACCAATCGCCGGGTGGGAAGGGACCGGTGCCTATCAAATGCTGGAGGAACGGTACGTACACGATGAGGGCGATGACCGCCAGCTCCGAAGCGATGCCCACCCACACGAGGCGATTCGAGAAGAACCCCACCTGCAGGATCGAGTTGCGCTCGGTGCGCTGGGCAAACAGGTTGCCGATCTGAGTAGCCACCACCGCGGCCAGAGCGATGGCGATTCCAGAACGGTGCAGCTCGCCCCCGGCCGGCAGGTCGAGAAACTGCCCCTGATAGCCGTTCGTCCAATACATCAGGAAAAATACACCCATGACCGCGGCGCTCTGCAACGGCCCCAACCACAAGTAGGCCCGGGCGAGCAGGCGCGGGGTGACGATGTGCTCCGACCCTCGCCGCGGTGGGCGGTCCATGACCCCCGGCTCGGGCTTCTCCGCCCCGAGGGCCAGCGCCGGAACCAGATCGGTCCCGAGGTCGATGGCGAGGATGGCCATCACATCGAGGGCGAGAGGAACCCGGCCGGCGCTGAAGGCAAAGAAGAGGAACGGAACCGCTTCGGGGGTGTTGCTGGTGAAGATGTACGAGGTGAACCGCCTGATGTTGGCGTAGACGGCCCTCCCCTCTTCCACCGCATTGACGATCGAAGCGAAGTTGTCGTCGAGCAGGATCATGTCGGCCGCCTCGCGAGCGACATCCGTGCCGGTCAAACCCATCGCCACCCCGATGTCGGCCTTCTTCAGAGCCGGAGCATCATTGACACCGTCGCCGGTCACCGCCACAACATTGCCCAGTCTCTGCAACGCAGCAACGACCCTCAGTTTGTGCGCGGGGGTCGCCCGAGCGAACAGCACCTCCTCCCCTAACGCTGCATCGAGAGCTTGGTCGGTCATCGACTCGAGCTCGGCGCCGTTGATGATTCGGATCCCCACTCCGCTGATCATGCCAACCCGGCGAGCGATCGACTCCCCCGTCAAGCCGTAATCTCCGGTGATCATCACGACCCGGATGCCGGCCCGGCGGCAGGTCGCCACCGCGGTCTCGACCTCGGGTCGGGGGGGATCCATCATCCCGATCAAGCCGAGAAACGTCAGCTCCTGCTCGAGCACTTCCCCGGGTGTTGAGGATGCTCCCGCGGGAAGAGCTCGGAGCGTCACGGCAAGCACTCGCAGTCCGCGCCGGCTCATCTCATCGTTGGCTACTTCAAGGCGGCCCCGCGTCTCGCCGTCCAATGCAGCATCGGCCCGATTGGTGCGGACATACGAACATCGGGCCAGCAGCTCCCGGGGAGCGCCCTTGGTGAACAGCACCTCTCCGCCCTCAGTCTCATGGATCGTGCTGGCTCTCTTGCGTACCGAGTCGAAAGCCACCTCGGCGATCCGCCGGCACCCCGCCGCCTCCGCGGCCAGGTCCAGTCCCGCTTTTCGACATGCCACTTCGATGGCGGCCTCGGTCGGATCACCGATCACGGTCACCTGCCCGTTGTCGCCTTCCATCACCCGGGCGTTGCAGTTCAATCCGGCGGTACGGAGCAACCCCCACAGGTCGTCGGCGACGGCCACCCACGGATTGCCGGCAGCATCCCGTACCTCCCCCGCCGACGAGTAGCCTGCACCGGTCAATTCGTAGCGCCCACCGGGGAGTACCACCTCCCGAACCGTCATCTCGTTCTTGGTCAGAGTGCCGGTCTTGTCCGTGCAGATGACGCTGGTCGAACCCAAAGTCTCCACCGCCGATAGCCGCTTGACCAGCGCGTTCCGTTTGGCCATCCGCTGGGTGCCCATCGCCAGAGCAAGCGTCACCGTTGGCAGCAATCCCTCGGGAACGAAGGCGACGATCATCCCGAGCGCAAACACGAACCCGCGACCCAGATCCATGGCACCCAGGACCAGCGCAACCACGAAACAAACGATCCCGACGCCCACGGCCACCACACTCACCACGTAGCTGAGCCGGGCCAGCTCCTTCTGAAGGGGGCTCTGCTCGACCCCCATTTCCTGGGTAAGCGACGCGATCTTCCCGAACTCAGTGCGCATTCCGGTCGCGATGGCAACCGCTTTTCCCCTTCCGGCCGTGACCGTGGTACCGGCAAACACGAGATTTGGCACCTCGGCCGGGTTGACGGGGGTGGCATCCACAGGATCTGCGGTCTTGCGCACCGGATTCGCTTCGCCGGTCAGGGTCGACTGATTGACCCGAAGTTCGGAATGCTCGACCACCCGCCCGTCCGCGGAGATGAGATCCCCCTCCTCCAGCAGCAGGAGGTCGCCCGGTACCAGTTGATCGGCCGGAATGAGCGCCGCGGCACCGTCGCGCAACACTCGCGCTTGGACCGGCAGCAGACGGCGCAGGGCTTCGGTGGCCTTCTCGGCGCGGAATTCCTGCCAGAAGCTGAAGATCCCGTTGATGACGTTGACCAGCCAAATCGCGATTCCCAGTTCGGCCAGGCCGGCAGCAAAACCCACCCCGCCGCCTACCCACAGCAGGATGGCCATGAGATGCGTGAAGTGAGAAGTCAGGCGATGCACCAAAGGGACTCGTTTGGCCTTGGTGATGGTGTTGGGACCGAAGCGGTCGAGACGCCCGGCGGCTTCGGAGGTGGTGAGTCCCGACCGCCGCGACTCCATCCGGACGTAAACGGCCTCGGGTGGCTGCTGTTCGATGACGGCTTCCGTCGACGAGGTGGCCATGGTCATGCCAGACGATGGGGCACCGGCGCGAGCCGGATCGCACAATACGAACGCATGCCACACCTCAGGTGATGCACAGATCGCCTCGCGCTCATGCTAGGAGTCGCGCCGGGCAACCAATCCAGGTTTGGGGGCCGAATGTGCCGGCCGACGTCGTCTCGGTAGATGTCGGAAGAGACAGGCGCGCCGGCAACACCGGAAACTACAAGCTTCGGGCTAACAACCCGGGGTCCCTTGAGGTCGGAGGGGCGAATTCAACTCCAAGTACGACGCAACTCCTGGCGGGCGCCAACGGTCACCGCTTGATATCGTAGAGGCCGTGTTTGCCTGCTTACGTGAGCCTGGACAACACCCCAACGTACACCCGGGACCTGCTTCGCAAAGACTTCGAATTGGGTCTACCGGCTGTCGCCGGCTCGACGTCCCCCTTCCCACGGCGGCGTTGGTGCACCGGATCGTCACCGACGGCATGGGATGGGGCTGTATCGAACAGGGCTTCGCCGCCCTCCTGATCAGGTCGACGTGTGGGGCGGGACTCGGGTTGATGCCTGAGAATCGAGACTTCCGACGGCCTGTGAAGCACCCCCGTCCCATTCAGACCAAGCTCGGGCCATGACGCCCCCCGCCCCCTGGTAAGAGATACCATGGACACACCCCGCAGTGTCGTCGTGGCCACAGTCCGTAGCCGTCTGCAAGCGGAAGTCTTGACCAGCGAACTAGCCCGCCGGGGCATCGCCGCCGAGTTCGAAGAGATCAGGGGGCCGGGACGGCTCGGGCCACATCCCTCGATCGTCAGAGTCGCCGAACCGCAGCTCGAGCAGGCACGCCGGGTAGTGGCAGCACTAACCGGCCTTGGAGCGCCGGTTGCGATGCTGAACATTCGGCGCCTCGTCCCCGCCATCCTCGCCCTGGCCGCCCTGATTGCCGTGATCATCTGGATCGTGGACCTGTTCGTGTGACCGGCGAGGGCGGCCAAACGATGACACCGACGGTGGCGATCGACTTCCCCATGAATTCCCCCGGACGGGCTCCTCTACGAGCCGGCAGCCGGGCCTATGGGGTCGGGCACTGATCACGGCTGGTTGGTGAGTCACCCTCGGTGCCGATGGTCGAGTAGCCTGCGGCCACACATCCAGGGAGCACGGTGGCGAACATCGTTGGCGTCCATCACGAGATCCACGGAAACGGAGACCCGGTCATGTTGCTCGCCGGGTTGTCGGGTGTGGGGCGAGGATGGGGCGATCAGATGGATCGGTTCGCCTCCGAGTTCACCACCATCGTTCCGGACCATCCCGGAACCGGCGCCTCAGCTCCTCCCGTCGGGAAATGGACCATCGAGGGGCACGCCGCCGCCTTGGCCGACATGGTCCGATCGATCCGGTGCGGACCGGTCCACGTGGTCGGCTCATCAACCGGAGGCGCCATCGCACAGGTGATGGCCCTCGACCACCGCGAGGTGGTCCGTTCAATAGTTTTGGTGTCATCCTGGGCGCGGGCGGACGACTTTTTCCGTCACCAGTTCGCGGTCCGCAAAGATGTGCTCCTGCGCCAAGGGAGTGACGCCTACGCTCAAGCGTCGGCACTCTTCCTGTTCTCGCCGCGCTATTTCCGGGACCACTACGAGCGGGTAGATGCCTGGTGCCGCCAGGCGTCCTCCACCGACCCCGCCACGATGAGCGCCCGCATCGACATGATCCTCGCCCACGACCAGCTCGACCGTTTGGGAGCGATCGATGTCCCGGCCATGGTGCTGGTGGGCTCCGACGACGTCTGCACTCCGCCCTACTTCTCCGAGGAGCTGGCGGCCGCCATTCCGGGAGCATTTCTCACCGTCCTGACGGGTGGACACCTCATCTATAAAGAGGATCCCGGTGGGTTTCACCGGGTGGTCGCCGACTTCGTCCACCGCCACTGACGTCCGGGGGCCGGGTCGGTCTCTGCGACCGGCCGGCTTCCCAACCACCGCCTCCCGACCGGCAAGCCGGCGTGCTTGATCCCGGTGACATTGGGCAACGCGCCTCGGCGTCTTCGACCACGTTCGCGGTGCGGTCGAAGCTCCCGCCGGTTGCCTACAATCGATTGGAAGAGAAGTCGAGAGGAAACACCATGGCGCGTATCTCGTTCCGAATGCCATCGCAGATCGAAGAGTCGGAATCCCGCCAGTGGCTCGAGCAAGCGATCGCCGCAGGCAAGCCCGGGCCTGAATTCCAGGCAATTCGGGCCCATGCTCCCGGGGTCATGCGGTCGTTCACGATGACCCGGCGCTGGGTCTACCACGAGGGCTTCCTCGAATTCGAGTTGAAGGAGTTGCTACGCGCCTACATCGCCTTGACGGGCGACTGCACCTACTGCTCCAACCAGGGTGTGGCGAGGGAGATGCGTGCCGACCAAAGCCAACTCGATGCCCTGTTCAACTACCAAACCTCCCCCGACTACACACCACGACAGAAACTGGCCCTCCGGTACACCGACGCCATCATGTGGGATCCCTCCCTCGCCGACGACACCCTGTGGGAAGAGCTCCTGGCGGAGTTCACTGAGCCGGAGCTCGTCGAACTCGGCTACTGGATCGGGTTCACTTTCGGCGGACAGCGATGGCTGAGGACCCTCGGCTCCAGCCAGGGTCAGCTGCAAGCGGCGATAGAGGCTGCCGGCGAACCGGCCGTGGTTCACTCAGGGCCCACTCCGAGCGACTGACTCGTCATCCGGTCCGAATCAGATCGAGGGGTAATCTGTGGAGCGACTCGCAACCGTTCGCCGTGACTACGCACAGGTCTCCGGTCTGAACGCCGGCGGTTTCGTCGAGGCTCACGACGTTCGGCTGGATCACGATCGTCTGGCCCTCCTCGAATACCCACGGGGCGTCGTGGTGTGCGGTCTGCCTGGTTCTGATGCTCGGCGGGAGAAGCCCGATTCCGAAGCCGTGCACGAGACCGTCTCGAATGGCATATCCGGAGTCGTCGATCAGGTCCGATGCCGCCCAAACGTCCTCGTGGGTAGCACCGGGTCGGATGGCCCCCCGGACCGCCCAGTACACCTCCTCAGCCACGCGATGGAGGTCGGCGATCATTGGAGTCGGGTCGGCGGCAACGGTGAACGTCCGCAAACCCTGACCGGCGTACCCTCCGTGCGAGACGGAGATCTCACAGGACACGACGTCTCCTGGCTCCAGAATCCGCGACGAAAGGACCTGAGCAGGAACGCAGCGGTCGGGGCTCGACATGGGGGTAGATGCCAGGTAATAGAAGGTCGTGAGGCCGCCCTTGGACAGATAGGCGTGCTCGATCACTTCAGCGAGTTCGTACTCCCGGATCCCCGGCCGAAGCTGGAGAGCCAGCGCCTCGAGAGCGGCGTCGGTGTGGGCTGCTCCCAGCCTCAGCCACTCGAGCTCCTCGGCGCTCTTCCCGAGCCTGATCCGGCGGTAGATCGACGTGACGTCCCGAAAGGAAACTCCCTCCGCCACGGCGCTCATCCGCTCATGATGCTGGTAGGGCATCATGCCGACTACACCGACGGAGCGGGTCCCGCGCTGCACCAGCTCCTCTCCGAGGGTTCGGCCCGAGTCCGTCCCACCCCAGCGGACGTCGTCGAGATTGGACACCTCGGCCGCGTTGGGAACGTGGTTGTAGCTCTGAACGAAAAGTACCGGCTCCCCCTCTAGGGGAAAGACGACGTAGTTGTCGCGCATCCCGAGGTAGGTAGCCAGATAGTGGACGTCCGCCTGCAACGCCCGTCCCAATGCCGACCAGCCGAAGACGACCAGCGCATCCAGCCCGTGCCCCTCCATGGCCGCCCGTAATTTACGGAATCGGCGATCGTATTCGTCGGCGGAAAACCGCGGATAGAGTGCTTCTGACATGACCTCAACGCTAGCGATGAGCTAAGGAGGACTACATGCACCAAGAAGACATCCTGGGTTTTCGACAGATAGGCCATTCGGACCTAGGAGGCTTCGGCGATGGCATGCAGCTGATGCGCTCGGGCGACGCGCTCTACGTTGGCCACTTCGGCCCGAGCGGCATGGGGACCAGCGTGCTCGACGTATCGGATCCGAGTGAGCCGCGACTGGTCACCCAATGGCGGGCCCCGCAGGGAGGACACAACCACAAGGTCCAGGTGGCCGACGGTCTGCTGCTCACCAACTGCGAGGCTTTCCGGGGTGGTTCGCCCGACCGGGTGGGGCTGGCGGTGTTCGACCTGACCGATCCCTTCGATCCGGTGGAGGTCGGATTCTGGCACAGCACCGGGAAAGGCGTGCATCGCATCGTCTACGAGGGTGGGCGGTATGCCTACGCGTCGGCTACTCCAGAAGGATTCTCCGAGAGGATCTGGACGATCATCGACGTGTCCGATCCGTCGAATCCCACCGAGGCGGGGCGTTGGTGGTGGCCGGGGATGGGGCCTGGCGAGACCCCCGACTGGCCCGAGCATGAGGAACGCTCGGTGCACCACGGCATGGTTCACGGTGATCGCGCCTATCTCGGGTTCTGGGACTCCGGGATGGTAATCCTCGATATCTCCGACTTCTCCGACATTCGGGTGATCTCTCATCTCGGATGGGAGGTGGGCGGAAACACCCACACCTGTCTCCCTTTGCCCTCCAAGAACGTGCTCGTGGCGACCGACGAGGCGGTGAAAGACGACTGCGAAGGGCCTCCCCACTTGGTGCGGGTGGTCGACATCTCAGACGAGACAGCCCCGGAAGTGATCGCCATCTGCCCCCCTCCGGAAGGCGACTTCTGCGAGCGTGGCCTGCGGTTCGGGGCGCACAACCTCCACGAGAACCGCCCCAACAGCTACCGGAGCGAAGAGGTGCTCTTCGCCACGTACTTCAACGGTGGGCTCCGTGTATACGACCTCGTTGACATTCGCAACCCGATCGAGATCGCACACTGGATCCCCGAGTGTCCCGCCGACCAGCCGGCCTGTCAGATCAACGACGTGTGGGTGGCCGAGGACCAGCTCGTCTATGTCACCGACCGGGTGAACGGCGGCGTCTACGTGCTCGAGCCGGAAACGGATCTTGCCGGCCGCATGCGTCTGGCTTCAGCCGGCTGACACTTGTCCTTCCCGGCTTTCACGAAGGCCGCTGTCACCCGGGGCCGGGCTACGGGGCGCGGCCCGGCCCCAGATAGCGAACACCAGCGCCACCCCGGCCACAAGACCGGCATTTGCGTAGAAGGCGGGACCGAACCCGGCGGCGTCGGCAATGGCTCCCAACAAGGGCGGTCCGATCAACAATCCGAAATCCGCGGCCGTCCGATAGATTCCGAACGCCAACCCGCGCATATCGTCGGGAGCGGTGTCGGCGGCGAACGCCGCCGGGGCGGGACCGGACCCCGAGGAGGCCAGCGCCAACACACCCGCCGCCACCAGGAAGGGCGGAAGCGAGTCGGCCAACCCGAACAGCACTAGGGCGACCGCAGTTCCTACCAGGCTCGGAATGATGGCAATCCGACGCCCGAAGCGGTCGGCGATCCAGGCCGCAGGCAGGAGCAGCGCCAAGTTGACCGCCGACATCGCCGACAACAACAATCCCAGCTTTCCTGGGCTCATGCCGAAGACCTCCCAGCCCATGAGCGGGACGAGGCTCCCCCGGGCCGTCCCCCTCGTCAAAAAGACCGCCAGTGCCACGAGACTCACCGGGACGAAACCCGGCGAGCGAAGCAGCGACCTCCCCGCGCCACGCCTATACCCTCTGTCGGTCTGCGGGGGGCGCTCCGGTCGGGTTTCGGCCAGACGAAACCAGGCATAGAGGCCGGCCAGCGCCGCCGAGCCCGCCACGAAATAGAACGGTGATCGAAGCCCGAACGCCTCGCTGATCAGACCGCCGATCGCCGGGCCGATCGAAACCCCCAGTTGCACCGCGGCCTGGTTGATGCCCAGATACCGGGCGCGCTGTTCGGGGCCCGCGATGTCGGCCAGGTAGATCATCGCCCCGGTCATGTACATGGCAGAACCGACGCCGGACACGAAACGCCACCCGATGAGCACTCCGACGTTGGGAGCGAATCCTGAGCCCGCCATCCCGATGGCCAGCACGATGGGGCCACCGACGAGGAGTGGCCGGCGGCCTTTCCGGTCGGCCACCAGACCGAGTGGCGTGTTCAGCACCATACGCGCCAGGGCGAATGCCGAGAGAACCACCCCGATCATCGTGAGGCTCACGCCGAAGTCGGCTGCGTACAGCGGGAGGACCGGGGCGATGATGCCCTGGCCGAGCATCACGATGACGGTGGAGCCCGACACCGCCCACAGGTCGGCCCGCTCAGCGAACCGTCGCCTCAGCGTAGTCAGATGAACGTCCCCTCTTCAGCCAACTTCACCGAGAAGAGCCGGTCGAGGCAGAACATGAGCTCGGCGAGCACTTGATCCTCGATGATCTTGACCATCGTCTCGCCCCGTTGTGTGAACTGTCTCATCCGCTTGACCAACATCTCGTTCGGCTCACCCGACGCCTCCTGTTCGGCGATCAACTCCGACAGCCTTCCGAGATAGGCGTCGATCGAGCTCAGCGCCATGTAGATGGCGTCTTCCATCTCCTTCGCCTTCTCGGCGATCTGCTCGTGAGGTCTCACAGCCATGGCTCCCATCGTTTCCAGCGGACCGGCAGCTCAACAAGCGTAGGAGCACCGGTTGCTGTCTCCAGAAGCCGGAGGAGCGCTTCGAGGATCACATGATGCTGCTCGGGCCGGTCCGGCTCGCCCAGCGGGTTACCGTGCGGAAACCGGAGATAGGCGGCCCGCGGCACATTCATCCCGTAGGTGACTTCGGGTCGGACCGAGAGGCTCACCGTCGGGATCCCGGCCCGTTCGATCTCTCCCTGGACCAGTCCGACCGACCGGTGACACATAGGTCAGCCGGGGACCAGAATGGCGACGTCGACCTGCGCCTCGAGCAGCACCCCGGCAACGGCCGGGGCCAGCTCGTCGGCCACGCCGGTCGGATCCGGGTTGAACCCCATCATGCCGACGTGGACCGGGCTTGCCGAGCCCACCCGGCCCCGCTCGACCAGCTCGTGGAGGCGATCGAGCGGGATGACCACATTCGGGTCCTGCTCGGCCGAGCTGGTGTCGTAGTGGGTGTGGGTGAAACGGAGACGGCCCAGTTCCACATCGTCGGGGATGAGCCGGTAGGTGTGATCACCCGCCACGGTCGCCACCTGGAAGGGCGCCTGGTCGTCGAGGTGCGCGCCCGCCGTCGTGAGCAGGGCCACCCTGGAGTCCGACAGCGGTTTGGAGAGCGGCGTGAACGGGGCGACCTGGTTCGTCCGCGGGTTGGCAGCGTGGTGAGTTCTGGCGATGAAGCGCACCCAGTCTTCGTACTTATCGCCAAGATCGGTCGTGTCGAGCGGCTCCAGCGTCATCATCTGCCCGGGCTCCCTATCGGCTCTGCAATCGATTCCGGGACTACGCTAGCGAACGTCGTCGAGGATGAGGACGGTCATGACTACCACGCTCGGATTCGCTCCCAATGAAGACCCCTTCGTCGTCCAGCACGGTGGGTTCTATCGCCGCTGGTTCTCCATGATCGACGACATCGAAGAGTTGGGGGCCATTGTGGCCAAGCTCGAGGGCACGACCGAGGATCAGTGGGTCCCTGCATGGCAGGAGGCTGGAAGCCGGCACGAGGAGAAGGGCGACCGGCTCGAAGCGGCAGAGGATTTCGCCGGGTCCCGGCTGGCCTATCTCCAAGCCAAGACGTACTACGCCATCGGTCGCTTCCCCGGCGAGATCACCGAGCTGAAGCGATCTGTCAGCGAGGACTGTGCCCGCGCCTATCGCAAGGCGTGCGCTCACCTGTCCCCGCCGCTCGAGGTGGTCGAATTCCCCTATGAGGACAAGACCATCCGTGCCCATTTTCGAGCACCCGCTTCGAAGGCGCCGGTAGCGGCCGTGCTCATCATGTGCGGAGCCGACGTCTTCAAGGAGGACCGAGGATGGGCCCAGGAGTATTGCCTCGACAACGGAATGGCGTCTCTGGTCATGGACGGTCCCGGCACCGGTGAGAACCCGTTTCCGTGGGCACCCGAATCGGTTTCGGCCTGGGTGGCGGCCATCGACTACCTGGCCGGAAGAACGGAAGTCGACGCCAATCGCGTCGGAGCCTTCGGTATCAGCCGGGGCGGATACTCCGTGCTCCAACTGGCGGGAACGGCACCAGAGAAGGTCGGGGCCGTGGTGGCCAGTGCCGGCCACCCCTTCGGCTACCGCATGACCGCCGACGAGATGGACGACTTCGTCGCCGCCCGCAATCAACGTTCGACATGGAAGTTCGGTGCCTCCGATGGTCCGCCCTCCTTCCCGACCTGGTCCCGGGAGAAAGAGGAGGCGATCTTCGAGCGGTGGGCGCTCTCGGAACTGAGGTTGGTCGACCGGATCACCCAACCCGTCTTGATGATCAACGGCAAGCTCGATCATCTCGCGCCGATCGGCAACATCTACTTCATGCTGGAGAACGGACCGGCCACCGGTCGCCGGGCCAGGGTCTACGCCGACGACGGGCATTGCGCTTTCAAGCACATCGGCGAATGGGGCCCGGCCTCCTTCCGATGGCTGGCCGAGAATCTCGCCACGTGACCACGCGCCGCTCATGGCGAGCTGAGAGGTAGGAATCCTCTCCGGGCTCTCGCTCGCGCGCGGGTTCGCCCCGGCGCCGGTCTCCCGGCGCACCTTCATCGACGCCCCGGTCCCGGGACACCCTCCCGGTCCTGGTGGGCATCACCCCGGTCTGGCTGGAGATCTCAAGTGCCGCCCCTTGCTCAGGCGGTCCGATGCAATCGGGTGAGGACGAACTCCCGGTGGCCGAGCGCCTCGGCGGCGGTGAGACGGCCATTGGCGGTTCTCACCGCCACATCGGCCATCGCCGCGGCTGCATCGTCGAGCGTCATCTCCCCGGTGAGCGTC
>DATEVB010000183.1:0-14955 GCA_035282865.1 Acidimicrobiia bacterium | reverse complement strand
AAGTTCTCGAAGTCGACGGTTGTACCCAATACGATGTCCCGTTCCTCCGCTCCCAGCGCAACGGCCCGGGCGACGGGATGCTCGCTGGCTGCTTCGACGGTGCCGGCCAGATAGAGGAAGCGCCGCTCATCCTCCTCGGTCCGGATGTCGGAGAGGCTCATCATGCCCCTTGTGAGGGTCCCGGTCTTGTCGAACAGGATGGTCTCGATGCCGCGCGAACGCTCGAATATCTGGGCACCTTTGAAGATCACGCCCAATTCGGCGCCGCGCCCGCTTCCCACCATGATGGCCGTCGGGGTCGCCAATCCCAGCGCACATGGACAAGCGATGATGAGCACGGCAACGGCCGGAATCAGGGCTCGGGCCCCGTCGCCGGTGATCAAAAACCATGAACCAAAGGTCACCAGGGCAATCAACATCACGATCGGGACGAATACGCCCGAGATGCGGTCCGCCAGCTTCTGGACCGGCGCCTTGGACGCTTGCGCTTCTTCGACCAGATGCACGATCTGGGCCAGAGCCGTGTCAGAGCCCACCCGGCCGGCCCGGATGGTCAGCAGCCCTTGCTGGTTGACCGTGGCTCCGTATACGGTGTCCCCAGGCCCCTTGTCGACGGGGACCGACTCGCCCGTCAGCATGCTCTCATCGAGCGACGAGCGCCCATCTTCGATGGTTCCATCCGTCGGTATCTTTTCACCCGGTTTGACCAGCATGGCGTCGCCGACCCGGACTTCCTCGATCGGGATCATCATGGACTCGCCGTTGCGGACAACCCGCGCCTGCTTGGCCCCCAACTCCAGCAGCTTGGTGATGGCCGCCGAGGCCCGCCCCTTGGCGCGTGCCTCGAAGAAACGGCCCAACAAGATCAGCGTGATGATGGCACCGGCCGTCTCGAAGAACGCCGGTTGGGAGTTGAAGAAGGCCCAAACTGAGTAGCCGTATGCTGCCAGGGTCCCGATCGAAACCAAGGTATCCATGTTCGCCCCGAATGAGCGGAGACGCTTGAGGGCGGCCTGGTGGAATTGCCACCCGAATATGAACTCGACCGGAGTCACGAGGATCCATTGGACGATGAGACTCGACCGGGCGTCCGACCCGGTCATGGCGAGGATGATGACCGGCAATGTGAGGAGGGCTGCGGCCAGGAAGTTCCGCCACTGAAACCGCACTTCTTCGCCGTACCGTTCGACGACGCTCGTGCGTTCCTCCTCTTCGTCAACGAGGTGGATCTGGTAGCCGATCTTTCCGACCGCGTCGGTGAGGCGATTGAGATCGAGATCGGGGTGTCCAAGGACCCGCGCTTCTGATCCGGCGAAGTTGACCACGGCCGACTTGACACCTTCCTGTTTGTTCAGGACACGCTCGACCCGGACGGCGCACGAAGCGCAGGTCATCCCTTCCACATCGAAGATGAGGCTGCCGTCGTCGGCTCGCTTGGCGGTGAGCAGTTCAGCCATCAGTGCGTCAGGCGGTGGCTACTTCGTAGCCCTGCTCCTCGATGGCTGCATAGATAGCGTCGAGGGAAACGGACGTTTCGTCGTAGTCGACGTCAACCGTCCGCGGTTCGATATGAACCTCGACCTTGTCGACCCCGCTGAGGGCGCCCACGGCTCCTTCAATCGACATCTTGCAGTGGTTGCACGAAATATCCGGCACGGAAATGCTGTGCGTGGTCACATGTCCTCCCTTAGGGCGGCCGGTCCTGTGACCGTCGCCGTGTATTTCATCGTTTCCATGAGTTCATCGACAATCTCGGCAGTCCGTCCTTGTGCGACCGCTTCGTTGACGCAGGTCTCCAGATGGTTCTGGAGGAGGATGCGATTGACCCGCTCCAGAGACGCCTGCAGAGCGGAAACCTGTTTCATGATGTCCGGGCAGTAGCGCTCGTCGTCGACCATCCCGAGGACGCCTTCGAGGTGGCCGCGTACAGTCTTGAGCCGGTTGAGGGCCGCTTGCTTGTGTTGCTCTTGCACGGGGAATGGATGGTAACACCCCACCGGGGGTGGGATGGGGTGGTTTCCAGAAAGGGCGAGACCCCGGAGGAGGGTGTCCGGGGCCTCTGGTTGGCGCCAAGCTTCGTGGAGGGGGCCTAAGGTTGGCGCCGGTAGTCGGGTGTTCGGTTCAGGTGCCTTCGGCCACGACCCGGCCGCGCACCCGAGGAAACCGAACGGGAGCGTGAGCGAAACAGTACTCGCGTCGGTTGTATTGAGACAACAAGGTGTCGCAGCTCTTGTCCGCGCAGATTCGGCCCTCACCGAACTTGCGGGACGGCCGTACACCGCCGCGGAGCCTGTTTCCTTTGAGTGTGTCAGCCATGGGATGGCCTCCTCAGTGCTTGTCTTGAGATGGGTTCAACGTCTTTGGTCGACCGTTTGTTCCCGGTCCGAGACCTGGAGGGTCCGGGGGTGGGACTGAAACTCGGGCCCTGCCCGAGTTTCCACTATATAGATGTTATAAATGGCGAGACCGTTTTGCAAGGTGTTCGTTGGGGACACGATGCCACATGAAGGTTTCGTGGCAGTTACGACGAGGTTAACGAACTCGAAAGATCGGCGTGAGGCTGGCAGCCCTACGCAATGCCCATGTGCTTTAGGAAAGCCTGGTTGGAAGGCTCACGGCCCAAGAAGTTGCGGAGCAACTGATCGCCGTCGAGCGACCCGCCGGGCTCGAGGACCTCTCTGCGATACCTGAGCCCAAGGTGCGGGCTAGTCACGCCTTCCTCCTCGAATCTGTTGAACATGTCCAGTCCAAACACCTTAGACCACAAGTATCCGTAGTACCCGGCGTCGTATCCTCCGAGCAAATGGCCGAAACTGGCAGGAAAATAGGTGCCCTCGTGGGGCGGGAGTAATCCGACCGACTCGGCCCGCTCGCGTATGAGGTCCAGGTCGCTGTGATCCCCGGGTCCGTGCAGGCCCATGTCGAATACCCCCAACGAGATCTGCCGCAAGGTGTGCAGTGCCACATTCAGATGACGTGCCTTCACCAGATCGCCAACCAGTTCCTCGGGGATGGGTTCGCCCGTCCGATAGTGGCGCGCGAATGTCTGGAGCACCTCGGGTCGCCAGCACCATTCCTCCATGATCTGGCTGGGTGCCTCGACGAAATCCCATTCAGTGTTCGCCCCTGAGAACCGTGTGTACTCCGCCCTGGTGAGGGACATGTGGAGGATGTGACCAAACTCATGAAAGAGTGTCTCGACTTCCGTGTGCTGCAACAGGGACGGTTTGTCTGCCGTCGGTTTCGTCAGATTGGCCACGATGGCTGAGATTGGGCGGCGAAAGGGGCCGTCCGCTCCCCGGTGACCGGGGTGCAGAGGGAAGGCCGCCGCGTGACTGTACTTGCCGTCCCGGGGGAAGAGATCGGCGTAGAAGAACGCCAGGTGCTCGCCGCCGGCCCGGTCGAGTATCTGATAGAGCAACACATCTTCATGCCAAGCCCGGGTATCGGCCACCGGCTGGTAGGCGAGGCCGAAGACCTCGGCGGTGAGGTCGAACATCCCCGAAATGACGTCTTCGAGCTGGAAGTACTCGGCGACTTCATTGGTGTCGACGCCGAAGTCTCGCTTGCGAAGCTGTGTGTCATAGTACCGCCAGTCCCATGCCCGGAGGTCATGAGCGCCGGTGTCGGCGGCGAGCATCTCGGCCATCACGGCGATCTCGGCTGTTCCCTCCTTTGAGAGCGACGGAATCAGGTCAGCATAGAAAGCATCGACGGCTGCGGGGTCTTTTGCCATCCTTTCTTCCATCTGATAGTGGGCCCACGAATCCAGACCGAAGAGTTGCGCAATGCGTTCCCTGGTTTCAACTGCCTCTTTGAGGACCGGACGATTGGCATCCACCGCCCGGCTGCCGAACTTGAAGGACAGTGCCTCTCGCAGGTCGCGCCGGTCGGCTTGCTCCATGAAGGGGATGAAGTGTGGGTACGCCATGCCCACTCGAAGGCGGCCGTCGGCGCCCTTCTCCAACCGGTCGACGTAGTCGTCGGGCAGACCCACTAGATCCTCACGGGTGACAGGCAGATAGTCCTCGTACTCGGCGATGTTGCGCTGGAAGGCGACCTCTAGTTCAACGAGGCGGTCGCGGAGGCGCTGGACCTCGGCCCGACCGGCGGCAGAGAGCCCATGGCCGGCTCGACGGAAGTCGCGTAGCAGGAAGGCAAGCAGGCGTTGTGCTTCGCCTTCCAGGCGGGAGGCTTCCTCGGTTTCTGAGAAGTTCTTGACCGCTGCGTAGAGATCAGGCCGGAAACTGAGCTCGACCTGCCATTTCTCGAGCCTTTCCTCTGTCTCGCGGGCCATCTCACGGACTTCTTCGTTCGGGTGGACGTTGCCGAGAAATGGCCCGCGCCCGTATGCGTCTTGCAGCGCAGCCGTCAGGCTGTCGATGGGGCGAATGGTGTTCTCGAAGGTGTGCGGCCCATCGACGGCAACGATGGAGGCGATGACGTTCTCGGCCTCGGCGATGGCGTCGGCAACGGCCTCGTTGAGGGCGGACGCGGTGATCCGGGAGTAGTCGACGAGCATAGGCGAGAACCCTACACCCGGCCTTCCCTTGGAAGAAGGTGAGACTTGTCATAGTGCACGTTGTCGCCTCAAGGCAGCTCCATCGCCGGCCGATGTCATGCCATGTTGTGGTTGCTGTCGATCCTCGGTGTGGCAGCGGTTCTAGGCCTCACGTGGGCCCTGGTCTGGGCAGTGCGCGAGGTGTTTCTCAACACCGCCGTGACCCGTCTCGAACGCAGGCTGAATCCCGGCGATGTGTTCGAACTCAATCAGGCCTTTGCCCGGGTCCGGCGGGATGTTCTCGACGGCGACTGATCGAAGGAGAACAGGACGGCGCTAAGTTCCTGTGCATGGACACAGGATTGGCAGGTAAGGGTGTCGTTGTCACCGGGGGCGGCGGCGGTATCGGGCAAGCGGTGGTGCGGGCCTTCGCTAGCGAGGGCGCCCGGGTGGCCGTCCACTACCGGACGTCCCACCAAGCGGCCCATCGGCTGGCATCCGAAGTGAACGGTGTTGCTATTGGCGCCGACCTTCGGGTAGAGGCTGAAGCGGATGATCTAATCCCCCGGGCGCTGGAAGCACTGGGGCGGGTCGACGTGGTGGTGGCCAATGCGGGAGTCTGGCCACCCGCCGACGAACCGATCTGGGAGCTCTCGCTCGACCGGTGGAAAGCCACGCTCGACGCCAACCTCACCGCCACGTTCTTGACTGCCCGCGGTTTCTTCCGGCATGCAGCGAACACCGGGCTGGGAAGTCTGGTGATGATCGCCTCAACGGCAGGCGTCTTCGGTGAAGCCGGTCACGCGGACTACTCGGCCGCCAAGGGCGCCATTCTCTCGGGGTTTCTGTTGAGCGCAAAAAACGAGGCAGCCCGTCTGGGGGCAGCAGTGAGGGTCAACGTCGTGGCGCCGGGATGGACCGTCACGCCTATGACCTCGGACGCCCGGCGGGATCCCGATCTGGAAGCGCGGGTCACGTCGACCATGGCCCTCAAGAAACTGGGTACCCCCGAGGATGTGGCGGCGCAGGTGGTGGTGCTGGCCTCCGATCGGCTGTCGGGCCACGTCACGGGCCAGGTGGTCGTGGTAGCCGGCGGTATGGAAGGTCGTCTCGTTCCTTGATCGTCGTGCCGGACGCGCCGCAGCCATGAGTGACCTCATGGCGGATAGGGGCTCTGGCTAGGCTTTCCCGTGTCTATCTGCGGAAGGGATGGCTCGTGAAGCTCCGGCTCGAGTACTGCGCGGCTTGAAACTACACAGATCGTGCGGTCCGCATGACTGAACAACTGCTAGAGGAATTCGAAGACTCGATCGACGAAATCACCTTGATCCCCTCCAGAGGTGGCGTCTTCGAGGTCGACGTCGACGGGGACCGGATCTATAGCAAGAAAGCGACCGGTCGACACGCCGAGTACGAGGACGTAGCCGGGCCTATCCGCACCAGGTAGCGGCGGTTCATCCCTTCCAGGTGACCAGGTTGTCCGGGAACGGTACTGCTTCGCCGTCAATCCAGGTGGCCAGGACATGCGCCCGGCGTAGCTCATCGGGGCTCGCCTCGACCGGGTCGAGGTCCAGGACGACGAAATCGGCCGGGCTGCCGACAGCCAGTGGCTCTGACTCTCCCATGGCCAGGGCCGCATTGTCGGTGAAGAGCGCCAGTGCCTGAGCTCCGGACAGGCCCTCTTCAGGGACCAATCCCCCTCGGTCGCGGGCGGCTGCCATTCCCCACAGCGGATGAGGCGCTTCCACCGGGCAGTCAGAACCTCCGGCCAGAGAGACCCCGGCCGAGGTCAGCGATGCCAGCGGGTAGGCATGGGCAAGACGTTCAGGACCGAGCCGCTTCTCCAACCAGGGGGCCTCGGATACCATGAAGGCCGGCTGGACGGAGGCGGTGACGCCGCTTCCGGCGAAGCGAGTTATCTGCTCGGGGTTCAAAATAGAAGCATGTTCGACCCGCAGATCGCCCGGGTTGGCGCCATCTGCCAGAAGCTCATCGAAGAGATCGAGCACCCGGCCATTAGCGACGTCGCCGATGGCATGCACCGCCACCTTCCCGCCCAGACGAAGGGCCGTCCGCGCTCTGGCGCCCACCGCGCTCCGGTCGAGCCGGAGCGTGCCGATCTGATCGGGCTGGTCGGTGTACGGGGATCCCATCGCTGCGGTGTGACCGCCCAGACTTCCGTCGGCGAACTCCTTGACTCCCAGGAAGCGGAGGCGGGGGCCCGCCCCATCGAGCGCGATGGCGGCCTGTTCGAGTTCATCGGAGTCTCGGGCGATCACCAGCACAGCCAGTTTGAGGGGAAGCCGCCCGGCGACTGTGAGTATGGCCTGCAGTTCATTGCCCGTATCGCACCATGGCCCCGTGCCGACCGCCAGGATGGCTCCCAGCGAGGTGAGTCCCAGCGTGATCAACCCGTGGAGCGCGGCCAGCACGGCGTCCGGATCGGGTCCGCCGGACCGGCCGCTGAACGCGGTTGCGACAGGTTCGATGGCGGTTTCTCTGAGGATTCCGTTGGGGACCCCAAAGCCGTCACGGTCGAGGATGCCTCCCACCGGATCGATGGCGACGGGGCCGATGCCCGCTGCCTCGAGGGCACGGGTGTTGGCGATGGCGACGTGACCGCAGTACCGGTAGACCAGCACAGGTCGGTCGTCGACTGCCAGATCGAGTTCGTGGCGGGTGGGAAGGCGCTGCTCCAAGAGCCCTTCATCATCCAACCGGATAGCGATGAGCGGCTCGCCTGCCGGCAGAAGGGCGGCGGCATTCCGGACCCGGAGCAGAACCTCGTCCAGGTCGGCGGCGTCTTTCAGCGTCGGTCGCAGGAGTGAAAGGGCGTAGGGGACGGGATGCATATGGGCGTCTCGCAAGCCGGGGATGATCACACTCCCCGGGAAGCGATCCTCAGGGAGGTCGGGCCGGCGCAGGTCGGCGGCCCAACCCGTAGCGGCGATCTGCCCATCGCGGATCAGCAGGGCGTCCCCGAGGATCCCCGAGGCGGTACGGACTCTGTCGGCGATGACCAGGCGGGCGGTCATCGCGAGATCGGATTGGCAAGGATTGCATCGGTCTGGCATCGGCCGGTCATTCTTCTCCTCCGAAGCGGCCGTAGTGGACCAGGTCGGTCAAGGGCTTGCGACCCCGCGGGAGGGTGGATTGAAGACCCCGGCGAAGGCGGTTCTCGCCTTCGAGGTCCGGGTAGCCAAACGCCAGGGCCCACCGGCACCCGTGGTCATCGGGGACGTGGAGGCGTTCCCTGGCACAAGGCTCTCGGTGCAGAGTGACAGGGCACGATCCGATCCCGAGGGCGGCGGCCGCCTCCATCATGTTCTGGGCGACCCGGCCCATGTCGAAATCCCCGCCGCCGGGTAGCCGGACGATCACCACAACGAGCGGCGCCCCCACCAGGGGGCCGGTGAAGCTGCCACATTCGGCGAGCCGCTGTCGTTCCCCGGGGTCGGTGAGCACGACGAACGCCCAGAGCTGGGTGTTCTTCGAACTGCCGGTCCATCGACCGGCCTGGAGAATCTTCTCGATTTGTTCATGCTCGATCGGTTCCGGCCGGTACCTGCGAACGACCCGGAGGCCGGCGATGCGCTCGTAGGTTTCGAGTGACGGTTCGAAGGATTGCATGTGCACCTCGCCAATTGTCTCGGATCCGAGCATACCGTGACCGGTACCGGCCGGGTCAGAGCATTCCGGACGGGATGGCGGCCGCCACCCGGCTGAGGAATGCTGCGCCGAGCGCCGCGTTGGAGGCGACCACGGCCTGGTCTCCCGGACGTGCGGGGCTGCCGGTCAGATCTGTGACATGTCCCCCGGCTTCGAGGACGAGCAGGATTCCGGCCGCGACATCCCACGGAGCCAGTTTCAATTCCCAGAATGCGTCGTAGCGACCGCAGGCCACCCAGGCGAGATCCAGCGAAGCCGTACCCATGCGCCGGACGCCCTGGACGTGGGTGAGCATCTCTCCAACGATCTGTGCGTAGGCGGCGGCATGCCGGCGGCGGTCGTACGGAAAACCCGTCGCCACCAGGGCTGCCCCCAGGTCACCCTGGTTGGACACTGCGATCGCTGCGCCGTTCCGGTGGGCGCCGGCCCCTGCCGCGGCGGTGAAGATCTCGTCCCTGAACACATCGACGACGGCCCCCACCCGAGGCAGCCCGCGCTCGTACAGGGCAACCGAGACACTTACGTGCGGCACTCCATGCAGGAAGTTCACGGTTCCATCCAGAGGATCGATGATCCACACCCGCTCCCGGCCAAGGGGGTCCCCGCCGCTCTCCTCGGCGAGAATCGCGTCGTCCGGACGGGCTGCTTTGATCGTGGCAATGATGACGGTCTCCGATTGGCGGTCGGCGGCCGTGACCGGGTCGACCTCGCCCTTGAATTCGGCTCCCTGGAGACGGCCGAGCCACGGGCGGATGGCCCTGGTACCTGCCCGGGCGGCCCTAACGGCGACGTCGAGATCTTGTTGGAGAGGAGTGTCCATTGCGTCCGGACTCTAGGAGTCCGCTGAGTAGTAGCGGGTCGTAGGGTTGCGTGACCTGTGGGGCTCAGCGGGCTCCGGAGCCCGGTAGGTTGTACCGGCGAGGCCGGTCATAGAATCCACCCGTCATGATGTCGATTCTGCTCGCCGCCCTCGGTGGTTTGTTGACGTGGGCTGCCTTCCCGCCCCTCGGCTTGGGCGCTCTGGTGTTCATCGCGCCCGTGCCGTTTCTGGTCGGGTTGCGGAGGGCGAGGTCGGGACGCCGGGCGCTGCTGGTTGGGCTTGTCTTCGGGATCGCTTTCTTCGGGCCGCTGCTGGGGTGGATCACCGAGATGGGCGTGATCGCCTGGGCACCGCTCGTGCTCGTCGAGGCCTTGTTCCCGGCCCTCTTCGCCTGGATGGTCTTCCGGGCACGCTGGCGCTCCGATTGGCAGTGGATGGGGTCCGTGGTCGGCGGTTGGGCGCTGATCGAGCTCGCTCGATCGTATCTGCCGGTGGGAGGCTTCTCGTGGGGATGGCTCGGGTATGCCGTGAGTGGCTTGGCAGGAGCTCGCGGTGCTGCCCGGTGGATAGGAGTTTCCGGGTGGACGGTGCTCGCCATGTTGATGGCGGGCGGTCTGGCTCTCCGGTTCGATACTCGCCGCGGTTTAGGCTGGGCCGCGGCAGCCGCAGCAGCGGTGGTGGTGCTGGTCGGAGCCGGCGCGGCCTGGCCTGCCACAGCCGATGGAGCGCTGCTCGAGGTTGCCCTCGTCCAGGGGAACAGTCCCTGCCCGGCTGAACGGTGCGTCAACGAGCGGCAAGAAATCACCCAGAGCCACCTCGATCTCACCCGGTCTCTGCCCTCAGGCGTATTCGACCTGGTGGTGTGGCCGGAGAGTTCGACCGGGTATGCAACCGATCCCACCGTCAACCCGGAGGTTGCCGGCCAGATCGCCGCCGAAGCGGTCCGTCTGCAGAGCTACTTGCTCGCCGGGGGCGATCGCCCCGTTGGTCAAGACGGCTTTGCCAATGTGAATCTGCTCTTCGACCCGGATGGGAGCATCGTCGGTGAGTACCTCAAGATCCACCCGGTGCCCTTCGGCGAATACATTCCGTGGCGGGCGGTGTTCGGATGGACCGAGCGATTCCGGGCTGCCCCGCGGGATATGGTGCGAGGAGAAGGACCGGTTGTCTTCACAACGGATTGGGGTTCGCTCGGGTCGGTGATCTCGTTCGAGGGGGCATTCGCCCGCATCATGCGTGGCCCGGTCCGAGAAGGAGCCCGGTTGCTGGTCGTGGCGACCAACAACTCGAGCTACGGGCTTGGACCCGCATCCGATCAGTTCATCGGCATGACCCGCATGCACGCTTCCGCCTTGGGGGTCGACGTCATCCACGCGGCACTCACCGGTCGGTCGACGATCATCTCCAACAGCGGATCGGTCGGGCCAACTTCGGGGCTCTTCACGGCTGAGATCCTCACCGGCCGGGTACGCGTGCGAGCGTCGGGCAACACTCTCTACACGACCCTCGGCGAGTGGCCGTATGGTCTCGCCATTCTGTGGTTATTCGTGGTGGTGGTGGCATGGGCCAAGCACCAGGAGAGAGTGACGGCCTGAAACGCCGAAGGACCGCCACCGGGGCGGCCCTTCACACGACCGGTCCGAGGACACGGGGTCCTCGCCAGGGACATACCGGCACCTGTAGTTCTAGCACCTACCACTGTCAGCGCGAACGACGGCAGATGGCCCGAGCCGTCACTCAGCATTTGCTTTCCGGTCCTTTGGATGGCCGTTAGGTGGCGGTGCGTCAACCTTGGACGGGTTGGGGGACCTGCGTTGCGCACGGCGCGCTCGAGCGAATGCGGGCTGAGCGAGCGTGAGCGGGCAGTTACGCCGGGACCTACGACGCGAGCATTACGCGCCGCTCTCCTGATACCTTCGATGTCTTCTATCAGGCCGAGCCGTACCGCCCGTCGGCAGTGGAAGCCGAGCGGACGATCATCGCCGGCGGTGGTCGATCTATGGACTCACGTTCTGGGAGCTGATCGGTGGCAAGCCAAGCCACTGAGTGAACCCCGATCGCCGTCCGGGGTTGCGCTCAGACGGCACTGGTGATACTCAGCGCCCTTCATACTCGGTCAGGGCTGCGTCGATGGTATCGAGCGCCGTGTCGAGCTCCTCGGTGGTGGTGATCAGCGGGGGGATGAACCGGATCACGTTGCCGTCGGGACCGCAGTTGATCAGGATCAGCTCGTGCAGCAGTGCGTACTTCGACACGAAGTCCATGGCGTCGGCATCCGGCTGGCGGGTTTCGGGGTCTTTGACAAGCTCGATCCCGATCATCAGCCCGAGTCCCCGGACCTCCCCGATGGTGTGGTGAGCGATTCGCAGCTTGTCCAGCCTTTCGAAAGCGTGCGCCGACAGCTCGCGGGCGTGGGGGAGGAGTCCCTCCATCGTGTCGATCACCGCTCCGGCCGCCGCACAAGAGACCGGGTTGCCCCCGAAGGTTGTGCCGTGCGCACCCACCGGCCAGCGGTCCATGACCTCTGCCGAAGCACCATAGGCCGAGAGCGGCAGACCATTGGCGATGCCTTTGCCCAGGGCGATGATGTCGGGATCGACGGTGTAGTGGTCGGATGCGAACCATTCGGCCGTGCGTCCGAAGCCGCTCTGCACCTCGTCGAATATCAACATGATGCCGTGCTGGTCGGCGATCTCCCGGAGGGCCTCGAGGAAGGCAGGCGGGGAGGGGTAGTACCCGCCCTCGCCCTGTATAGGCTCAACCAGGAAGGCGGCTATGTTCTTGGGGGTGACCTCGTGTTTGAACTTGTAGTGCAGTTCATCCAGCGCCAGCCGGGTCGATTCCTCTTCGGACTTGCTCCACCGGTACGGGCGCGGGAAGGGGGTTACGAACACGGACGCCAGGATGGGGTGGTACCCGTCCCGGTATCGGGCATTGGAGGTGGTGTAGGCGACGGACCCCATGGTGCGACCGTGGAACCCTCCCCGCATCGTGATGACGCCCTGTCGTCCCGTGATGTACTTGGCGATCTTGACCGTCGCCTCGACCGCTTCCGCACCCGAGTTGGCGAAGCCAAATTTCTCGATCCCCTTCGGGGTGATGGTGCGCAGCTTCTCGGCCACTCTGATGATGGACTCGTATCGGAAAACACAGCCGGCATGGATGAAACGATCCATCTGGGCGCGGGCGGCGGCAACGACCCGGGGATGGTTGTGACCGAGGTTGGTGACGGCGGTCCCGCATGCGAAATCGGCGTAGCGGTTGCCTGCTTGGTCGTAGATCCACAGACCTTCGGCGCGGTCGGCGAGGAAGTCGGTGGCGTACGCCAACACGGGGGCAACGACATCCTTGTGGCGGGCGAGGTGTTCGGTCACTGGTGTCATCTGGGCTCCTTTGGGGGGCTGTTCTGCGTTTGACGGCGAATGGCCGCTACGGAGCAGCAAAGAGCGAACGCCGTGTGTGGCGAGGGACACGTGCGATGATCCGAAGCATGATCGTATTCTGCCATATCGGTCCGGCGTTCGTGGCGGGCATCTCAACGGGCGGTGAGGTGCCGGACGAGGAGACTGCTCGGAGCGGAAGGCCGACAGCCGTGGCCGGCGTGCCGGACGAAGAGAAACGTTCAGACGAAGCGGACCCGTCGATCCTGGTCGGAGGTCACCTCTCCGATGACCCAACTGCGGTGGCCGTTGGTGGCGAAAACAGCCCGGACCTCCTCCGTTCCCGACGAGGGCACGACGGCGGCGAATCCGATCCCCATGTTGAAGGTGCGATACATCTCCTCCTCGGCGACCGACCCCAGGTCTTGCACGAATCGAAATACCGGCGGGACGGTCCATGCCCTCCGATCGATGACGACGCCGTGGCCGGAAGGCAGGAGGCGGGGGAGATTGCCGGGAAGGGCGCCGCCGGTTATGTGGGCCAATCCCCGCACCAGACCGGTTGCCAGCGCGTCCAGCACCGCCGGGGCGTAGATCACCGACGGCTCCAGTAGCACCTCGGCGACGGTCCGGTCATCGTCGAGTGAGGATTCGAGATCGACCTTCCCGAGTACGTCCCGAACCAGCGAGAAGCCGTTGGAGCGAAGGTTGGGGCTTTCCACTCCGATGACGAGATCGCCCGGCCGGATGGAAGCGCCGGTGACCTCCTCCCCTTCTTCAACGATCCCCAGGGCGGCGCCGGCCATATCAAACGCGTCGACCGGCATGGCACCGGGATGCTCGGCCGTCTCGCCTCCCAACAAAGCGCAACCCGCGGCCGAGCAAGCGGCAGCCACAGATTCGATCAGCACCCGTTCCCGTTCCGGTTGCAGCGACCCGACGGCCAGGTAGTCGGTGAAGGCGAGGGGCCGCGCCCCGACCGCGGCCAGGTCGTCGACGCACATGGCCACTAGATCGAATCCAAGACCGTCGAACCGATTGGCCCTCCGGGCTAGCTCGATCTTGGTGCCTACTCCGTCGGTGCTCATCATGAGCACCGGGCGTTGGTAGCCGGAGGGGATGCGAATCCCGGCGGCGAACCCACCGAAACCGCCGACGACGCGGCCCTTCCAGGTCCCCTGCACGGCGGGACCGATCTGGGCCACCAGCCGGTCGGCTGCCTCGAGATCGACTCCGGATGTCTGGTAGGTCGGCATCACCGCTCTCCTTCGAGAGCGAGCTTGTGTCCGTTGGTGGGAAGGCGGGTGGGGTAGTCGCCGTTCAGGCAGGCGGTGCAGAATCCTTCCTGTGCGGCACCGGTGGCCGACAGAAGCCCCTCGAGGGACAGGTAGGCAAGGGAGTCGCAGGCCAGATAGGCGCGGATCTCCTCGATGCTCTTGTGGGCGGCCAGCAATTGCGACCGGTCCGCCGTGTCCATGCCGTAAAAGCACGGCCACCGATAGGGAGGCGACGATATGCGCAGATGAATCTCCGAGGCTCCTGCTTCCCGGACCATCGCCACCAGCTGGCGGGTCGTCGACCCGCGGACAATCGAATCATCGACCAGCACGACCCGCCTGCCTTCGAGAGTGGCCGGGATGGGATTGAGTTTTAGACGGATGCCCCGATCGCGCAGCATCTGGCTCGGCTCGATGAAGGTTCTACCGGCGTACCGGTTCTTGACCAACCCGTCGGCGTACAGGATCCCGCTTGCCGCCGAGAAACCCTGGGCGGCGGGGATTCCGGATTCGGGAACGGGAACTACAACGTCGGCTTCGACGGCTGCTTCGGAGGCGAGGAGGCGCCCCATGTTCTGGCGGGCCGCCTGGATGCTCTGCCCGTAGAGGCGGCTGTCGGGTCGCGCGAAGTAGACGAACTCGAAGACGCACAACCGGGGCTGGCAAGGAGGAAACGGCCGGAAGCTTCGGAGCCCTGAAGCATCGATTACCACCATCTCTCCGGGCTCGACGTCTCGCACGAACTTGGCTCCCACCAGGTCGAGGGCGGCCGTTTCCGAGGCGAACACCCATCCGCCCGGCTTCAAGCGGCCGATCGACAGGGGCCGGAACCCGCGGGGATCGCGCACACCGATGACATGTCCTTGGTCCATGACCACCAGCGAGAAGGCACCTTCGAAGAGCGGTAGCGCCTTGAGGAGACCCTGTTCCAGCTGGCGGCCGTCTGAGCGTCCGTCCTGAACCTCCAGGGCGATGGCTTGCAGCATCAACTCGGAGTCGCTGGAACCGGCTTGCGGGCCGATCCGGTCGGCGAGTTCGACCGTGTTGGTGAGGTTGCCGTTGTGCCCGAGAGCCAGTCCGGTGGCCCCCACCTGCCGGAAGGCGGGTTGGGCGTTGTCCCAGGTCGTTGAGCCGGTCGTGGAGTAGCGAGTATGGCCGATGCCCAGATGACCCGGTAATCCGGCCAGCGATTTCTCGTCGAAGACCTGACTGACCAGACCCATGTCCTTGGAGACCGTCACCGTTTCGCCGTCGGACACCGCGATCCCGGCGCTCTCCTGGCCTCGATGCTGGAGGGCGAACAGTCCA
>DATEVB010000182.1:0-10951 GCA_035282865.1 Acidimicrobiia bacterium | reverse complement strand
TCCCTGTCTGCCGATACGAGACTATTGCGGTTCAGACGATGCGAAGATGACCGGGTGGAGGTAGCCGGTCGAATACCGGGAACGCGACGCCTCCATCGGCTTCGACCTTGAGCAACGCTCCGATGGCCTTGGTACTGAGGGGCTCGGCAAACAGGAAGCCCTGACCGTGCAGACAGCCGAGTTGTTTGATCTGCTCGTATTGCTCGACCGTCTCGATGCCTTCCACAATGGTTTCGAGCCCGAGTGCGTCGCCGAGTTGGACCACCGTCTTGACGAGCTGGGGGACCTCGTTGGCAAATCCCAAACGGGCCGTGAATGACTTGTCGACCTTCACGATGTCTACCGGCAGCCGGTCGAGGTAGCTGAGCGATGAGTACCCCGTCCCGAAATCGTCGATGGCCAGCTGCACGCCTAGCTCCTTCAGCTCCTTGAGTTTGCGGATGGAGGTTTGCATCATCACCGTCTCGGTGATCTCGAATATGAGCCGGTCGGCCGGTACTCCCTCCTCCAGCAGGGTTCTCCGCACCTGGTCCACGAGCCCATCATCCGTCATCTGGGCGGGCGACAGATTGACCGCCACCCGGATCGAGGATTCGCCGTTGGGGCTGATCCGTTCCCATGCTCTTGCCTGGTGGCAAGCCTCGCGTAGAACCCAGCGGCCGATCGGACCGATCAGACCTGTCTCCTCGGCAAAAGGTATGAACTGCGACGG
Source organism: Acidimicrobiia bacterium (assembly GCA_035282865.1). Taxonomy (GTDB): domain Bacteria; phylum Actinomycetota; class Acidimicrobiia; order Spongiisociales; family UBA4744; genus UBA4744. Next base: position 10,239 of record DATEVB010000182.1, on the reverse strand, counting down.
TGGGATGTCACCGCGTTCGGGGTGGTTCCAGCGGAGCAGCGATTCCACTGCAACGATCCGGCCTGTTCGGAGGTCGACGATCGGTTGATAGCAGAGCGTCAATTCCTCTCGGGCGATCGCCTCTTTGAGGTCATGACGCAGTTCCAGGCGCTTGCGGACCTCGGTGTGCATAGACGACTCGAATACCTGCCAGGTCCCCTTGCCGTTCCGCTTGGCGGCGTACATCGCCGCGTCGGCGTTGCGCAGAAGCTGGTCCGGGTCGCCGTCCTGGTCGGCAAAGGCGATGCCGATGCTGGCTCGTGTGCTGACCTTCTTGCCCTCCACCGAGAAGACGGCGTTGAGTTTCTCCGTAATACGGTCGGCGACGGCGAGCGCTTCCGAGGTTTCGGTGATGTCCTCGACGAGCACCGCGAATTCATCGCCACCCAGCCGTGCCACCGTGTCGCCCGGGCGGCACACGCCTTGCAGGCGTCCGGCCACTGCGATGAGCATCTGATCGCCGGCTGCGTGGCCCAGGCTGTCGTTGACGACCTTGAAATCGTCGAGATCGAGAAACAGCACCGAAACGAACCGGATGTGGCCCTGGCAGTGCTCCAACGCTCGCTCGACCTTCTCCCGAAACAGAGTGCGGTTGGCCAGCATCGTGAGCGAATCGTGAAGCGCCTGGTACCGAAGCTCCTCCTTCAGCTCCGTCAGCGCGGCCAGTGAGTCCTCCAGGCGGCCGTTCTGCAACGAGACACTGACCTGCCCGGCCAGGGTCATGAGGATGGCCAGGTCATCTTCGGTCAGGGCGCTCACGTTCCCGAGTTTGTTAGCAGCGATGAACACGCCGAGGACGTCGTCGTTCCCGGTCAACGGAGCGGCGATGTAATCGGTGATGACGGGCCCATGCTCTCGAGTCAGGTTGGCCCCTTCGGCAAGGAGCACTCCACATCGAGAAGGAACGACCTCCTTCCAGATCGGGTGCTCCTGAGAGAGATCGAGGGGCACCATCACTTCGAGCCGGTCCCCCGGCCCAACGGCAGTGCGGAAGGCGTTGCCCGTCGGTCCGGTCGGAAAAACGAGGATCTCGGAGAACTCGGCCCCGAACATGTCACAGGCGTGGCGGGCGGCGGCGACGAGCGCCGATTCGATCTGCGGAGATTGATGGAGATCGCGGGTCGCATCGTAGAGAGCCTTGAGTCGCACCCTTTCGTGACGCTGGGTCACATAGGCGCGGTATCCCATGAACATGACGATCGGGGGAACGAAAGCTACGGCTGCCGTAGAGGGAACACGGACCAACAGGGTGATCCCGATGATGGCCAGGCCGGTGTTGAGGGCGGCAGCCAGCGTACTCAGACCGTACACCTCCAGGATATCGCGGGTTTTCAACGTGCCACCGGTCATCCGGATGGCCATGTTGATCAGGATGTTGGCGATGGTGAGAGCAGTGATCGCCGCGGCGATTGCTCCGACCCAGCCGGCCGGACCGAGCGGGTCGGCAACGGCGACTACTACCCGGAAGGCGGCGATGGCGAGGGCGGTTTGAAGGGCGAGTTGGGCAAGGTTGAAGGTGAGCTTTATCAACGGACGGCGCCGGCTGAAGGTCAACACCAGAAGGTTGCCGACCAGCTGCCCGAGCACGAGTTCGAGTGGCGCCACCAAGAAGAGGCCGATTACCAGAGGGATCTCGCTCATGGAGAACGAGTGGGCATCCCTACGGAGCCGAAGATGGACGACGGTCACCCGTGAGAGAAAGAAGCCGATGGCAAGATGAAACCAACGAAGCTGAAAGTTCGGGTATATGACCGGTAGGTCGCGAGCCGCATAGATCAGGACGGCTGCAGCCAGGGCGACGATGCCGGTCAGGATCCACACGCGGTCGTTGCCGGCCTCCGCTGCTCGGCGGCGCCGGCGCTCGAAGAGATGGGGTGGGGTCATCCCCCGTGCCATAGGGAGCCTCTGGATTGTTTCCTCATGAATCGGCAGATGGCGTGAGAAAATCCAGCGCGTTCTGCGGTGCCGCCCAAATGACCGGTCGGCAGAATCGAAACCGTCACCCGACAGCCTTGGACCCACCTGCCGCGATCGAAGGGAGGCCGACTCTCCGGCGGCCTCCCTTCTGGTTGGCTGGGTGGTTGTCCCGTATGGTCGAGATGCGTGACATGGGGCGCTCACCCGCCCCCAGCATCCGGGCGATGTCATTAGGCACCGTGGTGTTGTTGTTGACCGGAGGGATGGTCGCCGGCTTTGTGAACACCGTGGCTGGAGGCGGGTCTGTGGTGACGATCCCGATCCTGGTCGAGATCGTTGGAGCAAGCGTCGCCAACGGCACCAACCGCATCGCCATCCTCATGCAGAATCTGGTCGGAGCAGCGGGTTTCCAGCGCGGCAAGGCGATCCCGTGGTCCGAGGTGTGGCCGCCGGCTCCCCGGTCATCCTGGGAGCACTCGGCGGAGCGTACGTGGCCATCACCATTCCTCCGGAAGCAATGCGGCGGGTGCTCGCGTTCGTGGTGGTGCTGGTAGCCGTCTCGGTGCTGGTCAAACCGTCCCGATGGATGGGCGGCACCGAACCGCGACTCCATCAACCCTGGCGGTGGCTGGCTTTCCTGGCGGTTGGCTTCTACGGCGGTTTTGTGCAGGCGGGGGTTGGTTTCCTCTTGCTGGCCGGTCTGGTGCTGGGAGGCGGATACGGCCTCGTCAAGGGCAACGCCGCCAAGGTCACCCTCATCTTGCTGTACACGCCGCTGGTGCTGATCCTGTTTGCGTCGGCGAACCAGGTGGATCTGGCCGTCGGTCTGGTGCTGGGCGCCGGCAACATGACCGGGGCTTGGGTTGCGTCCAACCTGGCCATCAGGAAGGGTGCCGGGTGGATTCGCTGGGTGCTGATTGTCGCCGCCGTTGGCGCAGCCCTTCGGATGCTGTTGACATGACGCTTCAGATCCGGATGCTCGGCGGTACCGGAGGGTGGGTGGTGCACCATCTCAAGCGTCGCCTGCCGCAGCGTCGCGACATGGTCGTCTTCGTCGGTTTTCGAGCGTCCGGGACTCGGGGACGCTCGCTGGTAGACGGCGCCTCCCGCGTCAAGATCCACGGCGAATGGGTACCGGTTCGGGCCGAGGTAACTCGCCTCGACGCTTTCTCGGCCCATGCCGACCGCGAAGAGCTGGTCCGCTGGGTGGCCTCTTCAGACCGCCTCCCCGAGTGCATCGCGCTTGTCCACGGCGAGCCGAACGGCTGCCGTGCCTTAGCCGGGGTGCTGCGGGATCGCCTTGGTGTGAAGGTCGAGGTTCCCCGACAGGGTTCAACGCTGACTGTCTGAGTGCGGATTCCCCCCAACGCGTGGGGAGGGGTCGCGTAGGTTGGAATCCGAAAGAGTCGACTCCATGGCGTTGATTGGCTCGGCGTCGCTTGTTCCACGTACCATCGGCCATGAGGACTCCATGACCGGAACAACCAATACCAGGGTGCCCGGGCTCGAAGGGCTGAGCCCGGCCGAGGTGCAACAACGCATCGATCGCGGCGACGTCAACGACATCCCGCAAGGTACCAGCCGGACGGTGGGGGACATCGTCCGCGCCAATGTTTTCACGCGTTTCAACCTGCTGCTCGGGGTACTGGTCGTCGTCGTCCTCTTCGTGGCGCCGATCCAGGACGCCTTGTTCGGGTTTGTTCTCGTGGCCAATGCATTCATCGGCATCGTGCAGGAACTGCGGGCCAAGCGAGCATTGGATCGGCTCGCCCTGTTGAGCGCGCCACGCGCCAGAGTCGTCCGGCAAGGATCCGTCGGTGAGCTGGCCGTCAATCGCGTCGTCCTCGACGACGTACTCGAGCTTCAACCCGGCGATCAGATCGTGGTCGATGGGATCGTACTGGCCAGTACGAGACTCGAAATCGATGAGTCGCTCCTCACGGGGGAGTCAGACCCCGTTGCCAAACAATCCGGGGACCAGGTGCTCTCCGGCAGTTTCGTGGCGGCCGGAAGTGGCCGGTACCGCGCAACGAAGGTTGGGCGAGAGGCGTACGCCGTGCAGCTTGCCGAGGAAGCCCGCAAGTTCACGCTGGTCCGGTCCGAGCTGCGAGCCGGTGTGGACTGGATCCTCGGCTTGGTCGGCTGGTTGCTGATTCCGACTGAGATCCTCCTGATTTGGAGCCAGCTCGATGCGCACGAGTCGCTCAAGGAAGCAATCCGGAGTGCCGTAGCCGGTACCGTGGGGATGGTGCCTCAGGGTCTCGTGTTGCTCACCTCCGTGGCCTTTGCGGTTGGTGTCGTCAGGCTGGGCAGGCAGAACGTGCTCGTTCAAGAACTGCCTGCTGTTGAGGGGCTGGCCAGAGTCGACGTCATTTGCTTCGACAAGACTGGAACCCTCACCGAAGGCAGGCTGACCGTTCACGAGGTGCAGTATCTGACCGAAACCCAGGATCTGATCCCCGCTCTGGGAGCTTTGGCGGGTACCGACCCGACCCCGAACGGAACCGTCCGGGCGATAGCCTCCGCGTTTGCCCATCCCGTCGGATGGCGGTCGCGGGCTCAGATGCCCTTCTCTTCGGATCGCAAGTGGAGCGGCACGACGTTCGCCAGCCAGGGAACCTGGGTGCTCGGCGCTCCGGAGGTGGTCTTCCCGGACGAACCCCGGGTGCTGGGTCGCGCTGAAACCCTGGCGGCCGATGGTTATCGGGTACTCGTCGTTGGTCGAACGGCTCATCCTCTTCACGCCGAGGAGCTTCCGGCAGGGTTGCGCCCCGTGGGGATTGTGCTGTTGGGCGACCGGGTGCGGGAAGCCGCCACCAAGACTCTCGAATTCTTCGAGCGCCAGGGCGTTCAAACCAAGGTGATATCCGGAGATCACCCCCGGACGGTCGCCGCCATTGCTCGTCGAGTCGGTATCCGCAACGCCGACCGGGTGGTCGACGCACGTGAGCTTCCGGAAGACGGCCCGGGGTTCATCGACAAGGTGGAGCAGGGGGTCGTATTCGGGCGAGTCACGCCCCATCAGAAGCGGAGAATGGTGGCCGCGTTGCAGGCACGCGGCCACACCGTGGCGATGACGGGGGATGGTGTCAACGACGTGCTCGCTCTCAAGGACGCCGATATTGGCATTGCCATGGGCTCGGGGAGCTCGGCGTCGCGAGCCGTGGCAGAAGTGGTGCTGATGGATGCCGACTTCGACAGTCTTCCTGCGGTCGTCGGCGAGGGCCGCCGGGTGATCGCCAACATCGAGCGGGTCGCCAACCTGTTCGTCACCAAGACGGTGTACGCAATGTTCCTGGTAATGGCCGTCGCCCTGGCGGGCCAGGCGTTTCCCTTCCTCCCTCGGCACCTGACCGTGGTCGGCTCGCTCACCATCGGTATACCGTCGTTCTTTCTGGCGTTGGAGCCCACCGCTCGCCGGGCACGGCGTGGGTTTGTCTTCCGGGTGATGAGGTTTGCGGTTCCGACCGGAACGCTGGCTGCTTTCGCCACGTTTGCCGCGTATCGCCTGGCGCTGGCCGAAGGCGTTGCGCTGCCCGAGGCGCGCACCGTGGCGACCCTCGTTCTGTCGGGGATGGGATTCTTCGCTCTGCTGATTGTCAGCCGGCCTCTGACCCCGATGCGCCGGGTCTTGATCGGGGGCATGATCGCCTCGCTGTTGCTGATCATCGTGATCCCTTTCGGACGCGAGTTCTATGCGATCGAACTTCCGGGCGTCGTCATCTTGCTGGCCGCGGGGGGGATCGTGGGAGTCTCGGGTGGGGTCATTTACTTCTCATTGCGGACGATGGGGTGGCTGAAACAGGTGCCACAGGTCCGGGCCATCGTCGAAGAGTCCGAGGTGGTGCTGACCAGGGTCGAGCGGAAGGTCGTCGAGATTGCCGGCCCGGTCGTCAACCGAGCCGGTGCGTCGGCGCGGCAGGTGCGCCAACGCGCGGGGGCGGCTTTGAAGGCGACGACGGTGCGGGCCGGAATGCGGGCACAGCGCTGGGCGAAAGTGCGCGTGCAACGTCACCGGGCCGGACGGCGTGGCCGGAAATCGCGGAATTCACCCGACGACTGAGTCGTTCGACACCCGAGAGCCGGCTTTGGTCGGTATGTACTGGCTATCTTGTTGGTCGAGCGGCGGGAGAGGCGTGGTTGTGGCAATCCCCAAGCCCGAATTCACGATTGGAATCGAGGAGGAGTACCTGCTCGTCGACCGGACAACGCGCAATCTGGTGCAAGATCCTCCGGATTCGGTGATGAAGGACGCTGTGCAACAGCTCGACGGTCAGGTCGGCCACGAGTTCTTGCGATCACAGATCGAGGTTGGCACCCGTATCTGTTCGACAGTCCAGGAAGCAAGACGGGACCTCGCCCGGCTGCGGAAGGTCGTGGCCGGTGTAGCCGGGCAGTACGACTTCGCCATGATCGCCGCTTCCACCCATCCTTTTGCGGAATGGGGCGACCAGTTGACCACGGACAACGAGCGATACCACTTGCTGGCGGAGGATCTCCAGGCGGTGGTTCGGCGCCTGGTCATCTGCGGTATGCACGTGCACGTGGGAATCGGGGACAACGATCTGCGGATCGATCTGATGAACCAGGTGTCCTATTTCCTGCCCCATCTCCTTGCTCTGTCCGCTTCGTCTCCGTTTTGGCACGGTCGCGACACCGGTTTGAAGAGCTACCGGATGAGCGTATTCAAAGCGTTACCCCGGACCGGTTTGCCGGAGGTGTTCTCCAGCTGGAGCGAATACCGCCGCCATATAGACGTTCTGGTTGAAGCCGGGTTGATCGAGGACGCTACCAAGCTGTGGTGGGATGTTCGACCCAGTGAGCGGTATCCGACCCTCGAGATGCGAATCTCCGACGTCTGCACGACCATCGATGATGGCATTACGGTGGCGGCGCTCTACCTGTCGCTCCTGCACATGCTCTTCCGGCGCCGGCGGCTCAACCAACGCTGGAGGACCTATGCGGACATGCTCGTCGAAGAGAACGTCTGGCGGGCTCAGCGGTACGGGGTGGACGGCTCGTTGATGGATTTCGGGATCGGAGAACTGGTCCCGTACTCGGAATTAGTCGAGGAGCTGATCGAGCTGGTCCACAAGGATGCCGACGAACTCGGGTGCGTCGCAGAGGTGGAAAACGCCCGGGAAATCATCGCCAGGGGGACCAGCGCGGATCGGCAACTGCGGGTCTACCGGGAGGCGTTGCAGGCGGGGGCAGAGAAGCACGAAGCTCTGCTCGCCGTCGTCGACCTGCTGATCCACGACTCGGTCGTCGGATTGTAGAGAGCAGTGACCGTGCCCGCCGGCTGCCGGTGATCAGACCCTTTCGAGGACGGCTGTTACCCGCGGGTACACCTCACCGGGTTCGCCCATGCCGTTGACGTGTCGGACCAGCCCGCGCTTCTCGTAGTACTCGATCAGCGGGGCGGTCTGCTCCTCGTAGACCGCCAATCTGGTGCGCACCACTTCCTCAGCGTCGTCCGGGCGCTGGGTGAGCGGCTCGCCGCACATGTCGCAGACTCCCTCCTCTTCCGGTGGCCTGGTGACGACGTTGAAGATATGGCCGTTCTTGCACGAACGGCGGTTGGCGACTCGATTCACGATTTCGTCCGCCGGTACATCGACCACCGACACGACCTCGAGCCCTTCGTACCCGAGCAGGTGATCGAGGGCCTCGGCCTGTTCGATGTTGCGCGGGAACCCGTCGAGGATGAAACCCCGTTTGGCGTCCGGTTGGTCCATCCGTTCGGCCAGCATCTTGACCACCAGCTCGTCGGGAACGAGCTCACCGGCCTCCATGAACTGCTTGGCGTTTTGACCAAGCTCGGTGCCATCGGCCACTGCCATTCGCAACAGGTCGCCCGTCGCGATGTGGGGTATGTGCAGCTCGACCGCCAGCCGGGTGGCCTGGGTGCCTTTCCCGCTTCCCGGAGGCCCGAGGAGCAATATCCGATGATGATGCATGTCTCCGGCGGGTTGGCCGAGGTAGGTCGAGGCGCCACCCTTGCGCTGGGCGTCCAGCACGGCAATCGCCGTGAGATTGACGATGTCCCCGACGGTTGCATCGCGCTGGAGCACATGGACCGACTTGGAGAATCCGGTCAGGATAGGCCCGATCACCTCTGCGCCACCCAGTGTGTGCAACAGTTTGTAGGCGGCGTTGGATGCGGTGAGGTTTGGAAACACCAGGATGTTGGCGTCTCGTCCCAGTACGTTGAATGGGTGGCGCTTTTGGAGCAGGATCCCATCCACTGCGGTGTCGGCGTGCATCTCTCCATCGAGCGGCAGCTCGGGAGCCTTCTGGCGGCAAATGCGTACGGCCTCCCTGATGCGATCCGGTTCCTCACCGGCGGCGCTTCCAAAGTTGCTGTAGCTGATCATGGCCACCCGCGGCCGCACATCGAATTTGCGCCGTGCCGTTGCCGCGGTCGACAAAGCGATTTCGGCCAGCTGCTCGGCGGTAGGGGCGATGTTCACCGCGCAGTCGGCGAAGAAGTAAGGGCGACCTCTCACGATCATGATGTACACCGCGCTGACAATCGTGCGGCCCGGCTCCAGCGGGAGCACTTGCAGCGCGGGCCGGATCGTGTCGGCGTAGTAGGTGGTCAGTCCACCCAATACCGCTTCCGCGTCGCCCTCCTTCACCATCAGGACGGCATACATGTCGGGGTTGAGGACGGCCCTGCTCGCATCGTCTGAGGTCATGCCCTTGCGTTGCCGGGCGGCGAACAGCGCCTTGGCATATCGGTCCCGGTTGGCTGTCTGCGTTTGGATGTCGACGACCTCGATGCCGTGCAGGGGGATCTTCATTTCGTCGGCCAGCCGTTCGATGTCGCCGATCGGGGCGAGCAGGATCGGCGTGGCGATTCTCTCGTCGGCCACTCGGCGGGCGGCGCGAATGATGCGGTCGTCGGCAGCGTTCGGGTAAACGACCCGCCGAGGTAGCTGGCGGGCCTTCACCGTTACGGTTTGCATCAAACCGTACGAAGCCTGGAATCGGGCCTTGAGCTCCTCCCGGTACGACTCCTCGTCGATCAGTGGCCGGGCGGCAATGCCCTCTCTTGTCGCGGCCATCGCCACGGTGGGCGCGACGTACCAGAGCACCCGCGGATCGAAGGGTTTCGGGATGATGTAGTCGGGGCCGAAGGCCAGGTGCTCGAGCTGGTAGGCGTCCAGCACCACGTCGGATACCGGTTCTTTCGTCAATTCGGCGAGCGCTTTGGATGCGGCGACTTTCATTCCCTCGCTGATGCGGGCGGCCCGCACGTCGAGGGCCCCGCGAAAGATAAAGGGGAACCCCAGCACGTTGTTGACCTGGTTGGGGAAATCGCTCCGTCCGGTAGCCACGATGGCATCGGGACGGGCCTGGCGGGCCTCGTCGTACGGGATCTCCGGGTTGGGGTTGGCGAGGGCAAAGATGATCGGCTGGCCCGCCATGGACTTCACCATCTCCTGTGTGACGGCCCCTTCCACCGACACCCCAACGAAGGCATCAGCGCCAACCAAGGCATCGGCGAGAGTGCGCGCCTCCGTATCCTGGGCAAAAGCTGCCTTGTAGGGGTTCATCCCCTCCGTGCGTCCCTCATAGATGACGCCTCTGGAATCGCACAGGATCAGGTTCTCTTTCTTGACGCCGAGCTCCAAGAAGAACTTCGCGCAAGCGATCCCGGCCGCTCCCGCCCCGTTGAAAACGACCCTTGTGTCGGAGATGTCCCTGTCGGTGATCTCCAGCGCATTCAAGAACCCCGCCCCGGCGATGATGGCCGTGCCATGCTGATCGTCGTGGAAGACCGGGATACTCAGGCGTTCCTTGAGCGTCTCTTCGACCTCGAAGCACCCAGGGGCTTTGATGTCCTCGAGGTTGATGCCCCCGACGGTAGGTTCCAGCATCTCGCAGAAACGGATGATGTCGGCCGGGTCCTTCGCGTCAACTTCGATGTCGAACACGTCGATATCGGCGAACCGCTTGAAGAGCACACCTTTGCCCTCCATGACCGGCTTGCTGGCCAACGGGCCGATGTCCCCCAGGCCGAGCACGGCCGATCCGTTGCTGACGACGGCGACCAGGTTCCCCTTGTTGGTGTACTTGAACGCCAGGTCGCGGTTGCCGTGGATCTCGAGGCAGGGCTCCGCTACCCCGGGTGTGTAGGCGAGGCCAAGGTCGTGCTGTGTCGCCGTGGGCTTGGTCGACCTGACCTCCAGCTTGCCGGGTCGCCCCCTGGAGTGATAGTCGAGCGCCTCGCTGAACTTCTTACCTTCCGCCATGGGGGCCTCCAGAGGGGTTTGA
>DATEVB010000181.1:0-4048 GCA_035282865.1 Acidimicrobiia bacterium | reverse complement strand
GCCGGTATCGATCCAGTATGCCGCCGACAGTGCGGCTCGGGCGATCACTATCCCACCGAGCGCCGGTCCAACCGCCGCCGCCAGTTGATACATGAGAACTTGAAGTGCGAACCCCGCCGGCAGGCGGGCGGTGCTCACGATCCTGGGGACCGTCGCGCTCCGAGCGGGAGAGTCGATCGCCGACCCGAACGCGAGCAGCGCGACACCTCGATGTTGCGGACAGAGTAGAGACGGAAGGTGATGGCCGGGAGGGAAGTTCGCTCTGCGCCGTCAGATCGAGCATCAGACTCTCCCCGCCTTCCGGGCTTCAGCCTGTGCGCCCGGCCCGTGACCGAACCAGGGGACGTCACCGCTTGGTTTTAGTTCGTCCTCCCGGTATCCAACACAGACTTCGGAAGCATGACATGGCAGCCTTTGTTGATGTTGACCAGCTGGGAGATTCGCACGTCTGCGGCCAGGCTGCACAAGGTGTAGGCATCTTCGGCCGGCAGATGGGTCAGCTGTTGGATCAGCGAGATCATCGCCCTGAGCGCTTGACGGGCGGCGTCGTCGAGGTCCTGGTCGATCCCGACGGTGATGTAGTGGGTTGGTGTCTCGGCTCTCGGCATCGACAGGGACATGTCTTTGCGTACCCGGATCTCGAAGGTGCCCGTCAGTGCAGTTTCGGCGGCGGAGAGACAACTCTCGCCATCTCCCTGTACGGCATGACCATCCCCAACCATCAAACCTGCCCCCGGGTTGTATACCGGGAGGTACAGGGTGGATCCGGGTACCAGCTCCTTGATATCGAGGTTGCCGCCATAGGACTGCGGAACGATGGAGGAGATCGTCCCCCAATCGGGAGGTGGAAGGGTTCCGAGCACGCCGAAGAAAGGCTGGAGGGGAATCTCGGCGCCCCACGGCATGCGGGCAACCATCGCCTCCTCGTCGAGCTCGATCGTCATCACCCGGCGGCGGGGGAAGTCCTCGGGGAGCGTGCCCCGGAGCGGCATGATCATATTCCACGCCCAGTCCTGGCGGAGTCGAACGTCCAGCAACCTCACCTCGAGCACGTCGCCCGGCTCTGCCCCCTGCACGGCGATAGGCCCGGTCAGCAGATGGCCTGGAAGGATCGGCCGGCGAGTGTCGACGAACTCACGGTGTTCCGGGAGCAGCCGGTCCCATGCCGAGTCCGGGAATTGCCCGGGCGACCCCGAGATGGTGTCGACCACCACCGTGTCGCCCGACTCGATCTCCAGCACCGGCGCGAACTCGGCCGAGAACGCTCCCCACTTGACGTGGTCGGGATCGGCAGATAGCCGGTGAACCGCCATCAAACGACGGCGACCGGGGCCACTGCCTCGATGTCGGTTACGACGTCGATGACCACCGGCCGGCCGGCCGCGAGGGCCCGCTCAACGGCTGGAGCGAACTCGGAAGGACGCTCCACTCTGATGCCCAGGGCGCCGATGTCTTCCGCCATCCGCGCGAAGTTCACCTCGGTGAACACCCACAATTCCTTGGCTCTTTCGGTCTGAACGCCGCCGTAGGCCCGATCGAACCCGCGCATCGACTGATTACCTGAGTGGTTGTTATTCACCACGGTGACGGTGTTGATGCCGAACCGCACTGCCGTCTCGATGTCACCCACGTGGTACCAGAATCCCGAGTCGCCTGTGAAACAGACCACCGGCCGCTCGGGTGCACCGCACTTGGCTCCGAGCGAGGCGGGAAACGCCCAACCGAGGTGGCCGGCGCTTCGCAGGTAACTCTGATTCCGGCTGCGCAGGTCATAGAAACCGCCCATCCACATCCCGGCGTGGCCCGTGTCCACCACCACGATCCCGTCGTCCGGTACCAACTCGGTGAGGTCGGCGCAAAGGCGTTCCGGGCGGATGGGCGATTCCTCCGAGCTCATCAGCGGCCGGTACTCGTCGTACCACGATTGCCGGGTGGCTGTGACGTACGCGATCCAGGGTGCCCGGCGGGTGGCGGAGTCACCGTCTGCCAACTCGTGCATCCGGGCGAGCGACACCTGAGCGTCGGCGTTGATGCCCACCAGCGGCGGATAGTTGCGCCCGATCGCCTCTGGATCAATATCGATCTGGATGCACGGCGTACCGAGGGGAGGGACCTGCCAGAAGTGGGTGGTCATGCCCCCTGTTTCACTCCCTACGTAGACCACCAAATCGGCCGCTCCCACGACTCGGTTAGCCGCGGCCCGTGCATAGCTACCTACCACGCCCACCGAGAGCGGGTGGGTCCCCGGGATCGAGTCCTTGCCGTTGAGCGAGGTGGCCACCGGTATTCCGAGCCGCTCGGCCAGCTCTACCAGCGTCGGCCCGGCGCCCGAGGTGCGGACACCGCCGCCCGCCACCAGCACCGGACGCTCCGCTGCCTCGATGTAGGCGAGCGCATCGCGAACCGCCTGATCATCTGGTCGGGGACGGAAAGGCGGCACTCGGCTGAAACGAGTTTCAACCAGGCCATCCATCTCGGCCTCTTCGAGATCGATCTGGCCCTCGTTGCCACGGAGTTGCAGGTGGACCGGGCCGGGCGAACCGGTGGTGGCCGCCCGGAAAGCTTGGCGGACCATGTCCGGGAACCGCTGGACCGAGTCGATGGTGGCGTTGAACTTGGTGATGTGATCGAAAGCCGGTACGTCGTCGAGCTCCTGATAGACCTTGCGGAACTTGGTGTTGGGGTCGCGTCCACCGGTCATAGCGATCACCGGCGAGTGGGCCAGGTAGGCGTCCCGCAAACCGGCGGCCAAGTTGAGGGCGCCGATCACCTGGGCCATGCATATTCCCGGCCGGCCGGAGGCCCTGGCATATCCGTCCGCCATGTATGCCGCAGGTTTTTCTCCGTGCGGGCGGATCCGCTTGATCCCGGTGCGTGTCTCGATCTCCACCATGGTTCGGCGCAGTGCCGCCGGGACGTGGAAGACGTGGCTCACCTCGTAGGCCTCGAGCATCTCGGCCAGAACGACGGCGCCGGTTGTCATGGCGTCACCTCGAAGACGGCGGTGCCGGTGGTGGCCACGGTGCCGTCCGTTTTGTGGATCCACAGCTCGCACGTCATCCGGTCGCCATCGGCCTCGGCTACGGTGCCGCCACATTCGAGTGAGTCACCTAGGTAGGCGGGAGCCAGATGTCGGTAGGTGATCGAGCGCAGGCGCGCCGTCCGCCCCAACCATCGCTGCACGCTCTGGACCATGTATGTCCCCTGGAGCGGCCCATGGATCAGCAAACCCGGGTGGCCGTCGTGTTCGGTAGTGAACGGGAGGTCGTAGTGGATGCGGTGGATCAGCCAGGCGGCGCCGCTGAACATGAACAGGTCGATCGCGTCTGGTGTCCTGGTGATGGTGGGGATCTCAGTTCCGGCCGTTGGCATCATCGGTAGATCCTCGTGAACTCTTCCCGCGCCACCAGATCACCCCGCTGGTTGGTAAATGTGAACTCCATCTTCACGAATACCAGTGTCCCGCTTCTCCCCTCCTTCTCGAACAGGTCGGCAATGCGTTTGGTGACCGTCACGACATCTCCGGCCAACACCGGCTCACCGAGGTCGATGGTGATCTCACCCGCCATCGCCCGGGTGGTGTTGAGCGGCGGAACGTCTGCGCTGGCCGAGCCGTCCGGTTCCAACTGGTCGCGACCCACAAGGTGCGAGGCATGCATTCTGATGACGTACGGGAAGAAGGGCGGAGCGACGATCTCGTCATATCCGGCTTCGATGGCCGCTTCCCGGTCGAAGTGCATCCGGTCGGTTTCCCCGATGGCGTGGGCGTACTTCTGGATGTCCCGCTCGTTGACCGCGAAGGCATAGTCGGGGTAGTCCTGCTCTGCCCAACGTCTCGCTTCCTCTGTGATCACGCCCATTGTTTGGTTCCTCTCGATTCTCGATGGCCTTCGTCCGCCCCTACCGGGTCAGTCCTTGATTCCCAGCGTGCGGGCGATGATATTGCGCTGGATGTCCGATGTGCCTGCCCCGATAACTCCCAGCCGTGACTCGCGGTAATGCCGCTGCAGGTCGTAGTCCATCGTGTAACCGTATCCGCCCAGGATCT
>DATEVB010000180.1:0-31316 GCA_035282865.1 Acidimicrobiia bacterium | reverse complement strand
ACGCTAGTGGCTGAAGAGGATGCCTGCTCAAAGAGAGCGGATCTCTACCAGCGCCCCCGGCATGGACTCACGGGCACCGCAATCACGCGTGGGACGCGGCGGATTTCCCGACCCTGCGTCGGGTCCGCCCGGAACGGGACCGCCGTAGCATCCTGGTTCATGGCCGACCAGTCTGTGCTCACCGGTGATGACGGTGTCGCCCGCTGTTGGTGGGCCGGCAACCACCCCCTGTACGTCAAGTACCACGACAACGAGTGGGGCTTTCCGGTCACCAACGACCACCGCATGTTCGAAAAGCTCAGCCTGGAAGGCTTCCAAGCCGGCCTCTCCTGGCTGACCATTCTCCGCAAACGCGATAATTTCCGCACTGCCTTCGCCGGCTTCGACTACGACAAGGTGGCCCGTTTCACCGGGGCAGACATCGAGCGATTACTGAACGATGCCGGCATCGTTCGCCACCGAGGAAAGATCGAAGCCACGATCAACAACGCCAGACGGACCCTCGAAGCCGCCGTGGAATTCGGATCCCTGTCCGCCTACGTGTGGCGTTTCGCCCCCGACCGGCCCGCACTTCCCACGGTATTGCCGTCGATCACCCCGGAATCGACCGCCATGAGCAAGGATCTGAAGCGCCGCGGGTGGCGGTTCGTCGGCCCCACTACCGTCTACGCCTTCATGCAAGCGATGGGCCTGGTCAACGATCATATGACAGGATGCGCCGTTCGTCCGCACGTCGAGCGAGCCCGCAACGCCATGGGACAATCATGACAAACACGGCACGTGTGCGCCTCCGCTCGATCGCCCTCCCAACGGAGCACGGAGGCTGGGGCTTCACGCTCGAGCCGATCTTGCTGGGGCTGCTGGTGGCACCAACCTGGGCGGGTTTCGGGCTGGCTCTCGCCACGTCGTCGGCGTTTCTGGCGCGGCGACCGGTCAAGCTGGTTTCAACCGACCTGGTCCGCAAGCGACGCCTCCCCCGCACCCGCGTCGCCTTGTGGTTTTCGCTCGGATACGGAGCGCCGGCACTGGCCGGACTGGCCGTGGCCATCGCCACGAGAAACGGGCCTTTCTGGTGGCCGCTCATCGTCGCCGTCCCTTTCGCGGCGGTGTCCCTGCAGGCCGACGCTCAGAGCCGCAACCGCGGATTGCTACCCGAGCTGGCCGGGGGCATCGCCATGGGTTCGGCGGCCGCGGCCATCGCCATGGCGGCCGATTGGGATTGGGCGGCGGCCTTTGGTCTCTGGCTGGTACTGGCCGCCCGCTCGTTCGCGGCCATCATCTTCGCTCGAGCCCAGGTGAGACGCGCCAAGCATCAGCCGTTCGATCGGTCCGGGGTCGTTGCCGCTCAGGTGGCCGCGATGCTGGTTGTTGGCCTGGCGGCGGCCCTCGCTATCGTGCCGTTGCTGTCCGCCCTGGCCATCCTCCTGCTCGGCTTCGGCGCGTTCTACGGTCTGGCTAGACCTCCGGTGCCGGCCAAGACGGTCGGCTGGACACAGATGGTGTTCGGGTTCATGGTGGTGGTGCTGACCGCGGTAGGCGTAGCGACTGGCTGGTAAGGGAAAGGGTCCCGCGTCGGGCAACCCTCCAGCCTGATCGGTGTGATCCGCATCGTCGCCGCCGGAGTCACCCTGGTCGTCGCCGTCCTGCCGCCACCAAGACTGAAGTCACGCCATCGAACTCCACCGGCTCCCCGATCGTCCGCCAGAACAGTCGATTACTTGTGAGTGATGGCCGAGTGCGCCGCCGCCAAGCGGGCGATGGGCACACGGAAGGGCGAGCAACTCACATAATCGATCCCGAGGCGATGGCATAAGTCAATCGACTTCGGGTCTCCACCGTGCTCCCCACAGATACCGATCTCGAGATCCGGGCGGGTGGCCCGTCCTTCCTGAACGGCCCATTGCATGAGTCTCCCGACCCCCGACTCGTCGATAGAGGCGAAGGGGTTCTCTGGCAAAATCCCCTCGCGCAGATAGTCGACGAGGAACCCCGACTCGGCGTCGTCGCGGCTGATGCCGAAAGTTGTCTGCGTCAAGTCGTTGGTACCGAACGAGAAGAATTGGGCGTACTCGGCGATCTCGGCGGCGGTCAACGCCGCCCGCGGGATCTCGATCATGGTGCCGAACTTGTAGTCGATCTCGATGCCCTGTTCCTCCATCACGACCTTGGCCTCGCTCTCCACTACTGTCTGCTGCCGCCTGAGCTCGTTGACATGGCTGGTGAGAGGGATCATCACCTCTGGGTGCACATCGACACCCTCGTTGGCGACGGCGCAGGCCGCCTCCATGATCGCCCGCACCTGCATCTTGGTGAGATCGGGCATGATGATCCCGAGCCGCACACCGCGAGTGCCCAACATCGGGTTGGCCTCGCGAAGTGCCTCCACCCGCTCGAGCATCTCTTGAGTCTCTGCCAATTGTCCTGCCACGTCTTGGCCGGCGGCGGCCTTTACCCGCAGATCGGCCAGTTCGCTGGTCAAGTCCTCAAAAGCAGGAAGGAACTCGTGCAGGGGCGGGTCGATGAGACGAATGATGACTGGATAGCCATCCATCGCCCGGAACAGACCGGCGAAATCCTCCCGTTGCAGCGGCAGCAAGATGTCGAGGGCCTTCCGGCGCTCGACATCGGACTTGGTGGTGATCATCTTCTGCACGACGGGGAGGCGGTCCGCCTCAAAGAACATGTGTTCTGTTCGGCACAACCCGATCCCCTCAGCACCGTTCTGACGGGCCCGTTCGGCATCGATCGGATAGTCGGCATTGGCCCACACTCCCAGCGTCCGGAACTCGTCTGCCCACTCCAACAGTTTCTCGAGCCACGGATCCGAGAGGTCGGGAACCACTGTGGCGAGGGCGCCCGTGAAGACCTCGCCGACCGTGCCGTCGATCGAGATCCAGTCGCCTTCCTTGATCACCTTGCCGTCCACCGTCATCTGTCGGTTGGCCATATCGATGTCGAGGGCGGCGACGCCCACCACGGCCGGCTTGCCAAACTGGCGAGCGACCAGGGCGGCGTGGCTGGTCCGGCCACCCAGCTTGGTGAGGATGCCCTGGGCGGCCAACATCCCGTGTACGTCGTCCGGCTTGGTCTCGAGCCGGACCATGATGACCCTCTTGCCGTCGTCCTTCGCCCACTTCTCGGCGAGGTCGGCATCGAAAGCCACCACCCCGACGGCGGCGCCCGGCGATACGTTGAGACCGGTAGCGATCTGTGATCCCGACTCGACGGCCGCTTTCTTGGCTTGCACGGAGAACTGGGGATGAAGGAAGAAGTCGACCTGGTCGGGGGTGACCTTCATAACCGCCGTTTCTTTTGTGATCAGGCCCTCCTCGGCCAGATCGACCGCAATCCGGACCGCGGCCTGGGCGGTTCGCTTCCCGTCGCGGGTCTGGAGAATCCACAGCTTGCCCCGCTCCACGGTGAATTCCATGTCCTGCATCTCGCGGTAGTGTCTCTCGAGGTTCTTGGCAATCTCCCGGAACTGGCCGTACAGCTCCGGCATTTCGACGGCCATGTCGTCCATCGTCTTGGTTGGACGAGTTCCGGCCACCACGTCCTCGCCCTGAGCGTTGATGAGGAAGTCGCCTTCGATGTGATCTTCTCCGGTAGTGGCATCCCGGGTCATGGCGACGCCGGTTGCCGAATCGTCACCCATGTTGCCGAACACCATCGTTTGGATGTTCACCGCCGTACCGAGGTCGTGGCGGATATTGGCGGCGTTTCGATAGTCGAACGCCCGCTTGCCGTTCCACGACTTGAAGACCGCCTCGGTGGCCAGACGAAGCTGATCGACCGGCTCCTGTGGAAAATCGGGAGCAAGGTTCTTGAACCGCTCGACCGCTTCTTTCAACGCCTCCGGAGGGAGCGCCGCGTCGTTGTCGACTCCACTCATCTTCCGATACTCGGAGAGCACCTCCTCGAAGGGTTCGCCGTCAAGACCAAGAACCACCGATCCAAACATCTGGAGGAGCCGGCGGTACGAATCGTACGCAAACCGCTCGTCGCCGGTCAACTGCACCAGGCCAACAACGACCTCATCGTTGAGGCCGATGTTGAGCACCGTGTCCATCATCCCCGGCATCGAGAATTTGGCGCCGGAGCGGCAGGAAACGAGCAACGGGTTGGAGGCATCGCCGAAGGCCTTCCCGGTCTTATCCTCAACCTGCTTCAAAGCGGCCAGGGCCTGCTCCCACATCTCTGCGGGGAATTGCGCGCCGGCCTCCAGATAGGCGTTGCAGGCTTCGGTGGTAACGGTGAACCCGGGGGGGACCGGCACCCCGATCCTGGTCATCTCCGCCAGGTTGGCGCCCTTGCCTCCCAACAATCCACGGACACCGTCCCAGGAGCCGCCAACATGAGTTTCGGCGTCATCGACCTCCTCAAAACCGTACACCCACTTGCGCTCGTCACCCATTGTCAGGCCTCTCTATGTGAAATATGCATGGTGGGACGACGCCGGCGAGGTCACACCAAACCGACTGGCACCGTCGCTGGTGCCGCAGCGGAAGATGACCTACCGCGAGACCCCCGCCGTGGGACGGCAAATCACGAGTCCGTTGCGAAGATACAATGCTACCGGGCCGGGCGGGAACGGCGTTCGTCAATCCCTTTCAGCTGCCCGGGCGGCAGCCGCAGCCAGCCGGGTCAGGGCGGCGGCGGGCGGCCACGAATCCAAGCCGGCTACAAACGGGCCCACCTCGAGCACGCCGTGGGTAAGCCCGTGCGCAACAAGATCCATGGATACTCCGAATTTCTCGAGTACTCCCAGCATCGGCCGGTTGTCGGCCAGCACATCGAAATGGAACCGCCGTACGTCGTTGACGCGACCGGCGATGGCCAGCGCCCGGAACAGCACTTGACCGATCCCTTTCCCCTGATACTCATCCAACACAGTGAAAGCGGTATCGGCATCGGCCGAGTGGTCGGGGAGACGAACGTATCGAGCCACCCCGGCCCCGTCGGGTCCTTGCTCCGTCATCACCTGCACGCCCCACGCGAAATGGTGGCGATAGTCGATCTCACTTAAGTAGGCCAGCTCCCGCGGGGTCAGACGGGGGGTAGGGGTCATGAATCGGCGGTACCGGCTCTCCGTCGAGAGACGCTCGAACCCCTCGAAGAGCTCATCGCGGTCTTCGGCGACGAGCGGGCGCAACGAAACGGCCGTGCCG
This sequence comes from Acidimicrobiia bacterium, assembly GCA_035282865.1. GTDB lineage: Bacteria > Actinomycetota > Acidimicrobiia > Spongiisociales > UBA4744 > UBA4744. The sequence continues at coordinate 26,148 of DATEVB010000180.1, read as the reverse complement.
TTGGGCAAAGTGAGCTCGACCGGTATCAGTTGAGAGAGGTCGGTGGTGGGCATCGCTGATCCTATGCTTGCAATTGTTAGCATACGGCAACATCAGGTTTGAGCGTGATGTTCGGTTCTGGCGTCGCAAAGACACCCCACCCATACGGTGCTGCTACGACGCCGATACCCGTGTTACCGGCGCCCCGCTCACTCCTTGTCACCCGTCACCGGTAGCATCGCCGATCGTGGACATCGAAGTCGTACGCAGCGACCGGCGCAAGAAGACGGTGCAAGCTCGCCTGATCGGAGATGTGCTGCGCGTGGCCATTCCAAACGAAATGAGCCGGTCGGAGGAACTCCACTGGGTTGCCCTGATGAGGTCGAAGTTCGAGCTCCGTGCCGCCAGCCAGCCGATCGATCTGACCAGGAGAGCCCATCGGCTCGCCGGACTCTATGGGCTCCCGAGGCCGGATTCCATCCGATGGGTTCACAACCAGCGAAGCCGCTGGGGATCGTGCACCCCGGAAGATCGGACGATCCGGGTCTCCAGCCGGGTGGCGGAGTTCCCCGATTGGGTACTCGACTACCTCATTGTCCATGAGTTGGCGCACCTGAGTGAGCGAGGACATGGAAAGACCTTTTGGGCGTTGGTGGACCGCTACCCGCGCGCCGAGCGTGCCAGGGGATTTCTGATCGCCATGGGGAGGGAATGGAACGAGAACGGCCACACGGATGTTGCAACGTGAAACCCGCAAGGAGCCATCATGCCCGCCGAGATTCCTGACGACCGCCTGCCCACCACCGAAGAGACCTGGCGCCTCCGGTTGACGCCTCAGCAGTTTGCAGTGACCCGCCGGGGGGCAACCGAACCTCCATTCTCGGGCGGCTATTGGGACACCAAGCAATCCGGGACGTTCCGGTGCGTCGCCTGCGGAGCCGAACTCTTCTCGTCGGAGACCAAGTACGAATCAGGATCCGGCTGGCCGAGCTTCTGGGCGCCCACGGCCGACGAGCGGGTGACGAAGGTCGTCGACACCAGTCACGGGATGATCAGGACCGAGGTTCGATGCGCGCGATGCGACTCGCATCTGGGACACGTCTTCGAAGACGGCCCCCAACCAACTGGGCTTCGCTACTGCATCAACTCGGCGGCGCTCGATCTCGAAGCTTCGGACTGAACCACTGTCCCGGCCTACGACGCTCCTGCCGGAAGCCTCTAACTACCGCGCCGTGGCGGCGCCGGGTTGATGCCCGGATCCGGGTCTCGCGCATACGGTCTTCGCAATGACGAAGGGAAGGGTGGTTCCTATCGGAGGTGACCGACGCACGAACCGAGGGCTGGTTCGCCTGACATTGCCAAGAATGGCGCCTCTGGTCGTTCACGATCTGGGCCAACAGGCGATACGATTACTCCATGAGCGCAACGGGTGGCGATCGGCAGGCCTCGCGCGTCAAGGAGAGCCAAGTCGAGGTGGTGATCGACGCCGACAAGGGCGACGTCACGATCACCCTGGATCGAACGCACAGTCTGCTGGCCGCAGTCCGCGACGCCCACCGGGTCCCGCCCCCGCCGCCGGTCGATGACGATCCTCGCCACGAGGTGTTCGAGCGAGAGCTCCGCATGCTGCTGCGCATGACAAGACGGGATTCCCGCTACGACGAAGATGCACTGCTGGTCGTACGCGACGAGCTGTTGGATCGCATCGATACGGCTGATGATCTGGCGCCGCTGTTCGATGAGATGATCGACTCGATCCTCACTGCCAGAACCGTTGATGCGTGTGTCGACACTCGCTTCCACATCCGGCTCCTGGCGGCGGTGGTTTCCGTCTACCGGCCGGACATCTACACGAGTGGAGCGCTCGAGATCGGCCAGCACTTCTACGGTCGCGCCGAGCGCAAGCTGGTGATGGAGGGCGCCATCACGGACTACGAGCTGCAACGGGCGCTCTAGAGGGAATCGTTCTCAAGCCGGCCTTTCCGGCTCCGGGGTGGAACCGCCTCGGTACGCTTGGTTCTGCAAGGCACGGAGACGATGAAGCGCCGCGCCTCATGACCCGGCGGTTCGCTCCTTCCCCATGACGAACATCGTGGTGAGGCCACGCGGAAGAAGGCCTGGCACGTGAAAAAGCGAACGATCGAGATACCGTTCGACCTGAATCTGAGGCTGACCCTCGGGAGCGGCGGCGCCGACGCGTCGGGAAAGCGGGGATGGTGGGCGACCCGTTCCCCGGAAGGTCCGGCAACGGTCTTCTTCGATCACGCCGGACCCTGGATCGAGGCAACCGCATGGGGGGCAGGTGCCGATTGGGTTCTCGACCAGACGCCTCGACTGCTCGGCTTCGAGGACCACCCTGAGGAGTTTGTCCCGGCCCATCCGATGCTGCGGGACCTGACCGAACGAAGACGAGGATTACGGATCGGTCGAACCGACCGGGTCTTCGAATCCATCGTTCCTGCCATCCTCGGCCAGAAGATCGCCACGAAGCAAGCCCATCGGAATCAGCGGGCATTGACCCGAACGCTCTCCGAACCGGCCCCGGGGCCTCTCGAACTCACGCTGCCGGTCGCTGCAGAGGTTCTGGCCGACCAGCCCTACTGGCGACTACACGAACTCGGCATTGAACGAACCCGCGCCGACCTGCTGCGCTTCGTGGCCGGGCGCGCCGGACGACTCGAAGAGATCGCCGGCATGACCGGAGAGGCAGCCTTCGCCCGGCTGACCGCGTTGGCGGGCATCGGTCCCTGGACGGCTGCCTTGGTCATGGGCTCCGCCCTCGGCGACGCAGACGCGGTACCGGTGGGCGACTACCACCTCCCCAACACCGTGGCATGGGCACTGGCGGGCGAGCCGCGCAGCGACGACCGGCGCATGCTCGAACTGCTCGAGCCATACCGGGGGCACCGCGGGCGGGTAGTCCGTCTCCTCAAGGCGGGCAACGTCCACGCCCCGAAATACGGGCCGAAGAGCGCCATCCGTTCTATCTCCCAAATCTGACCGGCACACCTCTCGCCCGCGTCATACTGGGAGCAGCGATGACGCAGCGTTTCGAACCCCCACAGCACCGCCCCAAACAGAGCTCAGGGGGTATCGAACGCCTGCCCGGCCAACAAACCGTTCCGGCCGACCAGGCCGACAAGATCCTGCGCAGAGCGATCGAGCTACAGACCGAAGAAACGGCCGGCAGCATGGATCCGATCGGCCGCGACCGGCTCATTCGCATGGCGGGGGAACTCAAGGTCGATCGCGATTTCCTCCTCAGGGCGCTGGCCGAGCATCACGCCGGAGTTTCACGCGACGACCGGCTGGACAACCTCTGGCAAAAGGTGCTGGCGCCGGACAAGGTGATGGGCACCCGAATCGTCAAGGCGACCGGCAGCCGGGTCGAGGCCGCCGCCGAAACCTGGTTCAGGAACCACGAGGGTCTCCGCCCCCGACGCCACTACGATGACGGAGTCCTCTGGGAGAGGGATTCGCATCCCATCACCTCCATCCGCATGGTGCTGAAACTTGGTCAAGGCACCGGGGTGTTACGCGATACTCGCGGGGTAACGCACCGGGTGCGGGAGGTCAAGCCCGGAGAGCAGCTCTTTTCCATCGAAGCAAATACCGCCGGGCTGCGCAGAACCGGCCAAACTCTCCTGGCAGCCGGGGCAGTCGCCACCGTTGGGGCAATCGGAGTTGGATCCGCCGCCTTCGGTGGTCCGTTCGAGCCGGCCACGATCGCTTTGGCACTATCAACCCTGACGGTGTTCACCGGATCGACCATGCTCGGCATCCGGTTGGCTCTCAACCGTCTCAAGCGGGGCATCAATCGGGCCCTCGATGCGGTCAGCGACGCCTTCGTCCCCCAGCGATACTGACTGCCCGACGCGGCGGTAGGCTCGAGCCATCGCGAGGTGGAGAGCGGACCTGGCATCATTGACCGGCAAAACGATGTTCATTTCGGGGGCAAGCCGCGGCATCGGACTGGCCATCGCCAGGAAAGTCGCTGGCGACGGAGCCAACGTCGCCTTCGTTGCCAAGACGGCCGAACCGCACCCGGCGCTGCCCGGAACCGTCTACACCGCCGCCGCCGAGATAGAGAAGGCAGGCGGCCGCGCCCTGCCGATCGTCGGGGATATCCGCAATGAAGACCAGGTCGTGGCCGCCGTCGAGGCGGCCGTGGAGTTGTTCGGCGGGATCGACATCTGCGTCAACAACGCCAGCGCCATCAACCTCTCCAACACGGAGTCCCTCCCGATGAAGGGGTATGACCTGATGCAGAACATCAACACTCGCGGCACGTTCCTGGTGTCCAAGACCTGCATCCCCTACCTCAAGGAGAGCAACAACGGTCATATCCTCACCCTCAGTCCTCCCTTGAACCTGGCGCCCCACTGGTTCAAGAATCATGCGGCATACACCGTCGCCAAATACGGCATGAGCATGGTCACGCTCGGTCTGTCGGAGGAACTGGCGGGCGAAGGGATCGCGGCCAACTGCCTGTGGCCGAAAACGATCATCGCCACTGCCGCCGTTCAAAACCTGCTGGGTGGCGACCAGGCCATGGCGCAATCGCGCCGTCCGGAGATCGTGGCCGACGCCGCCTATGAGATCTTCAAGATGGATGCCCGGACCGTCACCGGCAACTTCTTCATCGACGAGGAGGTTCTGACCGAAGCCGGCGTCACCAACTTCGCGCGGTACGGCTACGGCGGCATGGGAAACCTACAGCTCGACATATTCCTCGACGAGTAGGCGGAGCCCTGGGCCTGCAGCTGTCGGGTACTAACCCAGTAGTCGTTTGGTCAGTTTGTTGAGGTCGTTCAGGCGCTCCCCCACCAATTGGTCACCAAGATGCTTGAGCGCCTCCACGTTCTCGTCGCTCACATCATCCATCGCATAGCTGGCGCCTTCGGCCAGCACCGTTTGGAAGCGCCAGTAATGATCTCCGATGAGGGTCGTAAGCACCTGGTCGTGGAGAGCAGCTTGCCCGTCCTCCGCTGCCCTGAACACGTCTTCGGCGAGCTTCAACCAGCTCCGGCTCACAAATTCCTTGTACGTCAAGGCCCGGGTCCGCTTGGGGCGGCCGGTACCAAGGGACACCACCATGACGTCGGCGTCACGGAGTCCTTGCTCGCGAGCGCGAGTCACACCTTCGATGTACCCGATGATGGCCGGGTTCTTGGCATAGACACCTCCGTCGACCAGCAACCGATTCTCAACACCCTCCCACGCCATCTCCAGGGGCGGGAAGTAGGTCGGGGCGGCAGAGGTGGCCCGGGCGGCATCGCGCATCAGGAGATCGTTGTCGGGATCGAGCTTCGCATCACGGGAACGGAACAGCACCGGACTCTTGGTCTGCAAGTCGTAGCTGGTCACGACGACGTCGACCAGCGCCTCAGACAACCGATGATCGCCGAAGTACACCTCAAACGCCTCAGCGATACCCTCCGGCGAATACCGGGCGTTGCCGGCATCCGGGTTGAACCCGAAGATCGCCGCATTCGAACTGGCCGACGACCACCACTCGCGGGCTTCCTGGAGGCTGCGCGGCAGCGAGGAGGCCGCTTTGGGGAATATCTGCGGTCCGTGCGACGTGTAGATGTCGCCGACGCTCCGGGCGGGATAGGCGGGACGACCATCGTCACCGGGCGCCACCAGACCAAGCGCCAGCATTCCCCCGGTTGAGGTTCCCACCAGTACATCGAAGAGGTCGGCGATCGGGGCTCCCGCCAGTGACTCCAGAGCGGCCAGGAGCCTGGTCGGGATTATCCCGCGTACGCCTCCACCCTCGATTGTCAGCACCCTGACGGGCATCATGACCTCCTGGTCATAGGCTAGGAGACCGCCGGGCAATGTAGACCCCTTGGGGTGAATCCAAGGCACGTTCCCCCGCCAAGCGGTAGGGTCGCGATCAAGGCAAGGGAGGGGATCCATGACCAATACACCTGAACCCACAGACGCTACCGTACCGGCTCCGGAACAGACCCGAGCCGGACTTTCGATCACCCTGGCAGTCGGCATCGTATTGCTGGTGCTGTTCGCCATCTTCGCCGTCCAGAACACGGAGAGGATCGAAGTCGAGTTCCTCGCTTGGACCTTCCAAACCTCCCGCATCACCATGTTGCTGGCCACCGCAGCCGTGTTCATCGTCCTCGACGAGATCGCCGGATACATGTGGCGGCGGCGGCGCAGGCAACGCAAAATTGCCCAAGCGCTGCGCAGGGGCTGACAGAAGGGCGGACCGCCGGAGTCGACTCTCTGACAGTCCGGGAGCCAATGCGGCCGACCTACCGGTTGAACTGTCGACCAACGCCTCAGCACCTCCCCTCTTCATGACGTCGTTGGCGACCACCGTCACAAGTCCCGGAAGACGGCGAGGTCAATTCGTAGACTCTCCGACATGGAAGTCTTCATCGTCCCCGTCATCTTCGGTCTGATCGTGGCGATTGCTCTCGCCGCCTCGGTCAGTACGCGACGCTATGAGGTCCAGTGGAAGGCCGCCGCAGATCGATTACAGCTCGGCTACCAACCGGGCCGAATGTTCTCGCGCCCGAAGATCTCCGGTGCAGCCGGGGATCTCGCCGTTACCATTGACGTGTCGTCTTCATCGGGCGGGACCTCCAGCTCGGGCCGTACCAGATATCGGGTCGGGTATCCGCCGCTCGGGTTGGATCTACGCATGAGCCGTAAGACAGGGCTCGCCAAGGCAGCAGCCAGGTTCGGGATGAGCGACACGAACACAGGCGACGCCGAGTTCGACGGAGCGTTCTCCATCACGACGTCCGATCCGCAGCGCTTCTCGGCGCGACTGTCACCAGCCTCGCGACGCGTGCTGCTGAACCTGGTCGAGGACTACCGATCGGTGAAGATCACGGATGAACAGATGAGCTATGAGAATAACGGCATCGATCGGGACGCCGGGACCGTGATGACGACGGCCCAGCGTCTCATGGAGGCTGCCCGGGCGTTGCAGGGTTCATCGGCCGAGTCGGCCCGACCGACGCCGGCCCCCTCCGTGCCCGTTCGGGAAGCGATGCCGCCGCCTCCGCCGGTCTTGAGACCGGACCCGTTCGGTACCTGGCCCCTTCTCGACCCTCCCCGACCACCGGTCCAACCGGAGTCAAAGCCAGGAGAGACTGCTCCGGCGCTGAGCGACCCGGTTCCTTCTGATATCACCGCCGGGGACATTGCCGGCGCCCTCTTCGCCAAGAGGGGGCTCAGCTTCCAGGTCGCCAAGCAGTTCGAAGAGAGGTACCGGGGCCGAACCATCGATTGGTCGGGGGAAGTGCGCGAGGTCATTGGCGGGATCGGGCCAAACGAGCCGACCCGTGTGACGGTGCTCATCGCCACCGTCCGGCACGAACTGTTTGGATCGGTCGACGTGGAAGCCATCGCATCAATCGCCGGGCGAGCCACCCGGGGTCTGGCCCAGGGACAGCAGATCAGCCTGCGCGGAACGTTGACCGGTATCGACGCCATGGCTCGCCGACTCTTCGTGGAGGACGCCCGCCTCTCTTCAGGGAGGGCGACGCCGCCGTCCACACGTAGGTGATCGAGAAGGGCGAGGTCGAGTTGTACAGGATCAACGGCATTGAGGCCCGCTGCGGAACATGCACCATCACCACACTGCTCGGAGCGAGCCGGGAGACCGTCAAGAAAGCCCTTCGGACTCTGACGTGACTGAGGCGTGGAAACGGGCTACCGACATACCCGGATCAAGGACCGCGGCCGGCTCGACATGGTCGCCCGACCGACCGAAGGGTTCGATGCGTGATATGGGGCGCACTACTCAGGTTCGCCGGCGCACCAGCAGAACCAGTGTGGTGAGCACTGCGGTGACCGCGCCGACTGCGGCCACCTGAATGAGGAACCCGGGAGCGACCGGGACCGAAGCCAGTGCCAGCACGAGCGCAGCAAGAACCAGCGCGGTCAGGCCGAAAAGCATCAGACGACCGATCTCCCTCGTGAGCAAACCGGTGAGCCCGGCGATCCGACCCCGGCGCTCGAGCGACCCATAAGCCGATTCGACCATCAGAAACAGCGCTGCCGCGTACAGGGGCGCCCCGGGATCAACCGCCGGGCGGGTAACCAACGACAACCCGTATGCAACCAGCAACATCACCGTCGCCCATCCGACAACCCACGAGGCGCCGGCCACCATGGCTAAGATCATGAGTGCTGCGCCTGCCACGCCGATCAGTCGCACCAACTGGCTGATGGCGGACAATTCGGCCCCGGGGTAGAGGGACAACCCGGTCGCCAACCCGATTGCCACAACTGCCAGGATCAGACCTGCGCCCGCATTGCGTTTCGACGAAATGCTTCCACCTCTCCCAATGCTCGTTGAAAAGGCTCTTCGGGATTCCAGCGCACTGTGGCGATGCCATGTCGCAAAAAGCGGCTGCGGGTTGCATCTCGCTGCAGTTCCCAGATACGCCGAGCCAGGCATTGGTCCTCGGTGGTCGGCTCGGCTACGAACTGTTCCGCCGGGATCTCCATCACAACAACATCGAACCCCCGCCCCCGCAGGTCGGCAAACGCGTTGATCGCTCGCTCGTCGAGTAACGGGCTCAAGCCGATGATCAACGCCTTGGCGGGAAGGGCCCGGCGTGGCACGGCACTGACCCCTCGCCAGTACATTTGCCTCCTGGATCGACTCTCCATCAGGGCGTCGAGGATCCGGTAGCGCTGAACATCTCCCATTCCGGGCTGCAACCATCGAAGCGGTTCTCCGAACGAGATGAGCCCCACCCGATCGTTGCGACGCAGATGGCCCGCCGCCAGTCCGGCGGCCGCTCTCACCGCCAGATCGAGCGTCACTTCAACCCCCCGCCGGGGCTCGGAAAGGGTGTCGACCAGCAAGACCACATCGCTGTTGCGTTCTGGATGCCGATCGTTTATCCACACCTCGCGGCTGCGGGCCGTGACCCGCCAGTTGATCTGCCGCGGATCGTCCCCGAGCACCATCGGTCGCAGATCTGCGAATTCCAGGCCTTCCCCCTTGTGCCGGGAAACAAGGTCACCGAAGCCCAGCCGGGTTTCGACCGGCTTCAGCAGCCGTCGCAGCGTTGCGGTCTCCGGAAAGACCTTGAAGACGAGATCAAGCGGCACTTCGAGGTAGTAAGTGAACAAGCCCCAGGCGTCGCGCCCCCTGATACGCAAGAAACCAATCCGGTGGGCACCCCAGCGTTCGCACCGCAACCGCACCGTCAGACGGTTGGCGACGGATCCACCCGGCTTGAACCCCACCACCATGTGTTCAACAACCTCGACCGCACGGCCCTCACTCACCGCTCCCTCGATCACGGCGCCGTTCGGCAGATCCACTTCAAAATCGAGTCGGGACACCGGAGGGTCGGTGCCGGCCGCGATGACCAACATGATCTCCTCGCCTTCGATGGCCCGGTCCCGATCGAGGCGGACATCGATGTTCACGCCGAGATCGTGCGAGACGGCCAAGCCGACGCCGAGCAGGACCACGAACGGGGCCGAGATTGCCGCCAGCTCGGGACGCCCGGCGGCCAGCCCACCCACCAACCCGAGCACCGCCAGCACCGCGAACGTGCGGAGTCGGGGGGTCGGCGCCCGGATCACGCCGGGCCGTGCCCGGGCACCGATGGTGGAGTAGGCACCAGATCAAGGCACTCCGCCACGATGTCTTCGCCCTGGATGTCCTGTACCCAGAGTTCGGGACGCAAGATCAGCCGGTGGGCCAGAGCAGGAATGGCAACGGCCTTCACGTCGTCGGGCGTGACGAAGTCGCGGCCTTGCAGGATGGCTCTGGCGCGAGCCACTTTCATGATGGCCAGCGACCCGCGCGGGCTTGCTCCCACAAGAACCCGGTTGCGATGCCGGGTCGCCCCTACCAGGTCGACGATGTAGCGGCCGACCGCCTCGGAAACGTGCACGTCCTCGACCGTCTTCTGCATCGCCCGGAGCGTGGCGGCGTCGACAACCACGTTCAAGTCTGCCTCGTCGGTCCCACGCTCCAGCCTCTTCTCGAGGACGGTCCATTCGTCGGCGGGCGTCGGATAACCCACCCCGATCCGGACGATGAAACGGTCCAGCTGCGCCTCGGGGAGCGGGTAGGTGCCCTCGTATTCGATAGGGTTCTGGGTCGCCACAACCAGGAAGGGACGATCCAGCCGATGGGTGGTGCCGTCGACGGTGACCTGCCGCTCCTGCATTGCTTCCAGGAGTGCCGCCTGCGTCTTGGCCGGCGCACGGTTCACCTCATCGGCAAGGAGCAGATTGCTGAAAACCGGGCCCGGACGAAACGACAGTACCGAAGTGGTGGGATCGAGCACCGGAGAACCCGTGACATCCATGGGCATCAAATCCGGTGTGAACTGGACCCTGGTGAACTTCAGGTCGGTGACCTGGGCAAACGAGCGGGCCATGAGCGTTTTGGCCAGGCCGGGATAGTCCTCGATCAGCACGTGCCCGTCCGCCAGGAGCGCCATGAGTATCAGCTCGAGGACCGCACGCTTGCCCACCACGGCCCGCTCCACCTCATCGAGCAACAGCTGCCCGAGTGCTGCAACTTCATCCACGATCATGGGCATCTCCAAGACGACACTCAAAGCTCCTCGATGGCGTATATGGCCGTATCCAAGGCCTCGACGCTGAGGCCGGGTGCCATACGATCAACCGGAAGTGGGCGGTCCGGGTCCAGCAGATCCCAGGCCGGGTCACCCAGGAGTTCCCGGGCGAGATCCGGGCGGGCCGCCGGGTCGACCCCATGCCGCGCCTCGAGTAGCTGGGCGGCGATAGACCTCAGAAACGGAAGCAAGCGCCACTCTGCATCAAAAGCGGTCGTCTTGCCGAACGCCACCAGACGTTCGATTCTCTCCAGTTGGGGTGGAGTGGTGTGGTGGGGCCGCCCGGCCCGCTTGATCCTGAGCAGTAGGGGCGCGTTGTCTTCCCCAGCTTCCTCCGCCGGTCGAAGCCTGCGCATCGCCATCACCGCCAGGAAGAACAACAGCACCTGGTAACCGGTGAACTCAGCCGGCCCGTCGAACCATAGAAGAACGACGGCTGCCAGCACCGCCACCAGCGCCGTTGCTCCGACCACCAGCCTCACGAGACCACCCCGCTCAGTTCGTTCCGGATGTCGTTGAGGGCTATCACTGCCTCCCGTCCCATGTCGGGGTCCACTTCGTGGTGGCTGAAGCGTGCCACCTCAAACAGGCGGGTGAGCCGACTGACGGCCGGACGGCTGACCCGGAGACGATGCAGTGACCTGGCCAGGTATTCGAGCGGAGCTTCGCTGGCATGTCGCGGCAAACCGGCCACGGTGAGCGCCCGCTCCATCCGGGCGTAGGCACCGATCACCACTTCCCGGGGATCGGTTGATCTCTCGAGTTCCACGAGGACCGAGTCGATGACGCCGGTCACCAGAGCCGGAGCCGGCAGCTCCGTGATTACTTCCAACTCCACAGCAGGGCGTGTCGCCGCTGCCACGCCCCACACCACCAGCAGAACGGCACCACCGAGGATGATCAAGCCCCAGTGAGACCCCGACTGCTGATTGGCAGGGGTTTCGATCTGCGCTGCGGCGTCACCGCTTTCGAACGGTTCGGGCTCTTGCCGGGGCCGGCCGAGGAACGGCTGGAGGATGAGCAGGATCGCAAACAGCAAGACGATGCCGGCCAGCAGTTTCAACGGCGACGATTTCTTACGTTCGGGGAGCTTGATTGGTGGCCCGCCGGGCAGCAGGATCAGGACCAGCAGCAGAGCGACGATTCCGGCCAAGATGCCCATCATGATGCGGGCGACGGTCAGCAGGTCGATGTCGATGGCGAACGGCGAAGGGCGGGTTTCGCTCCCCGGTAAGCCCTGTGCTCCCATCGCGGCCAGCGTCACGAGCACCAACACGGCAACGGCGAGCAAGGCCGCAGCCCACCGGGGAGTGGCTGTCAATCGGCGCCGCATGCGCGCGTCTCCATAAGACGAGCCTACCGGGGCCCATCCGGGATGGCCGGATACATCCCGGCCGATCTTGTCTCGCCGCGCAACTCTTCCGGCTCTATGCGGGTGAACCCACCGGATAACCGCTACCAGGACCGGGCCCTGGTGGGTGTTATCCGGATCGGGATCGGATAGTCGATGGCGAAACTCTCCGGCGTCCAGCCGTGCCCGGCGATCTTCTCGCGGTATTTGACCGAATACTCATGGACCTCATGAGAGGCAGGAGCTTCGGGATCGAGACGCGCATTCCCCTCGACGGTCACAACCGCCCCTCCCCGACCGTCGCCGTCGAGGTTGAGCGACACCCGCGGATTGGCGTCGATGTTGCGGGTTCGAGCGGTACCGGCCAGGCTGTAGATGAGGAACTCTTGGCCATCCCACAGGAACCACACCGGCGAGGTCTGCGGTTGGCCGAACGGCGACACGGTCGTCAGCCAGATGATCAGTTCCTCCTCCAGTCGCTGTTCGGCCCGAGAGTTGAGTCCATCCATGCCGAGACGATACCCCTTACCGCTCCCCAGAATCGCCCAACCCGGCAAGGAATGCGCCCTCCGGTGCCACGAGCTTCTCACGAGATTCTGCATCGGCGTTCATCGCCGCCTTAAAGCGGTGGTCGACAGTGAGTCCAGTGATGGAACAAGAAAGGAGCATTACATGCGCAAAGCCATCGCAGCTATAGCGACCACCGCGATCGTGCTGGGCGGATTCTCCGTCGCACTGGTCGTCCAGTCACCCGACGTGGCCTCCGCCCAGGAGGTCGTTGCCGAGGACACGAACGTGACGGTCCCGGCAGCCATCGAAGACGCCCTGGCCGGACTGGTCCAGGAAGGGGTAATCACGGAGGAGCAGTCGACCCAGATCGCTGCGGCCCTGCAGGAACGCATCGGCACCTTCCGGGGTCACCGCGGCCTCGCCGGCCGGTTCCACCTGGAAACCGCCGCTGAGATAATCGGCATCGATGTCGCCGACCTTGCCGACGCCCTCAGGGACGGACAGACGATCGCCGAGGTCGCCGAAGCCAACGGCTCAACCGGCCAGGCGGTGGTCGGTGCCCTCGTGGACGAGATGAACGCCAATCTCGATCAGGCCGTTGAGGACGGCAACCTGACCACCGAGCGGGCTGACGAGATCAGGGCCGAAGCCCCGGATCGGATCGAGTCGATGGTCAACGGCGAGTTCGAAGGCCGGATGGGCCGGCGCGGCCATCGGGGCGTTGGCCCGCAGTTCTGCCCGGGCCTCAACGACACAACCACCAACTCGGCCGACACCAGCGCATGACACCCATCAGGCCGTGACCCTCGCCCCCGGCTCTCACTCACCTGGTCCCTCCAAGGCCCGAGAGCCGGGGGCAACCGCGTCCGGCATCCATCGAGGGCTTCGATGGCATCACCCGTGATGCAGTCTCAAGCCGCCGGCGTCGATCAGTACCCGGCCGAACTCCCGAATGGCCGGAGGCGGGTCCTCGAGGAGGTCCGGAAGGTCATCCCGGAAGACCTGCCCAAGGGGTACGAAGGGTTATGAGCGGGGGGATGATCACGTACCAGATCCCGCTCGTTACCTACCCCGATACCTACAACAAAGAGCGAGCTACTGATGTATGCGGCGCCGGCCTCGCAGAAGAACCGTACGGCGGTCTACCTACCCAGCATGCGTTCGAAGCTACTGCCGCCACTTTCGAGGAGCAGTACCGGGCACCGGCACGCGATATGACATGGGAAAATCGTGCGTTCGTTTCCGGAGGATCGACGACCTGCCGCTGATCTCATCGGCCGGACCATCGCCGCCCCCTCCGGTGGATGCGTTCATCGCCAGGTTCGAACAGGCACGGGCAATCCGCCGTCGAGGGTAGTGGGCGGGCCCGACTCGGGATTCTCATGCGTTTTTCATCCGCTTCTTAGGTGGCGTCCATATCGTTACTTACCAGGAAACGAATTCTTGGAGGTAGGAATGCGAAAATCGATCACCGGGCTGGCGGTAGTCGCCCTGGTGGCTGGTGTGGCATTGGTGGCCATCTCACTCAGCCAGGCCCCCTCGGCATTCGCCGAGGAAACCGAGGGTCAGGTCTTCAACCGTCCGCTCGAGGATGTGCTCAACGGCCTGGTCGATGATGGGGTGATCACCGAGGACCAGCGGGACAAGATCGGGGCGGCGCTCGAGGAGCGATTCGTTCGTTTCGGCAAGGGATTCAGGGGAACTCCCTATCTCCAAACCGTTGCCGAAGTGCTCGAGATGGACGTTGACGACCTGGCGACACAGCTGCGCGACGGTTCGACTATCGCCGAAATAGCAGGCAACAAGACGGCCGACGTGATCGCCGCGCTGGTAGCCGGGCAAGAGGCTCGTATCGACGAAGCGGTTGCGGACGGACGACTCACCGAAGAGAAGGCCGAAGAGGTGCGCAACGCCCTCGTCGATCAGGTCGAAGCCGTGGTCAACGGTGAGCACTCGATCGGCATGCTTCCCTTCGGTATGGATCGCTTCCATCGACCGGGCGGGCTCGGTGGGTTCGGATTCCGGGGCGAGTTCCACCTCGGCACGATTGCCGGGGCTCTCGGGATGGACATTGACGTGCTGCGGGATCAACTGGCCGCCGGATCGTCTATCGCCGATATCGCCCGGGAAAAGGGTGTTGATACTCAGGTCATCGTCACAGCGGTGAGCGCCGATCTCGACGAGCGCCTCAATGAACTGGTCGCCGACGATCGTCTAACGCAGGAGCGGGCCGACGAGATCCGTGCGGGATTGACCGCCACCATCGAATCGATGATCAACGGAGACATGCCCGCATTCGGTGGCTTCAGATTCGACCGTGGTGAAAGCTTTCGCCATTTCTGTGGCCACGGTCGCGGCACGCCCGGACCAGGCGGTTTCTTCAATGTTCCCGACGACGTCGAAGGGGCCGACACCTCCGCCTAGACCCAACTGACAAGACCCGACCCCCGGCTCGACAGAAGGCCCTCCCCCTCCCGCCGGATCTCGAGAGCCGGGGGTTGTCGCGTCCACAGGAATCGGGCCGGCAGCTGCTACGTCAGCACGGTCGGTTGCCGTATTGGAGCGTCTCCGATTTCTCCAGGAGGAGGTCTTGGGCAACGCCGTCGGCTATCGGTCGGTGCTCGACGCCGGCGGGAACGACCAACAACTCCGGCGCGCAGCAGCATCCTGGATCAGGCCCAGGAGCCGACCCCCGGAGTGGAGGCGCGACGGAGTAACGGCCCAATGGAGTAAGGGCGATCAGCTGTCACCGCCGGATAGCCGGGCCTTCAGCTCTTTGCAGGCGAGGCAAACCGGATAGCGATCCGGATCCCGGTTGGGAATCCATCGCTTGCCGCAGAGCGCGACCACCGGCACACCTTCGACGTTGCTGCGAACGATGTCCGCCTTGCGCACATAGTGGGCCAATCGGTCGTGACCGCCGTCTCCATCTGCGGGGCGGAGCTCACTCTTCTTGGTCGGGGCAGTTCCGCTCATGGACATGATTCTCGCAGGACGCATCGCCATTGCCCAGGGGACTCCTGGGCGCGGCGTCGGTCGAGGACTCAGCTCATGGTGTTCAATGTGGCTAGACCTCCGCATGCCTGGCCTCGACATTTCGGATGAGCCACCGTGGCGAACGCAGGCGCCAAGCCCGTCGGGGGCCGTCGTACCGCTGGCAAGAGCCGGGGCAGGCCCGACGCCACCCGTGGGCCGACCGTGCCGTCGAGAACCGCGGCGTGCCCTTGTATCAGTCCTCCAACATCACGAATGCAGGCGGCTGTGTGACGCCGATCGAAATGCGTAGGCTTGGCGTCGAAGGGCATCCGTGTGGAAGACCGGCTCACCGTGCTCGCCTTGTTCAGCGGGCAGTACCTGCTGATGGCGTTCCTTGCCTGTCTGGGAATTGTACAAATAGCAGCGGCCCGGTCGGGACGCCGTCACCTTTGGCTGCTGCGCCGTTGCCGGTCGACGACCATCCTGGGCATCGTTCTGCTGGTGTCGGGGATGGCGTACTTCTACCTGATCCCGCTCTGGGTGGCGGGCCCTTGGGGGCCTCCCGACCCGGCCGATGGAACGGCAACCTGGGCAACCGCCGCTCTCGAAACACTCCCCGGGGTGCGCAACATCAACGACACGGCCGGCGGTCTGTCCGGCCACTGGCAAGCTCTGTGGTTTCTGCTGGCTTGGATCGCGGCGGTCTTCTTCGCTCGTAGCATCGGCCGGGCCCGCCATCCTCTGCTCCCGGATGATCGACGCAACCATGGCGAGCCCTGGATCCTGGCCTCAACCAGAGGCCGGCGATGAGTAATGAGGAGACGGTATTTCGTTGGTTGAACGACCTGGCAGGCCGGTCGGATGGGCTCGATGGATTGATTCGACTGGTCATCAGCGACTATCTGATCCCCCTCATCGCCACGCTGGCCGTTGCCTGGTTGTGGTTCGCAGGACGACGAGAAGAAGAAACCACGCGATTTCAACATGCTGCCCTCCATGGGTTGATTACGCTGGGGATCTGCCAGCTGGCGGTTGCGCTCACCAACATCGTCGTCGGGCGCCCGCGGCCCTTTGAGCAACTCCCCGACGTGACCGTACTGTTCTATGAGCCGATCAATTCATCGTTTCCCGCCCACCCGGTGGCGACAGTCGTAGCCTTGGGAATCGTGCTCTGGCTGGTGCGGCGTTCGTTGGGGGCGCTGGTACTGGCGTTGGGAATGGCCCTCGGGATCGGACGGATCATCGCCGGATTGTGGTTTCCCACCGACGTTCTTGGCGGCATCGCCATCGGACTGCTGTCGACCTGGATCGGCGGAGTGACATTGGGCAGGCTCTCCAGAGCCGAAGCCTTCGTCCGCCGCAAGGCCGCTGCTCTGGGCCTGGGATGAGACCCAGCAGCCAACGACCGGCGACTCTCCTTCGAGACTCGAGGGAACGGACCCTTCTCCCCGCTGCGGCGGTATCCCCCCAAATCAGCCCGCTTCGCTCGCCGGGGGGGAACCCCCCGGCTACCCATTGCCCAGCACCAGGTCGATGGTTATGACGGTGCCGGACCGCTCGATCGTCAGCTGCACAGCATCCCCGACGTGAGAGCGACGCAGGAGCACGATCAGATCTTGCATGGTCTGCACTTTCTCGCCCTCGAACGAAATGATGAGGTCGCCGGCCTTCAGCCCGGCCACCACCGCGGCACCGGTTGGGTCGACTGATCCGATCTCAACCCCGGCCGGAACCTCGGCCCCGTCGGGGGCGGTGTCGAAGGATGTCCCACCGACGATGCCGAGGAAGGCGGTTCCGGCTTGGCCGGTGGCAATCAGCTCGGTGACGACCCGCTCGACAATCTCGACGGGGGTCGCAAAGCCGATCCCTTCAACTCCGATTTGGGAAACACCAACGGCGGTGGTGATACCGATCAACCGCCCGGTCTCGTCGACCAACGCCCCACCGCTGGAACCCTGGGTAATCGGGGCATCGGTCTGCAACATACCGTAGAGAACGTCACTGGCGCCGGTCTGGACCTGGCGGTCGAACGCCGAGAGTACCCCTACCGTCAGCGATGGCCCGCCGTCCAGTCCAAGCGGGTTGCCCACCGCCACCGCCGGGTCTCCGACCGACAGATTGTCCGATGAGCCGAACTCGATAGGCACCAGATTGTCGGCGTTGATCTTGAGAACCGCCAGGTCGGTAACCGGATCGGTGCCGACCAGAGTGGCCTCATAGACGCGGCCGTCGGCGAACACGATCTGGTACGCCGACCCGCTGGAGGCAACATGATCGTTGGTGATGATGTGGCCCTCCTCATCAAAGACGACGCCCGATCCCGATCCAACTCCGGAGAACCCGGTCGGTCCTGTCTGTCCGATCTGCACGCTGACGATGGAAGGGATCACCTCTTCGCCGACGGCAACGGCGTCGACGTTGGCCTGTCGAAGCTGCAGTGTCGTGGCACCTCCCGATGAAGGAGCCACTGCCTCGACGGCCTGGCCGGCAACGGTGGTCGTCGTCGCCGACTCACGGGAGAAATCGAAACCACCTGTGCCGGCCACGGCCGCCAGCGCCAGAACGGCGCCCACAAAAGCAGACACCATAGGGATCACGACCCGGCTGCGCCGCCGGTCGGCCGGCAGATGGCGGGTGTCGATTGACGGGTCTGCTCCACCGACGGGATCGGGAGGCGGGATGGGACCGGCCGGCCACACCGTGGGTTCCACAGGATCGTTGTCGAGGTCCATGGTTGTCTCCATCTGAAAACGGCTCTCAAGGATGATCCAATACTGGGGTGAAGGACGGATGAAACGCGCCTAAGAAGCGGGTGAGAATCCCCCGCAGCTCACTGCGGCTGCGTTGCCGGGACCTCAAACCCGACTCTCGCTCCGCCGCTGGGTGCCTCGTCGGCCCAGACCCGGCCGCCATGGAGATCGACGACTTGCCTGACGATGGCGAGTCCGAGCCCCGAACCCGGCATGGCCCGTGCCTCCGCCGCGCGGTAGAACCGATCGAAGACGAAGGACCGGTCTTCCTTTTCGATGCCGGGTCCGTGATCGATCACCTCAACCGTGCCGCCCAACACCGACACCTCGATCGGGGTACCAGGCGGGCTCCATTTGTAGGCGTTATCGATCAGGTTGCTCACAGCCCGTTCGAGCATCGCAGGACGCCCCTGGATGGTCCCGCTGTCGGATTCAAGAACGATGGTGCGACCCGTCCGACGGCGAGCCCGCTCGGCGACTTGTTCCACCAGATCCCCGAGATCAACCTCGGTTACGGCTTCCTCGGCGACCCGTGCGTCCGTAGCCAGTTCGACCAGTTCGGATACCAACTCGGTCAGCTCCACGAGTTCGAACGTCACGTCGGCCAGCAACTCCTGTTCCTCGGCGCCGTCCATATCGTTCGATTTGGCCAGCAACTCGATGTTGGTGCGAAGCGAGGTGAGGGGAGTGCGAAGCTCGTGGCTGGCATCGGCAACCAGTTGCTGCTGTTGGCGCCGCGAGGCGCCGAGCGCTTTGAGCATGGTGTTGAAACTCGCTGCCAGCCGACCGATCTCGTCGGTCCGTTCGACCTGAATCGGGGCGTCGAAATCCTGGGTAGTGGCCACGTGCTCGGCAGTCGCGGTCAGGTCTTCAACCGGTTTGAGGGCACGTCCGGCCACCAGCCAGCCCATCAGCGCGGCGAGCAGCACGCCCAGACCACCGATGCCGAACAACCGCAGCCGGAGCCCATTGACGATCGCATCCGTTTCGGTCAGGTCGCGGGCGAGTTGAAAGGCATAATTGTCTCCGTACGGAGCCGTGATCATGCGGTAGTGGACACCGTCGACCCACACGTCCCGCGACGAGTAGTGACCCCGGCCGCCGGCGATAGTCCGATCCTCCTCTGCAATGGGCAGCGCCGGCCCTCCCCGCAGATACGCCACTATCTCACCGGACCGATCAAAGGCCTGAAAGGCAGAGTCGGGCCCGAATACGTCAAAAACACCTAGTCGGCCCATTCCCATCTCACGGGAAGCCGGAAACCGGTTGCCACCATCCCCCAGAGCGGTCAGCACCGCCGCTCGTCGGACCAAGAAGTCATCGATCTCTCCTCGCGCTTCGCGAGTTGCCGAGACATACGCAGCACCGGCCACCGCGGCCACGGCAACGGCGACGGCCAGCGCCACCAGGAGAGACAAGCGAGCACGAAGGGTCATGACTCTCTCAGCACGTATCCGACGCCGCGCACCGTGTGGATCAGGCGCGACTTGTTCCCGGCCTCCGTCTTACGGCGC
Source organism: Acidimicrobiia bacterium (assembly GCA_035282865.1). Lineage (GTDB taxonomy): Bacteria > Actinomycetota > Acidimicrobiia > Spongiisociales > UBA4744 > UBA4744. The sequence continues at coordinate 6,476 of DATEVB010000180.1, read as the reverse complement.
AGATAACCGATGTAGACATCGAGCGAATTGGAAGAAGTCCCGAAGTCGTATCCCCAAATGCGATCGTAGATGACCTCACGGGTCAAAACGATGCCGGTATTCAGCATCAGAAGCTCGAGCAGGTCAAATTCGGTCTTGGTGAGCTCGATCAAACTGGCACTCCTCGTGACCTGTCGGGTTTGGGGATCGAGGGCAAGGTCCGCAAAGGTGAGGAGCCCGCCCAGATCCTCCGGAGCGGTCCGGCGTAGGAGGGCGCGGAGCCGGGCCAGAAGCTCCTCCAGGGCGAACGGCTTGACGAGGTAGTCATCGGCTCCAGCGTCGAGCCCTGCCACCCGGTCGGAGATCTCATGCTTGGCGGTGAGCATGAGGATCGGCAGATCGTCGCTCTTGGCGCGGATCCGCCGGCACACCGACAACCCATCAACATGAGGCATCATGATGTCCAGGATGAGGGCGTCGGGGCGTTCGTCCTTGACCGCCTCCAACGCCTCGGCGCCGTCGACGGCCAAGCTGACGTCATACCCCTCGTAACGGAGGGCTCGTTGCAGTGACTGCCGCACACTCCGGTCGTCTTCGGCAACCAGCACTTTGGCGCCGTTCATGTCTGTCATGGGGGTCCCTCGGGTTTTCTAATCCAAAACTGTACCGCGACCTGTCTGTGAGCACGCTGAGAGCGAGATGAGAATCGGATGAGAAGCCGGGCCTTTCAACCCCTTCGTTTCTCATCCGATCTTCATCTGGATGTCACAATCCCCTTAGCGCAGTGGCTGAGAACCGACCATGTGGTCATCGGCTCCGACTGTCGCCCGACTGGTGCCCTCAGGACCACGTAATGTGAGGTTTTGGCGTCCTAGGAGCACCGTATGCGTAGGTGTCCTTGCGCCGGCCGAAACCGCCCCTCAGGCGTCGACTAGCGGCCGGGCGGCGGCCCGCTCGCGGCGGTGTAGGACCACAGCCGTCGCCACTGCGGTCACCCAGATCGCGACGATGATTCCATAGGAGACGAAGCGCACCGGACCGTCCAGTTCGACCTCGTTGAACAAGGTACGGATGTTGGTGAGCACGATCAGTCCGCCGACCAACGCTCCCAGGAGGCGCGGCACCACCTTCCTGACCAGCCAAGCTGCGATCGGTGCAGCGATCAACCCGCCCAGCAACAACGCACCGACGATCAGCGGATCGATCCCCTCACCTCCCAGACTGAGGAGAAACCCGGCGCTGGCTGCCACCGTTACAGCAAACTCGGCGGTGTCCACCGAACCGATGACCTTACGCGGTACCATCTTGCCGGTGGCCAGCAGGGTAGGGGTCGCTACCGGCCCCCAGCCTCCGCCCCCGGTGGCATCGACGAAGCCGGCCACCGCACCCAACGCGGCCAGGTAACGACCGCGGACGTAGGGACGCCCCTTGGCGCGAGGCAGGCTGCCGAAGCTGAAACGCACCAGGATGTAAAGTCCCAGCACTAACAGAACCGTTGCGACCCATGGCCGGGCCACTGCGGTTGAGACGGAACTGAGCGCAACGGCGCCGGCGAAAGCGCCCAGCGCTCCCGGAAGGCCGATGCGCCCAACGGTTCTCCAATCGATGTTCCCGAACCGCCAGTGCGAGATCCCGGATGCCAGCGTCGTGCCGATCTCGGCGAGATGAACCGACGCCGAGGCCAGCGCCGGAACGATGCCGAAGGCTAGCAGCAGCGTCGTTGAAGTCACGCCGTACGCCATTCCGAGAGAGCCATCTACCAACTGGGCCAGACACCCAACCACCAGCAACACGATCGCCCGCCGCATCGCCCTTCCTTCCTCCTGAAGAGAAGTAATCTGACGTTGTTAATAAGGATTGTCTGTTTTATTAGGTATATTACGCTCCTCCCTTGCCTTCAGTCAAGGGAAGCTGTTCGGGGCAACTCTCGGAGTAACCTGATCGACAATGTGGATAACCAAGAAGACCGACTACGCCACGCGGGCGCTGCTCGTCCTGACGCTCGCCACCAGCGACCGCCTCTTGAAACTCCAGGAGATTTCTCAACGAGCCGAGGTCCCAATCAGCTTTCTGGAGCAGATCATGCCGCAACTGCGAGGCGCCGGGCTGGTCCGCTCGGCCCGCGGACCTTCCGGCGGCTACCGGCTGAACCATCCGCCGCAGGACATCAATCTCGACCGGGTTGTCAGGGTCTTCCAGGGACCGCTGGCCCCGATCGCCTGCGCGACCCGGCACGAGCCGGAGGCTTGCCCGATGGAAATGGGTTGTTCACTCAAAGAGACCTGGCAAGAGGTTCGCGATGCGACCATAGCCATCCTGGAGCGGACCACCTTCGCCGACCTGGCGGCGCGGGCTGGTGGACGCTGGCTCGAACAGCTGGCGATCACCGAGCCCTGAACGAGTCTCGCGATTGGGTCGCACCTGGCGCCTTGCTTCTCAGACGGAGTCCCTCAGGACCGCGATCTCTTGCGATTTTGGCGTCGTAGAAGCGCCATATCCGCACTTGCGACGCCGAAACCGTCTGTCAGGCGGCCATAGCGAGCTTGGTTCCCAACCTACGCGTCAGCAGGACGATCGGTATTGCCAACACGGCGATAACACCTACCGCAACCAGCAGCTCGACCCAAACGTCGTCCAGACCGGCGTTGTTGAGCGATACCTCGAAGATCGGGTTGATCACCCAGTAGGTGGGGAAAAGCTTGCCGATCCACTGCGGCCAGTCCGGGAAGATGTAGAACACCGTCGGCCCGATCAGCAGGATGCCGGTTCCTTTGATCAACGTGAATACCGAGGTGACATCCTTCGACGCCGCCCCGTAGATGAGCCCGACCTCGACACACAGGATCGCGCCGAACAGCAACACCACCAACAGCGCCAGAGGGTCGGCCCCCAGGGCGTCGTTGAGCCACAACGTGAACACGGTCATTGCCAACGCCAGGATCACGCCGAGCATCCCCTTGGCCGTAACGACCTCGCTGAGCTTGACCGGTGTGACGATCAGCGCGTTGAGGGTGCCTTTCTCCCGTTCGTCTGCCAGGCTGAAGGCGGGCAGGAATACTGCTGCCACCACCAGGGCGTACATCATGATGAACGGCACCAGCCGCACTGCGATCGGGAGACCTTCGTCACCGAGTGCCACCACGTCTACCTCGACCGGTGGGGGCGTTCCCTCGATTTCCCGGACGAGATCGATGGTCGTGACGGCCAGGATGATCCGGTTTGAGGCGAGGCTCTCTCCTCCAACGTAGAACTCCAGGGGAGGTCGGGCGCCGCCCCGAACCAGATCGTCGAAGCCGGACTGCAGCACGAGCCCTGCGTCCAGGTCATTGGCCTCTACCTGGGCCTTGAGGTCACCGGCGTTGTCAATCAGCGCCAGTTGGATCCCATCCATGCTCTGCACAGCCGTGGTGATGGTCGAGCTTCCCTCATCGACGATCCCCAATCTCGGCTTAGGATCGAACAGGGACCCGAACGTGACCTGCAGGACCAACGTGAAGGCCAGCGGCAGGCCCAGCACCCAGAGGAAGACGGGAGAGCGAGGACCGAACCGGAGATCCTTGCCCAACACCTTGAAGGTACGTGTGAGGCTCATATCGTCTCCACCTTCCTTTTCAGCACCATCCACCCAATCGCAAACAGGACCAGACACCAGGAAAACAGTGCTCCAACCTCTGGCAGCGTTTCGGCCCAGCCGTCGCCGTAGGTGCCGACGTTGACCAGACCCTGCACCAGAGGATATGAGGGAATCACCCGAATCCAGCCCGAGGCAGTGCCCGGGAACAGCACCGCGAATGCCGGGATCATCAAGGGGATCATGAACATCATCCCAAACATGAGGTTGGTCAAGAAGTCTCGTCCGACCGACCCGGCAATCATGGCAGTCCCGGACACCATGATCGCTCCCAGCAACATGAGCGTGATGATCAAGAGCGGCTCATGCCCGAGAACGTTGATGGCAGCGAGGAGGATCACCGCCTGACCCAACCCCAACACGGCGCCGCCGATCCCTTTGGCGGTCAACACATCTCCGACGGTCGCCGGGGTCACCAGAAGCGCGGTCACCGTACGCGACTGGACTTCCCGGGCGATGAGCGACGACATACCGAACATCTCCATCAGGAGCACCAGGAATACCAGCATCGGTCGGAAGCTCTCCTGCGGGGTGACCTGGGCGCCGGCCCGGTCCTCACCTAACACCCTGTATATCTCCTCCGCATCCAGTGTGTCGACCGGCAATTGACTCCCAGCCAGCCCGAAGGCCAACTCCCGCACGAGACTCGACATCGACGATGTGATCTCCTCCGGAACCTGGGAGTCCACAAAGACATCCACGGTTGCCTTCCGGCCGGCCGAGGTGGCGGCGAGGAAGTCGTTGGGGAAAGCCAGTCCGATGTCGACGTTTGCCTTCTTCGCACCTTCCGGCTTCTCGGCGTCGGAGTCGTCGGGGATGACCAGAGTTTGACCGTTCGTCTGCCATGCCTCGGCGTTGCCCGCCACAACCGACTCGAGCTGCTCGGCCGAGCCGAATGACACCAACCGGAGACCTTCCGCCTCGGTGGTTTGCAGGGCAGCCAAGGCGGCCGGATCTCCCAACCCGGAGATGCCAACAGAGATCGATTCATCCACGGTGTCGGGCAGCACCCAGAAGACCACGATCATCAAGATGAGGACGAGCATGGTCAGGAACATCCACAACCTGTCCCGGCTGTACTCCTTGAGGTCTTTCTGGAGGATCGACCCGATGATGGAGGCACGGGAAACAGGCCTGCTCATCCTTCCAACCCCCTTCCGGTCATCTGGATGAAGATGGCCTCCAGCGTGGCTTCTTCTGTGTGAATCGTCATCAAGTCGGGCGAGCCAACCGCGGCGCGCAGGGTCTCACCGGCCCCGGATTCGTCCAGCGAAACGATTTGTTCGTGCACGCCTGCGCCTGACCGCGTGCGAACCCGGATCGACCGCTTCCCGTGCTTGAGCTTCAGAGCCTCGGGGGTGTCGATTGCGTACAACTGGCCCTCATTGATGAAGGCCACCCGGTTGGACAGCTCATCCGCCTCGTTCATGTCGTGCGTGGTGAGCAACACTGCCGCTCCCCGGTCGGCCTCCTGTTGAATGAGCTTGCGAATGGCTTGCGAGGACACCGGGTCCAGGCCGTCGGTCGGTTCGTCGAGGAACAAGACCTTGGGGGTGTTGACCAGGGTCCTGGCCATCATGAGGCGTTGCTTCATGCCCTTGGAGTACTTGGCTACTCGATCCTTGGCCCGATCGGCCAGACCAACCCGTCGCAGCAGCTCAACGGTGTCTACATCCTTGATCCCGAAGAGGCTGGCGTAGAACTTGAGGTTCTCTGATCCGGACATGCTGTCGTAGAGGTTCTTCTCTTCGAAGCACACCCCGATCTGGGCTTGCATCTCTGGATCGTCATTGGTCACGTCGACGCCCAGCACCTGAGCCGTGCCCGACTTCGGAGTCAGCAGGCCGGTGAGGATCTTGATCGTCGTGGACTTGCCCGCCCCGTTGGGTCCCAAGAACCCGAGGATCTCACCCGGAGCCACCTCGAAGCTGACCCCCCGAACGGCCTCCAGATCGCCGTACGCAAAGGTGATGTTCTCGACCTTGATGGCGGCTTCCGTCATGCTTTCTTCCTCTCGTTCCATCGACTCATGACCTCTGCGAATTCTGTTTCAAAAAACGAGTAAACGTCGTGCATTTCTTCGAGTCGCGCACGGGCTTTGTCGCCTGGCTCGAGGGTGATCGCCTCTTCAACAGTGCGGCGGATGTACCCGATCGCCGCGAACTTCTTAGCAAGGATCGTCCCCCACACATCCTTGAGAATCCGGTAGTGGGCTTTGCGCGACCCCCGGACCCGATACCTCTCGACCAGGTCGGTACCGGCGAGGAACTGCGTGGCGTTGCTCACCGAGGCTTTGCTTATCTCGAGTTCTTGAGCCAAATCGCCGGCGGAAAGCCCTTCGCCATGCGCGAGGGTGAGGGCCGTATAGACCCGGGCGATGGTGTGGGGAAACCCGACCTCTTCCAACATCCTGGTGAGCCGCTCGTGCATCACCCTCCAGCGTCGGTCACGGTCGTCCAATCCGATGTTCCTTTCAGTCGTTCATAACGTTCAGTTAATTGTGAACGTTATGAACGATATCTCATCCAAGTCGGGCGCGATAGGGTATTTCGGCCCCGGGCGGAGCTTCAGGTTTCAGGTTTCAGGCTTCAAGGACCACGGTGCCCGGCCCCCACCGCCCAACAGGGGCGAACTCGTTACGAAGAGAGGGCCCCCTGTTGAGGGGCCCTCTCTTCGCGAAGTGACCGCCGTTACGCCTTCGCCTTCTCTTCCTTGAGTCGCTTGATCCGCTCGGCCACGTCCTCGACCTCTTGTTCGAGGTCGCGCTGATACTCCTCGAGCATCGCCAGCCGATCTTCGTCGGACCAACCTTCTCGTTGACGTCCCGCACCCGGGCCGCAGGGTCCGTACACGGCGTGCCCATGAC
>DATEVB010000179.1:0-8574 GCA_035282865.1 Acidimicrobiia bacterium | reverse complement strand
CTTCAACGGCTCGGTGCATCTCGGGCTGGCCTACGACGTGGGGGTACTGAAGGAAGCCGGTATCGAATACGCCGATGCCTTTGTGGCGGTCACCGACTCCGACAACGCCAACCTCATGGCGGTCCAGCTGGCCAAAGAGGTGTTCATGGTCCCCAAGACCATTGCCCGACTCGATGACCCACATCGGGAGCGGGCCTATCGGGAGCTCGACGTAGCTTATATTCCCGCCTCCAGATTGATTTCGAAAGTGGTCTACGAGCAGGTCGTCGAGCAGGAGTTCCGATTGCATGTGACCTTTGAGGATGGTGAAACGGAGATCGTTGATATGCAGCTTGGGCCGGCCGCAGCCGATCTCCCGGTGGAGGACCTGGAGATCGACGACCGCCTGCGGGTCGCCGCAGTCAGGAGAGACGGGAGAACCTTCATCCCCGATGGGGAGTTTCATCTCAAGGAAGGCGATCTGGTCGTGGCTGCTGCGCGTAAGGGTGTGCTGAACAAGATCCGGCGTTACCTGGTAGCGGAGGAGGGTCAGTGAGAACGCTGATCATCGGTGGCGGCAAAGTGGGATCCTATCTGGGTCTCGCACTCACCTCGGCCGGCCACACGATCACCATCGTCGAGGCCGATCCGGACAAAGCGCAGGGTCTGGGCGACCGATCCCGATTCCTCGTTCTGACTGGTGACGGTACGGAAGTCGACGTCCTCAACCGCGCCGACGCAGCCCGTTCTGACTGGGTGCTCGGGGTGACCGGCAAGGATGAGGCCAACCTTGTTGCCTGTCAACTGGCCAAAACCCTGGGAGCCAAACGGGTCATCGCCAGGCTCAACGACCCACGTAACCGCGCCACGTTCGTCGCCCTCAACGTACCGGTTGTGGCGGTAACCGACCTCATCGCCGATGTGATCTCACAGGAAGTCCAAGTGGAGATATCGGAGCTCGAGCGCTTGCGGGTCCTTGGTGCCGGCAAGCTGAGCTTGGTGGAAATCGACATCCCCGACGACGCAGAGATCCGCACGGTGCTGGAGATCGACATGCCGCCTCAATCGATCCTCGTGGCCCTGCTGCGGGGAGCAGATGTTTCCGTCCCCAACGCTACAACGCAACTGAGGCCCGGTGATCGAGTGCTGGCGGTAACGGCCATCGAACACGAATCCGATCTGCGCCAAGCCTTGACTATTCACTCGACCGCAAAGGAGCGGACTTGAATCGCCGGGTCCTTCAAGTCGAGACGCCATGAGCTACCTCAACCCGGCATCGACGGGGCGTGGACGATCAACTCTGTGGGGAGTGATCACGACGCTCATCCTCGAAGGAGCCGTTGTGGTGACCCTGGCGGTGGTCGGACTCGGCATCTCCTTGCTCATGCTGTGGCTCACCGGGTAACCGCATGCTGATCCGTCCCAACCGTGAAGACCTCCGCTTGATCGGGTACAACCTGGGGCGCATCCTGGTGGTTGTGGCGGTGGCCGGTCTGCTTCCGCTGACGTGGGCGCTGATCGCCGGAGAATCGGCTCCAGCGGCATCGTTCCTGCTGATGATCGGGATCTCCGCCGCGCTGGGGTATCTGATGATGCAACGCCCGCCGCAAACCACCCGGCTGGATTGGAGCCACGGGATGGTCGTCGTCAGCCTCACCTGGCTGATCGTCCCGGCGATCGGAGCCATCCCGCTTGAGCTCTCCGGCCATTACGGATCGTTCATCGATCCCTATTTCGATGCGATGAGCGGTCTCACCACCTCCGGTCTGGCTTTGATTCAGGACCTCGACCATCTCGCTACGTCACTCAATTTCTGGAGGCACCTGCTCCATTTCCTGGGAGGACAGGGTATCGTGATCGCAGTGCTGAGCGTTTTCGCCGGGGGTGGGGCGATGACGCTGTACTACGGCGAAGCTAGAGACGACCAGATCTTCCCATCGGTCCGCTCGACCGCTCGCTTCATCTGGCTGGTCAGCGCCGTCCACGGCGCCTTCGGGATCGTGGCGCTGAGCGCGGTCGGTTACTTCGTGCTCGGGTTCCGCCCCTTTCGAGCCATCTTCCATGGCGTCACAATCTTCATGGCTGCTTTCGATACCGGCGGATTTGCCCCGCAGAGCAGCAGCGTCGGCTACTACCATTCAGCAGCCTTCGAGGCGGTCACCGCCGTGCTCATGATCGCCGGAGCTCTCAGCTTCGGTCTTCATTTTGCGCTCTGGCGCGGTAGGCGACAGGTAGTCGACAACTTAGAGGTCCGAACCATCCTCACCACCTTCCTGGGGACCTTGCTGCTGACCCTGGGTGGGCTGGCGAGCGCAGGACTGTATCAGTCGCTCTTCGGTCTGACCCGGCAAGGACTCTTTCAGGTTCTCTCTGCCCATTCCGGGACCGGTTTCGCAACTATCCCTTCAACCGAACTGGCGTCCTGGGGAGGCCTGGCCTTTGGTGGTATAGCCATCGCTATGGCGCTGGGCGGAATGGCGTCCTCCACAGCCGGTGGAGTGAAATCATTGCGCGTCGGGTTGACGATCAAGGCTTTGAGCTCTCAGGTCCGGCAGGTGTTGCTTCCCGAAGGGGCGGTGATTTCGACCCGGTACTGGCACCACGGCTGGAAGCAATTGAACCCTGGTCTGATTCAGGCGGTGATGGGAGTGTCCCTGTTGTATGTGGCGCTCTACGTGTTGGGAACGGGCGTTGGCCTGATGTACCACCTCCCCCTAGGTTCGGCACTCTTCGAGTCGGTGAGCGCCGGCGCCAACGTCGGGTTGTCGGTCGGCGTAGTCGATCCCACCATGCCGTTCTTTCTCAAACTGACCTACATCTTTGCGATGTGGGCAGGCCGGCTCGAATTCGTAGCGATCTTCTCCTTGGTTGGTTTCGTGTTCTCCCTGGTGCGTGGGAAATGATGCGACGAGTTGCCCTCACAGGAATCGTGATCATCCTGCAGGTCCTGATGCCCGGGGAGGCCCGGGCCGCTACCGACGTGACGGTTGCGGCCTTGCTCGTCGACGGGGCCGTTTATGACGGGCAGACCATCAGTGTCGTCGGGGAACTGATCGGCGATTATGGATTTCGTCGCGACGGCTCGGCCTGGAGCCAGTTGAACGGCGACACCTACGCAACTGCACCGTTGCTGGAGGGTGGACGTCCGAACGGGGCGAATGTCGGCATCGGGGTCCGAGTTCCGGCTGCCATCATCGAGGATCTCGATCCACCGGGCGACTACCACCATCGTGGTCCCCTGGTCCGAGCGACGGGAACCTGGAGGTATCACGACGAGGACCGCGGTGGCGAGACGTACCTGGACGCGGTGAACCTCGAGGTCCTGGAGCAAGGCAGGGAATTCGACGAAACGGCCGAGCCCGCCGTGGTCGCGGCGGGGGCGTCGTTGCTCGTCCTGGCATTGTGGCTCGGTTACCGCAGCCGCAAACGCTCAACCGGGTGAGTCCTCCGAGTCGACCAGCACCACCAGATCGTCCCGGTGGATGACCTCTCCTCCCCAGCCGTCCACCGTGACGGTTGAGCTGTGCCTGCCCAGAAGCGGACCCAACGCAGCCGATGACAACGTCACCAGCCCTTTTCCCACCAGGCTCCCACCCGGATCGAGCACCTCGACGGCGGCTCCCTCCCCAAACTTGCCCTGGATCTCGGTAATGCCCACCGGCAGCAGAGAACCTCCCCGGGACACGATCGCCTGCGCGGCACCGGCGTCGACGCGCAGCGTTCCTTCTGCCGGCTGCCCAAACGCGATCCAGAGTTTCCGCGCAGGCAAGCGAGAACCATGGGGGGCGATCCAGGTGCCAACGGTTTCTCCGGCGGCAGCCCGCACCGCGGCCCGTTCCTCTTGTGATCCGGCCACCACCGTGGGAACTCCTGACCAGGCAGCCATGCGCGCCGCCGCCACCTTGGTACCCACTCCGCCAGAGCCCATTGGCCCGGACCGTCCGCCGGCCAGCCTGTCGAGGATCGCATCGGTGTGCTTCACGGCGGTCAGCAACTCAGCCTCAGTCTTGAGACGCGGGTCTTCGGAATAGAGACCGGCCGTGTCGGTGAGCAAAACCAGCAGCGCTGCTCCGACCAAGTGGGACACGATGGCCGCCAATCGATCGTTGTCGCCGAGCCGGAGCTCGTCGATCACCACGGTGTCGTTTTCGTTGACGACCGGTACTATCCCGAGGGCCAGCATACGATCGAGCGCTTCCCGAGCGTGCAAGTACTGGCCGCGATTGGCGAGGACGTCTTTGGTGAGCAGTACCTGCCCGACGAGGCGCTGCCGGGCCCCGAACTCGGTAGCGTACCGCTCCATCAGCCTGCCCTGTCCCACCGCCGCCGCCGCTTGCAGGTCTGGCACGTCGGCCGGGCGGCCTTCGAGTCCAAGCTCCAGGAGCCCGGCAGCGACGGCCCCGGAGGAAACCAATACGGTGGGATGCCCCAGGGACCACAGCTCGACCACCTGGTCGACGATGGAGCCGAGAGCGGCACCGTTCAGCCCGCCCGCCTTGGCGGCCAGGCTCGATGAACCGACCTTCACGACGATCGGTCGGCCGGCGGGAGCCGGATAACGCGTTGTCACCGGGTGTCCTGGAACTCGAAGACGAGATCACCGATGCGGACTTCATCCCCCGGCTCGGCGCCCGCCTCCCGAAGGGCGTCGTCTACGCCGATGCGAGCCAGTCGGGCCGCTGCGTAGTCGGCGGCCTCCGGTTTGGTCAGGTCATCGAGCCCGACCGCCCGCTCCGCCACCCGGCCTTCGACAACCCATACCCCTCCCCGGCGATGGATTTCGAATCCGGCCCGGATTGGTCGGTGCAACACGAACCCTTCCCGCTCCGGCGACCGGCGGACGGCCAGGTCAACGGCGTCGGCTACTGCGTGCAGTAGACGCTCGATGCCCACCCCCGTTATCGCCGAAATCGCGTATACGGGCTCGCCCACCGCATCCGCCAGCGTTCGTACTTCGGCTGCAACATCAGGCAGATCCAGTTTGTTGACGGCGACGATCCGTGGCCGCCCGGCCAGCTCAGACGAATGCCGGGCCAGCTCGTCGATGAGCACATCGTGTTGCCGGACCAGGCTCTCCGTCTGGAGGGAGGAAGGATCGAGCAGAATAACGAGCGCTCTGGCCCGCTCGACATGACGGAGGAACTCATGTCCGAGACCTCTTCCGTCGGCCGCGCCTTCAATGAGGCCCGGGATGTCTGCAAATGTGAATTCGCGGCCGGCCACCGAGACCACTCCGAGGTTCGGCTCCAGAGTGGTAAACGGGTAGTCGGCTATCTTGGGACGGGCGGCCGACACCCGTGAGATAAGGGTGCTCTTCCCGGCATTGGGAAACCCGACGAGCGCGGCATCGGCCAGGAGCTTCAGTTCGAACTCAAACCAGGCACCTTCGCCATACTCCCCCTGCTCGCAAAAGCTCGGTGCCCGGTGCATGCGGCTGACGAGCGCTGCGTTGCCGCGTCCACCACGGCCGCCTTCCAGCACCGTTACCTGCTGGTCCGGTTCGACCAGGTCGGCGATCACCACACCTTGATCGTCACGCACGATGGTTCCCAGGGGAACCATCAGCATCAGATCGTCACCCTGCCTTCCCGACCTCATGTCGCCCTGGCCGTGGGTGCCGGCCCCGGCGGCGTGGTACGGGTTTCTCTTGTAGGTGAGGAGCGTGGCCACGGAAGGGTCGGCCCGCAAGATGACGTCGCCGCCCTTGCCACCGGAACCACCGACGGCTTTACCTCTCGGCTTGCCGCGCAGTCTCTGGAAGCTGACGACACCGGCGCCTCCGTTCCCAGCGCGCAGATGTACGCGTACGCGGTCGACGAACACGGGGCAGGATGCTCCCTACTCGGGGAGCACGTCCACCAGGCGTCTTCCGTTGCGGCGGCCATACTTGATGAACCCGGCCGCCGTAGCGAAGAGCGTGTCGTCGCTCCCCTTACCGACGTTGTCGCCGGGGTGGATACGGCTACCGCGCTGGCGAACGATGATGGTTCCTGCGTTGACCAATTGGCCATCGAAGACCTTGGGACCGAGCCGCTGAGCAGCAGAGTCGCGGCCGTTCTTCGACGACCCACCGGCTTTTGTCTTGGACATCGGGTCAGTCCTCCTCGGTCTTGGTGGTTTGGCCGTCTCCGCCCTCTGCGGTCTCGGCCGTCTTCGTAGATGCAGAAGCTTCTGAGGAAGCCGCCGTAGGCTTCTTCTGGGCGGGTAGCTCGATCGCCGTCACCTCGAGCGTCGTGTACTTCTGCCGGTGGCCTTGCCGACGCCGGTATCCGGTCTTGTTCTTGTACTTGAAGATGTCGACTTTGGGGCCTTGCGCCTCTCCAAGCACCTTGGCGCGTACCTTCACCTCGCGCAGTTGAGCGCGGTCGCTGATCGCCTTCCCGTCGGCATCGACGACCAACAGCGGCGTGAACTCGACTGTTTCATCGGTGTTCTTGAGCCGCTCGACGTCTATCACGTCGCCTTCGTGCACTTTGGACTGCTTGCCGCCGGTGCGGATAATTGCATACATGATGGCATTTACCTCGATCTGAAGCCCATTAACTTTAACCGTTTCCCCGTGCTTGCCAATACTGACTAGCCAACCTCGAGCGGTCTGCCGTGCGTGGCCGCTTCTTCGTGGAGCAGCACTCCCCGCCCGTTGCAGGTCGGACAGACATCGGAGAAGGTCTCCAGCAAACCCTCCGAAACGTTCTTCCGCGTCATCTCGACCAGACCCAGGTTGGAGACATCGAACACCTGCGTGCGGGTCTTGTCCTTGGCGAGGGCTTCCCGCAGCCTCCGCAACAGCGCAAGCTGATTACCTTCAATCTCCATGTCGATGAAATCGATCACGATGATGCCGCCGATGTCACGCAGCCGGAGCTGTCTGCCGATCTCTTCTGCCGCTTCCAGGTTGTTCTGAAGCACCGTCTCCTCGAGGCTCGAACTGCCAACGAATTTGCCGGTGTTCACATCGATGACGGTGAGCGCTTCTGTTCGGTCGATGACCAGATGACCACCCGAAGGCAACCATACTTTCCGGTCGAGGGCCTTCCTCAGCTGATCCTCGACGTGGAACCTCTCGAAGACGGGCAGTGTGTCCTCGTAGAGCTGCACAGTTCGAATGAGGTCCGAATCGATTTCCTTCAGGTATTCAATGACCGCTTCGTAGGCGTCGGCGTCATCGATCATCAGCCGACGGAACTCGGGCGTGTAATGCTCCCGGATGACCCGCAGCAAGAGCATCGGCTCTTGATAAACCACTCGGGGCGCCTGCCCACCTTTCCCGGATTCCTGGATCTCCAGCCAGGTCTTGTTCAAACGTTCGATATCTGCGCGAATCTCGCTCTTAGAGGCCGACGCCGCCGCAGTGCGAACGATGACTCCGAAGCCGTCCGGTTTGACGTCGCGGATTATGTCGCGCAACCGCTGACGGTCCTCGTCGGGAAGACGCCGGCTGATGCCCTGCACATCTGAATGGGGAACCAGCACGAGATATCGGCCGGGCAAGGATATCTGGTTGGTCAAACGGGCACCCTTTTCGCCCATTGCGTCCTTGACGACCTGCACCAGCACCTCGTCGCCCTTGGCGAGAGCTTCTTCGATGCGCGGCCGGCGTTTCCCGTGCTTGGCGGGATCGTACTGAATGTCCCCCGCATACAGCACGCCGTTCTTCGCTTCGCCGAAATCCACGAACGCCGCTTCCATGCCCGGGAGCACATTCCGGACCCGGCCCAGATAGACGTTGCCAACAACGGATTCTTTGTCGGACCGGGCAACGTGATGCTCGACGAGCACCGGGCCTTCCATGACCACTACCTGGGTCTGGTGGGGGAGGACCCTGACGAGCATCTGCTTCCGCTCCGTCTCGGGTGGGACGATGATCTCCTCATCGCGGATCGCGGTCCGTCCCCGGCCGTCGGCCGGGCGCGGCGTTCGTGCACCTCGCGAACCGATCGACGTCCTGGCTTTGGGCTCGGTCCTGCGTTCAGGCTTGAGCGGCGCTTCTTTGACGTGCCGCACCTCGACTACCTGACGTCCGACGCGCCTGGTCTTCGTTTCGACTATCGAATCGCTGCCGACGCCCTTGCGGATGACTTTGGGCGCCTTCCGGCGAATAATGGCCATACAGATGTGCTCCTCCTCCGGCGCCACGCGCCGGGTGTAATGCCGATGTCTCCCGGCAAGCCCTACCGGCCGTGGGGGACAAAACAGAGATGTGCAGGGATGACACCGGAGCGCCGCGGGCGACGCGGCCACGATGTGCTACTACCCGGGGATCCATGCGCAGGGTGCCGGAACCGGGCAGAAACGGCGACAGGACACCCACCGCTCTCTCCGATCGAGTTCGCGAAACAACAGCCACCGACTGGCGGCCTCTTCCAGCGTAGCAGGCAGAGTGGTTCTAGATGGCTTCGCCGCCTAGAACTCACCTGGTCCTTTCCTACTTCGACACAAGCCGGCCGGTGAGCGGATCGCAATGCGAAGTACGGGCCTAAGGCCCTAGCTCTACTCAATGAGCTTCGGTTGCTCCGGTTCGGCGGGGTCGTAACACAATCGGCAACGCGCTTCGTAGGCATCGGTAGCTCCGAGCACCACCAGTTCGTCCGAGTG
>DATEVB010000178.1:0-5497 GCA_035282865.1 Acidimicrobiia bacterium | reverse complement strand
GGACCCACACCAGCGCCATTTCGTCCACCGCGATGTCCGTTTTCTCCAAGCCGATCTCAATGGCCTGAATGTCCCGGGCGGCCTCGTTCCATCGATCGGTGATCTCCATGAGGTCCCGGGCAAGATCGTCTTCGAGGTCGTCGATATCTGCCGCTTTGTCGGATAGCCGGTCTTGCGCCGAGCGAAGCCGCTCCTGGGTGCGGACGGTCTGAGACCTGCGCGAGGCGGCGCCGGACAGGCTGCGGGACCTTCGTTTCCCGCCCAGGAACACGGAGAGCAGATCGCCTGCTCCTGCTAGTAGCTCTTGCTGACGGCGGCTCTGGGTGTCCACGGCCAGCTCCCCAACCCGCCGTTCGGCGGCGGCGAGCTGATCTTTCACTCGATCGATCTTGATCTTGTACCGATCACGCAGTGCGGCTACCTGGGCGTCGGCGGCGTCCTCGGCCGCCCCATCACAGCGAGCAGCGAACTCCTCCTGAGTCTCTCCGATCCGCGAGTACAGCTTCAGTTGCTCGTTCTTGAACACCTCGACCTTGCGATTGCGATAAAGCCATTCCGTCAGATCTGTTTCGGCTTGTCGGAAAAACACCGCCGAATCGACCGGGGCTCGGGTGAGCAAGAATGTGCCGCCCGGGGGAGCGCCCGGTCGCAAGTCACGGCTGTCGTAATCGATGGCGAAGTGGCTCGACGGGTCGAAGCTGGGTCCGAGCGGAAAGAACACGGCCTCCCACTCCTCACGGTGATCGACCCCGGCGTACCGATCGTCGTAGATGAGATGGACCCGGGCAACCAGACCGGCCTGATGGCGCCGGCCTCCGGCTATTGCCCCGATCTGAAGTCCCCAATGCGCGGCCGGGTCGAGGTGATACACGGGAACGCCCGGGGCGACTTGGGGCGCCACCACCGTTTCATCGTCGGCCACCGCCCGAACAGCAGCCGCTGGGTAGGGTCGGGACGCCTCGACGGCTTCCCATTCGGGCGCGCCGGCCGACAGCCGGGTCACCTCTTCACGGGTGAGCGGACCTCTCAGGTACGACATGGCCCACCTGGTCGTGATGACCACGGGTTCGGTCGATCCCGCCGTGTGGAGTACAAACTGGCGTTTGTCGAGGTCGCCGATCAACTTGTCGAACCGGGCAACGTCGACCGCCCCCGACGCCGACTTCAGTCCTTCCAGGATGCGGGCTTTGTCTCGTTCGGTTTGGAGGCGCCCGATCAGCCAGGTGCCGGCATTCGACATGACCTTATAGTCGAGATCGACCGGGTTCTGGGTCGACAAGACCATCCCAACGCCGTGTGCCCTGGCCTGTTTGAAGATGGTCAGGATGGGTTTCTTCGATGGCGGCTCAGCGGTGGGAGGAGCGAATCCAAACACTTCATCCATGTAGACGAGCGCTCGCAGGTCGGAGGTACCCGGTTGCCGGCGCAACCAGGTCACCATTTTGGACAACAGCAGCGTGACGATGAATTGCCGTTCCCGGTCGCCGAGATGCTGGAGGTAGACCACTGCCGCCCGCGGCTTGCCGTCCGGGGTGAAGAGGATCGACTGGATATCGACGGGCGGGCCTTCCATCCAGGCGTTGAAGGTCGGCGAGGCCACCAAGCCGTTGAGCCGCATCGCCAAGCCGGTGCGGTCTTTGGGTGGGAAGAAGGTGTCGACCTCGAACACCCCCAGTTTGCGAAACGGGGGATCCATTACCTGGGCGATCAACCGGGCGAGGTCGAGATCGGTCCCGGACTTCCAGGCCTTCTCTATGACGTTGGAGAGCAGGATGTGCTCCCGGCTCGAGATCGGGTCGGCTTCGATTCCCGCCAGCACCAGCAAGCTCGAGACAAAGCCTTCGATTTCGTCCCGTCCGGTCTCCGCTTCAGCGTCCCAGTTGAGATCGGGGGCAGCCAGGGAACCGACGATGTTCATGGGGATCCCCGCTCGTGAGCCGGGCGTGTAGATGGAGAATTCTGCTCCGGTACCGAGTTGGGTGAGCCGGTCGGAGCCGATCTGCCATTCGGCGAGACCGTTCTTCCATAGTTCGGCGGTGCGGGCGGCGAACTGGTCGGGTGTGACCCCCTTGCGTTGTGCTTCGCCCTCGTCGATCCAGGGTCGGAAATCCTCGGGGCGGAAGCCGGGGAAATTGAGCAGGAGGTTTCCCATGTCGCCCTTGGGGTCGATGATTAGGGCCGGGATGCCGGACAGAAGCGCTTCTTCGAGGAAGATGATGCCCAGACCGGTCTTCCCGGAACCAGTCATTCCGACGATGACCCCATGGGTGGTCAGGTCGTGGGCGTCGTAGAGCCGGGGGTGGCCGGTTTGGTCGCCGGAGGTCGGATCGATGTCTCCACCGATGTACAACCGGCCACGCTCGACGTCGACCATGTATGCTCCTTCACCGTTCGGCCGGATCGATTGTAGGGAAGAGACGCGACGTTGAGCTGAGCCGTTTCCGGAGGGTCACGGTCCGCTGCTTTGCCCGAATGTGAGCCTCAGCGTTCCAGTATCTCGACCAGACCTTCCCGCAGCCTGGCCAAATCCTCATCCGAGTTGTAGAAATGGGGGCCGACCCGGATACCGGCACCGGGTCGAGCATCGACGATGACCCGGCGATCGCCCAGAGCGGCGACGACCCGGTCTTCGTCTCCTACATCGAGGGTCACCGCCCCGCCGCGGCGTTCGGGTGAGGTTTCAGATTTGACCGGGATGTCCAATTCGTCTGCCATGTCGATGATCCACTGGGTCATACGCAACGATTTCTGGCGGATGGCCTGGATTCCGACCTCCTGCACGATCCGATAGCCCGCCCCCGCTCCGTACAGAGCGGGCACGTTCGGGGTGCCCGACAGGAAGCGCCAGATGCCCGGCGCATACTCCACCGGTCCGGGTCGGAACTCGAACGGGGCGCGATCACCCTGCCACCCGACGAAGCGCGGCTGGAAGGTCTCTTGTAGGTCGGGCCGGACATATAGCCAGCCCGCCCCGGGACCCCCGCACAGCCATTTGACCGAACCGCCCACCGCAAAATCCACCTCCAGTTCGGAGAGGGAGAACGGCACGGTGCCGGCCGATTGGTAGCAGTCGAGGACCACGAACGCCCCGACCTCGTGGGCGCGGGCGATGATCGCCCGGGCGTCCTGGATATAGGCGCTCCTGAACAGCACGTGGGAGAGTGGGATGACGGCCGTCCGATGGTCGATGGCGGCCAGGAACGTCTCCGTGGGCACGGTCACGCCGTCCCAGCTGCGCACCGTGACGACGTGCGCCCCGGCGACGTTGTGCCACGTATACATGACCGAGGGAAAGTTGAGCTCGGAAAAGACCACCCGGTTGCGCGGGCCGGCCAGCGAGAAGCAGGAAGCGATAACCGCTTGGGCAACCGTCACGTTCTGGACCATGGCGATCGACCCGACCGGCGCTCCGACGATCGGGGCGAGGTCGTCGCCGACCGTCACCGGCGTTTCCCACCAACCTTCACTCCAGGCGCGTACGCCCCGCGACGCCCATTCGTCGGCGTAGCGTTGCAGTTCGTGCCGGGCAGCCAGGGGCATCGCACCGAGCGAATGGCTCACGAGGTAGCTGGTATCGGCCAAGATCGGGAAGCGATCGCGGTAGCCGTCCAGATGGTCATTCATGCGTCAAGTGTACGAAAGGCGCCGCTGGTCTGGGGTGGAGGCTGGACGTCCTAGGCGGGTGGTGGCAGGTAGTCGGCCCGGACCAACCGGTTGCCCTTGGCCGTGATGATCCAGACCGAGCCCTTCTTGGTGTCCATGGGGCCCGACACTTCCATGCCCTCCTGTTGGAGCCGATCGATGAGCGCCGGGATCACATCACCGTGGGTGCATATCATGGCGCTTGACCCGGCCAGCTTCTTGACGAGGCGGAGTGTGTCGTCGATCGGTGTGTGCTCTTCGAGTTCTGGTCGTTCTTCGATCGTCAGACCGCGCTTCTTGGCGAGTGGTTCCAGGGTTTGGCGGCAGCGAAGGTACGGGCTGGTGAGCAGCCGGTCGATGGCGTGCCCGCCAAACATGGCGACCAATTGTTTGGCTTGACGGCGTCCCCGTCGGGAGAGCGGTCGCCGACGATCATCGCCGTCCCAGGCGCGCCGCTCACCGGCTTTGGCGTGGCGGACCAGGTAGAGCGTTCGGCGACGTTCTTCTGCTCTCTTCTTGTTACCCATGACCAGCCGGGAAGTGTAGTTGCGAGCGCCCCCGCTCCGCTTGGATCAAGAACGGCGAAAGGCCTGGCGTCGCAGAATGGCAAACGTCTGCAGCTCACCCTGTCTTCTGAAAAGCTGGGTCTCGGCCGGCTCCGTGGCCTCGCGAAGGTCGAGCGATATTGCTCCGCATGCCAGGCAGGTAGTGCGGAAGATTCCTCCGCCGATGGGAGTCGGATCTGCAAATTGGTGGTGGCCCGCTCGACACTGGCGGCGTTGGTTGTGAAACGCGCTGCCGATGGCGAGACCGAGCCGACGCCACCGGCCAAGGTGGGCGCGGTGCTTGCCGATTTGTTCCCCGCTTGCCGATCCGTTCGATCTGAGAGCCACGCTTCCCCTGCCTCTTCGCGACCAGGCGAGCAGCAACAAGACAACGGCTCTCCCAGCGAGCAGATCATACCGTTGTATTCGGTCCTGGCCGAGATGATCGTCTGGCGGGCAGCAGTCTCCTAAGACCCGAGGTGCCTAACCACTTGTGCGGCGGCTTCCTCGACGGTGCCGACGCATTGCACGAGCTTGCCGTTGGTGGCCAGGCGCTCGGCCAGCAGCGGCACGAGCTCCCCCCAGATGGGCCCGACGGCGACGATCGGTTTGGGACGACCACCGCTGAACGGTGCCACATAGGCGATGTTCCAGGCAACGGCCAATTCGGTGAGGGTGCCCAGGCTGCCGGGGAGGGCGACGACGGCATCAGCGAGCGTGAGCAATTCCTGGATTCGTTCGGTGATGGTGACCGCCGGCCGTTCGTCCGTCACATGCAGGTTGGCGCCCGATCTACCCGGGAAAACGGTCGGGGCAGTGACACCGATGACCCGGCCCCCAACCTCCGCGGCACCGGCGGAGACGGCTTCCATCAGCCCTCCGTACCCGCCGCTGGCGACCGTGCACCCTGCCTCCGCCAGCAGCCTTCCGAGGCGAACCCCGTCCTGGTAGTCGGGATCTTCGGGTCGGGCTTGGGAGGCGCCGATGACGGCGACGATCGGGTTGCGCATGCCGGGAGTCTGGGCCGCTCGAGCGCGGGTTTCAAGTCGTGGCCGGCCGGCCAAGGCCCCCAACCGGCCGGCTTTGCTCACCCGGGGGAGGGGGACAGATAAACCTGCAACATGAACCTGAAACAAGTCCCGTCGACTCTGGACTCGATGGGGTGCGCTATGCGAGGATGGGAGGACCCTCGAAGAAGGAAGGTCCCATGAGCCGCGGACGTCTTCTGGTCGGCTTTGTACTGATCGTGCTCGGCGTGCTCTTCTTACTCGATCACAACGATGTGCTCGATTCCGGCAACCTGATTGCCG
>DATEVB010000177.1:0-14192 GCA_035282865.1 Acidimicrobiia bacterium | reverse complement strand
CCGTTCCCGGAGTCGATGACGGTCACCTTGTCGATGGCGACACCCTTGACGGTGTCGACGATCTGACCCAGGAGGTCGGGCAGCATGTTCAACACGAAGATGCTCTGGGCATCTTCACCGGCCGCCTGGTACTGCTCGATCAAACGTCTGAACACCTCGATCTGAGCGACACCGTCTTCAATGATCTTGGCGGCTTCACCCTTGGCCCGCAGCTCCTTGGCCTCTTTTTCGGCCCGCGCCGGAGTGATCACGTCGGCCTCCAGGCGGCGCTTCTGCAACTCGATCCTCTCAGTTTCGAGGGATTGCTCGGCAACCGCCTTGGCCTTCTCGCCTGCTACTTCCGCCTCGCGTTCCTTGGCGATCGCCAGGGCCTCGAGTTCGGCTTGTTTGACCCGCAGTGCGTTCTGCCGCTCGACGATCTCGAGGTTGGCATTGACCTTGGCGATCTCCGCCCGACGACGCGCCTCGGCCTCGGCTTCTTCTGCCTCGGTCTGGCGCTCGGCCTCTGCAACACGCGCCTCCTTGATGACCTGAGCGGTTCGCCGCCGTCCTACCGAATCGAGATAGTCGACCTCGTCGGTGACGTTCTGGATCTTCAGGACGTCCAGGTCGAGCCCGAGAGTCCGCATGTCGTCGTCGGCTTCGTCGATTAGCGTTTGGGCGAACTTGAGTCGGTCCTCGTTGACTTCTTCCGGAGTCAGGGTGGCGAGCACGCCGCGCAGGTTGGCTTCGAGGGTCTCTTTGGCGATTTTCTGCACGTATTCGGTTGGGCGGCCCAGGAACCGTTCGATGGCATTGTCGAGGACGCCTTCCCGACTGGAGACCTTGACATCTCCGACTGCCTGCACCGACAGCGGGATGGCGCCCTTTGAGTAGGCGTTCTGCACCGCCACGTCGATCGCAATGGTGTTGAGCTCCATCCAATCGACCTTCTCGAGTAGAGGAATGCGCAGGGTTCTTCCACCCCGCAGAACCCGGTAGCCGGATGCCCCTTCCTTCGAGCGACCGGAAATGACCGCCACCAGGTTGGGCGGACAGATCACGATGAAGGACCGAACGCTGATGAGCACCAACGCGATCGCAACGACCACGATGACGGCCACAGTGATGAAGACTTCCATGTGCAACCTCTCTCGGCTAGGAAAGCTCTCGAAACGACGACACCCGTGCGGTGCCCCGGCTGACTTCTACGACAACGACTGATTCACCGACCCCGAATTCGCCATCTTCATGGGCGTCGAACGGGACGGCCGTCAGGTTGATCGTCTGACCTTCGACCTCGCAGGTGATCCGACCTTTCGAAGCCACGGAAATGGGGACGGTGACCCTGCCCAAGACGCCGCTCAAGGCACGGTCACTCACATCGATGCCAACCGAAGAGCTCTTCAGGTAGCGAAACACCCGATTGTTGAGGGCTGCGGCAAAGAATCCCAGGGCGACGGCCAGGACGAGGGCGGTCACGTTGGCCACCGACAGGGCGGTCAGAATCAACCCCGTCGCGCCGAAGAACGCCAAGAAAAACACGATCGAACGGAACGACAGCAGGGAAAGCGCCGCGGCGGCGATACCTCCGCCGATACCGCCCGAGGTCTCGAGATCTGCATCGACATCGACATCGAAATCGGCGTCGACATCTCCCCCCTCTCCCCCGAAGAACACGAAGAAGAGCAGGAATGGCCAGCCGACGATGGCCGCAAAGGCGAATACACCGGTCACAACACCAAAGCTACTCGGCCTCCGTCGTCGCCTGGGCCGATTATCCGCCCGGCAGGGAAGTACGCCACCATCAATGGGCCAACCGGCCCTCCAAGGGAAGGCATCGGGCGCGGTATCGTCGACAACGAGACTCGATCACACGCCTCGGCGTTAACGGCCCATGATCGGAGGCAGCATGTCCGACAAACAAGCCGACCTGGCCGGACCCGGAATCGGCAATTACGACGACCTCTCCAGAGTCTTGCCGGAGGGCTACACGTCGATCCTCACGCCCAAGGAGACCATGCAGGCCGTGTTCGCCGCCAAGCAGTACATCGAAGAGAACCTGGCCAAGGAACTCGATCTGATGATGGTGCAGGTGCCGCTCATCGTCGACGTCAACAGTGGCATCAACGACTACCTCGACCGGGACGGGTCGCGCACCCCCATCCAGTTCCACATCTCCAACGACTACGACCAGCACCCGGTCGATGCCCAGATCGTCCAGGCTGCCACCAAGTGGAAACGGGTGGCCCTCAAACAGTTCGGCATGGAACCCGGTCAAGGGTTGCTGACCGATATGAAAGCGGTCCGCAAGGACTACTTCCTGGATCACGATCACAGCGCCTACGTGGACCAATGGGACTGGGAAAAGGCGATCACGGCCGATCAGCGCAATCTGGACTACCTCACCGACACCGTCGAGAAGATCTGGAAGGTCATCAAGGGCGCCGAGCAGCACACTAGGGAGTTGTTCCCGGCGCTCCGCACCGATGAGTACCCGGATCTACCAGACCAACTCGTTTTTCTCCACGCCGAGGACATCCTGGGGATGTACCCGGACCTGCCCCGCAAGCAGCGCGAGACCGAGGTGCTGCAGAAGTTCCCCGGCGTCTTCATCTACGGGATCGGATGGACTCTCGAGGATGGCTATCCCCATGAGATGCGGGCGGCGGACTACGACGACTGGATAACGCCCACCCTCTCCGCCGACGGACGGCCCATGCACGGCCTCAACGGCGACATCCTGGTGTGGAATCCGGTCACAAGACGTCGCCACGAGCTGACCTCGATGGGTGTTCGTGTCACCAAGGAGACGCTGGTCAAGCAACTCCAACTCACCGGCCAGATGGACTTCCTGACCTTGCCGTATCACCAGGCGATCATGAACGACGAGATCCCGCTCTCGATCGGGGGCGGCATCGGCCAGTCCCGGACGTACATGGCGTTGCTGAAGAAGGCGCACCTCGGCGAGGTGAGCGTCACGGTGTGGCCGCAGATCCTCAAGGATCTCTGCGCCGAACGGAACATCTTCGTGCTCGAGTAGCCAGGGGGCTCGAAGCCGGCGGGAACCCTGGCGGCCGCTGGCTGATTGCTTCTCCACCCGGAACTCGGCAAAACGACGACAACCGGCCACAATCACCACCGGCCCAGCCCTCGGAGTTCCCATGCGCAACGGTGTCCAGCTGATCACATATGCAGACCGGCTCGGCACCGGCGGGATCGCCGGCTTGCATCGGCTCTTGTCCGGGCCGCTGTCCGGGGTGTTCACCGGGGTGCACATCCTTCCGTTCTTTGAGCCGTTCGATGGTGCCGACGCCGGTTTCGATCCCATCGATCACACCCGAGTCGATCCCCGTTTGGGCGGATGGGGCGATGTCGCCGCGCTGGCCGCCGACCACGACGTTACGGCCGATCTGATCGTCAACCACATATCGGATCAGTCCAGGGAGTTCCGCGACTACCGGGAGCAGGGTGAGGCCTCCCGGTACGCAGGCCTGTTCCTGACCTTCGACAAGGTCTTTCCGAACGGGGCCGACGAGACCGACCTTGCCACCATCTATCGCCCCCGTCCCGGAGCTCCCTTCACGCGCGTCACGCTCGGCGACGGAAGCAGGCCGCTGATGTGGACGACCTTCACCGAGCGCCAGATCGACATCGATGTGCGTGACCCCGCCGCCCGGGCCTACCTGGGCCGGATCCTCGACCGCTTGGCAGGGGCCGGTATCAGCCAGGTACGGCTCGATGCCATCGGCTACGCGGTGAAGACGCCCGGGACCAGCTGCTTCATGACCCCCGACACGTTTGAGCTGATCGACGAGCTGTCGGCTGAGATCCACCAGCGCGCCATGAAGGCGCTGGTTGAGATCCACGGCCACCACCAGCAGCAAATCGAGGTTGCGTCTCGGGTCGACCGCGTCTACGACTTCGCACTCCCCGCCCTGGTCTTGCACAGCCTCTTCACGAAATCATCGACCGCCCTGCGACGCTGGCTGGAGATCAGCCCGCGCAATGCCGTCACCGTGCTCGACACTCACGACGGTATCGGCGTCGTTGACGTGGCCGGTTCCGGCGATCGTCCCGGGTTGTTGTCCGACGACCAGATCGACTGCCTGGTCGAGGAAATCCACCTGGCAACCAGCGGCGAAAGCAGGCAAGCCACAGGAACGGCGGCCTCCAACCTCGACCTCTATCAGGTGAATACGACCTATTTCTCGGCCCTCGGCCACGACGAGCATCGCTACCTGCTGGCCCGGCTCATCCAGTTCTTCTCCCCGGGGATACCCCAGGTGTATTACGCCGGTCTATTGGCAGCTCCCAACGACATGGAGCTGCTGGCCCGGTCCGGCGTCGGCCGTGACATCAACCGCCCCTACTACAACGACGACGACCTGGCCGAAGAGCTGGCCCGCCCGGTGGTGCGGCGGCTGGGTCGGCTGGCGCGCTTTCGCAACAACCATGCTGCTTTCGGGGGCCGCTTCACCGCCGCCGAACCGGAGCCCGGTCGGCTGTCGCTGCAGTGGACGAATGGGCCCCACCTCGCCGCGGCCGAGATCAACTTCAACGACATGTCCTTCACGGTCCGCTGGTCGACCAAGGGGAAGACCGTCATCGCCGGCACCTGGGATGACATCCCGGCTTTGGATTAGGGGCGATGTCTCTCCCGCTGGTCTCGTGCCTCTCCCGCCGGCCGGATGGGAAATCGGTTCGGCTCAGGACAGGCCGGCCACCCGAAGGACTGCGTTGGCAATCTCGGCCGGGACCTCCTCCTGGAGGAAGTGGCCGCCTTCGGTCCGGGTAACCCTCGCTTTGGGCAGCATTCGGGCGATGTGGTTGCGGGCCCCACCGAGGACCGGGTCGCGGTCGCCCCACACGATCTCCGCCGGACCTTCATAGCCGCGCACAAAACCGCCCACCCGCCGGAGGGCAGGAATGGACGGATGGTCCATGGAATCGGGGACCATGCGAGTCATGGCCAGGGGGGCCAGGTTGTGACGTCGGTCGCGCAATGGATAGCGGTAGGCGCGGGCAACATCTCCCCTGATGCTGGATCGGTCTCCCTGCGCCACCCCGAGGGCGATTTGAGGAAAACCCAACAGCCGGAAGGCCACGTCGCTGACCACCGGCAACCGGCCGAATCGGTGAAACGCGGTGGCCTTGAAGTCGGGTTTGGGTTCACTCAGGGCGGTGTTCAGTACCACCAGCCCGGTCAGACGTTGGGAACGGTCGACCATCGCCCCGACCCCGATCGCGCCACCCCAGTCCTGAACGACCAGCACCACGTCGTTGAGATCGAGTTCATCGACCAGTTGCCCGAACCAGGCGATGTGATGGTCCAACGTGTGCGCGGCCATGTCGGCCGGCTTGTCGGAGAACCCCAGGCCGACCAGGTCGGGCATGATCACCCGCACCGGATGTCCGGTCAGCGCCATGGCCACCTTGCGATAGAGGAAGCCCCAGCTGGGGTTGCCGTGGACGCACAGCACCGGCCGGCCCTCTCCGATCTCCATCACGTGATTGCGGTACTCGCCCGCCTCAATGACGTAGCGGCGGAAAGGCACCATCTTCTCGAGCCAGGCAGGCAATGGGGGCGCAGGCAAGGTCATGGCCGGTCACCTTATCGGATCCGGTGAGCCAAGCAGCCTGCCAAGGGTGCACGGGATGCGCATGGTCGCCGCGTCGGCCCGGGCTACAAACCTTCAGATGACTCCCAGATCCTTTCCGATCTTGGTGAAGGCGGCCGCTCCGTACTCCAGGTCGTCACCGGAATGGGCGGCGGAGATCATCACCCGGATCCGGGCGGCGCCGATTTGCACCGTCGGATAGGCGATCGCCTGAGCGAAGACCGCCTCTTCGTCGAAAAGCCGGCGCGACAACTCTCGAGCGACCTTCTCGTCACCCAGCATGACCGGCGTTATGGGCGTCTGGCTGTGTCCGAGGTCGAACCCGGCGGAGCTCATCGCCTCCTTGAATAGCCGGGCATTGGTCCACAGGCGGTCGACCAGCTCCGTCGACTCTTCGAGGATCTCCACCGCCGCGCTACAGGCCGCCACGTCGGGGGGAGTGACCGCAGATGAGAACAGGAAAGGCCGGGCCCGTTGCTGCAACCAGTCGATCAAGGCCTGAGGACCGGCCACGTACCCGCCCATGACCCCGAAGGCTTTCGACATCGTGCCGACCTCGATCTCGACCCTTCCATGCAACCCGAAGTGGTCGACGATCCCGCGCCCGCCCCTGCCGAGCACTCCCTCTCCATGAGCGTCGTCGACCATGACGATCGCCTCGAATTCGTCTGCCGCATCGGCGATGCGGTCCAGCGGGGCTATGTCGCCGTCCATCGAGAAGACCCCGTCGGTGATGACGAGAATGCGCCGGGCACCTTCTGCCCGCGCCTCGGCCAGCTTGACTCGCAGATCGAAGACGTCGGCGTGCGCGTAGATCTTCCGGCCGGCCTTCGCCAGTCGCACCCCGTCGATGATGGAAGCGTGGTTGAGGGCGTCGGTGATGATGACGTCGTCTGTGTCGACCAGCGCCGGGATCACTCCGGCGTTGGCCACGAACCCCGACTGGAGAGACATAGCCGCCTCAACGCCTTTGAAGGCGGCCAGTTTGGCCTCGAGGTCATCATGCAGTGTCATGGTGCCGGCGATGGTCCGCACGGCCCCGGGACCGATCCCGTAGCGGTCGAGGGCCGACTTGGCCGCTTCAACCAGCCGCGGGTGATTGGCCAAACCGAGATAGTTGTTCGAGCAGAAATTGAGGACCTGCTTGCCGTCGACAACCAGCCAGGCTCCCTGCGGACCTTCGATGTGCCGGATCGTGTTGTAGAGACCCCCGTCTTGCAGTTCTTGCACCTGCTCGCCGAGGAATCGGAGCTTGTCCATGTTCACCTCCTGGAAGCCTCCTGACCCGTCAGCTCAAAGTCCCGTCGGCGTCGGCCGGATCGGGGAACATCACCACCTTGCCGCAGTCCCCGGCTGCCATCAATTCGAAAGCCCTCTCGTAATCGTCGAGAGCGAAACGATGGGTCACCAGCGGTGCCAGATCGACGGCACCGGAGCGGAGCAGCCCGCGCATCTCGTACCAGGTGTCCCACAGCTTGCGGCCGACGATCCCGTGGACACTGGCCCCTTTGAAGATGACGTGGTCGTCGAGGTTGAAGTTGAGATCGGTGGAGGTCAGGCCCAACAGCGCAGCTTCCCCGCCGCGCTTGAGGGAACGGAACCCTTCGTTGATGGCGCTTGATGCTCCCGACATCTCGAGCAGCACATCGACACCCTCACCCTCGGTCGCATCCATCACCGCCGAGAAGACATCCTGTCTCTGTGGGTTGATGGTGAGGTCGGCCCCCATGGTCCACGCCATGCTCAGGCGGTAGTCGCTGACATCGGTTGCGTACACCGACCGTGCTCCCAGAGCCCGGGCGGCGGCAATGGCCATCACCCCGACCGGCCCGCAACCGGTGACCAGCACCTTCCGACCGGCCACCAGCGGAACAGAGGCCGTATGGACCGCGTTGCCGAAGTTCTCCTGGAGCGACGCAATCGAATACGGCATCTCGGGAGGGTCCGCCCAGGCGTTCATGGCCGGGACGACGACGTATTCCGCGTAGGCCCCGTCCCGGTGCACACCGAGGATCTGGGTGTTTTCACAGAGGTGCCCCTTGCCGGTCCGACAGAAGCTGCATCGGTTGCAGATGACATGCGACTCCACAGACACCAGCTGGCCGATCTCCGGACCGTCGGCCTTGGCACCCTTGTCGACCACGACCCCACACAGTTCGTGGCCGACCGTCAGGGGCACCTTCACATGATCACGGGCCCACGAGTTCCATTCGTAGATGTGGAGATCGGTTCCACAGATCGAGGTGGCCTTGACCTGGATGAGGACATCGTCATCACCCACCGCCGGAATGGGCAGATCGACCATATCGAATCCTGGAGCCGGCGATTTCTTGGCGATCGCTCGCATGGGTGTTCAGGCTAGCTGGCACCAGGGTCGGCTACTCCTCCGATTGCCAACGTGTTTCGACGGTTGCCGGGCGCGCCGCATCCCCGATCTCGTTTGGAGCAGGCTCAACAGGAGATCCGTACACTCCCCACCATGCGGCGGGTGCTGGTGATCGGAGGAACGAGGTTCATCGGTCTGCGTACGATCCCGCTGCTCCTCGAAGCGGGATGCGAAGTTGCGGTGTTCCACCGGGGAGGCACCGAACCCGAGGGACTCCCCCACGTCCAGCACCTCCACGCCGATCGGGCCGACCTGCTTTCCTTCGCCGGGCAGTTCGAGCGGTTCGGGCCCGACGTGGTCCTGGACATGGTTCCCATCGCCCGGGCCGATGCCGTCGACACGGTGCTGGCGTTCAACGGCGTGGCGGGGCGGCTGGTGGCGATCTCCAGCCAGGACGTGTACCTCGCCTACGACGTCCTGCGAAACCGGGCCCAACAACCGCCGGTCCCCCAACCCATGACGGAGGAGGCCCCGCTCCGGGAACAGCTGTATCCGTACCGGGATCTCTTCTCGCCCGACAGCCGGATGCATGACTACGACAAGATCCCGATCGAGCAGACCTACCTCGCCGAACCCGACTTGCCGGCGACCATCCTGCGGCTCCCCGCCGTGTACGGACCCAACGACTACCAGCACCGGCCGTTCCCCTACCTGAAGCGCATGGTGGACGGCCGCCGATCGATCATCCTCGACCAACGCGGCGTGGACTGGCGGTGGAGCCGGACCTACGTCGACAACGCTGCCTCGGCCATCACCCTGGCCGTGACCGACCCCCGTGCCGCCGGGCGGATCTACAACGTGGCGGAGCCCTCCGCTTTCCGCGAGAAGGAGTGGATTGAAGCGATCGGCAACACCTACGGTTGGCACGGCGAGGTGGTCGGCCTGCCGCCCGAAGACATCCCCGACCACCTACGCGACGACGAACTGAATTTCGCCCAGTCGCTGGTGGTCGAAACCGGGCGCATCAGGGAGGAACTCGGCTACCGGGAAAGGATCGGATTCGAAGAGGCGATGGGGATGACCGTACAATGGGAGCTGGCCAACATGCCCGACGAGTTGCCGCCCCACCGCTTCGACTACCAGGCCGAGGACGCCGCCCTTCCCGATCTGACGTTGGGGATCTAACCCGGCCGGCTGCTCGAACAGCTACCCAATGATCGGACCCGAAGAAACCCAACTCCGTGCAACACTCCGGACCCGTACGGCTGATCAGACGGCGTTGACCCCGACAACCATCTTCAGGATCTCCCCGTCGCCTAAGGTTGCTTCCTCATAGCGGCTGCGGAAGCCCACTTCGCTGAGCGTCCGCAACCATTCATCCCGCGAGAACAGGCCGCACAGGTGGCGATCGTAGAGCACCGACGTGCCTGCGCCGTCTTCGTGGAGGAGATAGGCGAAATCTGCGAAATACATCGTGTCGTCGGGGTCGGGATCCCAGGTCCACTCCAGATACCGCATTCCCCGACGCTCCCCGTCGTTTCCGCCATGACTCGTCCCGGGCTGGAAGGTCTCCTTCAGGTGATCGGGGACGAACAAGACCGCCCCACCCGGGCGGCAATGCTCGAACGCCGTTCGCATAGCCGCTCGCAGCTCATCGGCAGTCGCCAGGTAGGCAACCGCATCGTGCACGAAGACTGCGTCGAACTCACGCCCGAGTCGTACCGTCCTCATGTCACCGAGGTGGTGTTCGCATTCCGGGTTGAGCCGCCTACTGACCTTGAGCATCCCCGGGGATCTGTCGACCAGGGTCATCTGGAAATGCGCTTTGAGGTGTGAGGCGTTGTTGCCGCCGCCGCTGCCCAGTTCGAGAACCGTGGAGATGGGGACCTGCGCAGCACCGGTCAGCACCACCCGGAACACCTCAGCCTCCTCGGCGTAATCCTCGGGCGCCGAGAGCAGCGGCCACCAGCCGGCCAGATCTCCGTATAGGCGAGGGAGGTCGGTCATGTCACGCTTTCCGCCGTCTCGAGTGCCGGGTATTGGGTCCCGGTTTGAAGACTACGCCATCAGCAACAGGCAACCGGGCCACCGGGCGTACCGCCGTTGCGGCCGGCTCCCGGGAGCTGGGAGCGAAGCGGTTTGGAAGCTCGAACCTGGTTTTCGCGCTTCTCATACGACGCCTAGAGTACGGCGACGCCCACTTCCCCCACTTCCCGGGCGCTTCCCCCTGTTGGCGAGGAAATCGCGAAAAATGGTCACCGAATACCATTGACGTAATTACGTTCGGGTGATTATGGTGTCCAAGCTACACACCAGATGTCGTGGAACGGTTCCCCCTCGACCACAACATCTAGTGGTATCGATGACAGCTTCTGGCAGGCACCGGGCTGGATGTGTGCCCGGATCGTGGAGGGATAACGCATGTTCGAGACAGGTACCAAGGGTCTGACGATCGGCCGCCGCTTCACCAAGGCCGGTGAAGACCCTTACGCGTCGATCGAGTGGACACGCCGTGATTCGAAGATCTCCAACCCGGACGGATCGGTGGTGTTCGACATGAAAGACGCCGAGATCCCGGCGGCCTGGTCGCAGGTTGCGACCGACATCATGGTTTCCAAGTACTTCCGGAAGGCCGGAGTCCCCCAAACCGACGATGAGGGGCGTCGCGTCTTCGACGAGAACGGAGAGCCTCGCCTGGGCCCGGAGCGCTCGGCCCGCCAGGTCTTTGATCGACTCACCGGGACGTGGCGCTGGTGGGGCGAGCAGAGTGGCTACTTCGCCTCGGCCGAGGACGCCCAGGCGTTTGAAGACGAGCTGAAGTACATGCTGGCCAACCAGATGGCAGCCCCCAACAGCCCGCAGTGGTTCAACACCGGGCTCAACTACTCCTACGGTCTCACCGGCCCTGCCCAAGGTTTCTGGTACGTCGACCCCGAGACGGAAGAACTGATCCCGGGATCCGACTCCTACAGCCGTCCCGCCCCGCACGCCTGTTTCATCCAGGCGGTTAGTGACGACCTGGTCAACGAGGGCGGCATCATGGACCTGTGGACCAAGGAAGCTCGCCTGTTCAAGTTTGGATCAGGAACCGGAACCAACTTCTCGACGATTCGGGCCGAAGGTGAGCCCCTCTCGGGTGGCGGCAAGTCTTCGGGTGTCATGTCGTTCTTGAAGATCGGCGACCGGGCCGCCGGTGCCATCAAATCGGGTGGCACCACCCGCCGGGCCGCCAAGATGGTCATCCTCGACGTCGACCATCCGGACATCGAAGTGTTCATCAACTGGAAGAAGGGCGAGGAGGAAAAAGCCAAGATCCTCATCGCCAACGGGTTCCCGGCCGACTTCAACGGCGAGGCCTATCAGACCGTCTCCGGTCAGAACTCCAACAACTCGGTCAGGGTCACTCAGGAGTTCCTGCAGAAAGTCATCGAGGACGGCGAGTGGGACCTGGTCGAGCGCTCAACGGGGAAGGTGCGCCGCTCCGTCAAGGCTCGCCACGTCTGGCGGAAGATAGCCGAGGCCGCCTGGGCGTGTGCCGATCCCGGCATGCAGTTCGACACAACGATCAACGAGTGGCACACCTGCCCGGAGGGTGGACGGATCAGGGCGTCGAACCCGTGCTCGGAATACATGTTCCTGGACAACACGGCATGCAACCTGGCCAGCCTGAATCTGGTCAAGTTCTACAACGACGAAACGGGCACCTTCGACATCGAAGCGTACGAGCACGCCATCCGCGTGTGGACGATCGTGTTGGAGATCTCGGTGACGATGGCCCAGTTCCCTTCCGACCAGATCGCCCTCGGCTCCTACGAGTACCGGACCCTCGGCCTGGGCTATGCCAATATCGGGTCACTGCTGATGCGCTCCGGAATCCCTTACGACTCGGACGAGGGACGCGCCATAACGGGAGCCCTCACCTCCGTCCTCACCGGACGTGCCTACGCAACGTCGGCCGAGATGGCCGCGGCCATCGGTCCGTTCCCTCGCTTCTGGGAGAACCGGGACCACATGTTGCGGGTCATCCGCAACCATCGGCGGGCCGCCCACGACGCGCCGATCGAGGAGTACGAGGGGATCAGCCACTACGTGATGGCCATCGACCCCGCCAAAGCGCCCGGCGCCCTGGTGGAAGCAGCCCGCCATGTCTGGGACGTGGCCCTCGAGGCCGGAGAGACGCACGGGTTCCGCAACGCCCAGGCCACGGTGCTCGCTCCGACCGGGACCATCGGCCTGCTCATGGATTGCGACACCACCGGGGTCGAGCCCGACTTCGCCCTGGTGAAGTTCAAGAAGCTGGCGGGGGGCGGATACTTCAAGATCGCCAACCAGTCGATCGCCCCCGCTTTGCGCCGGCTCGGGTACTCAGAAGACCAAATCGATCGGATCGTCCGCTACGTCGTCGGGACCATGACCCTGGAAGGCACCCCCCACATCAACCGCGCAAGCCTGTCCGGGCGAGGTGTGCCCGATGACGCCATCGACAAGATCGAAGCGACGCTCCCCAGCGTGTTCGACCTCCGCCATGCGTTCAACGTGTTCGTGATGGGCGAAGATGCGCTCGAGGCTATCGGCATTCCCGCCGACCGTTACCTGTCGCCCGGGTTCGACCTCCTGGCCTCGCTGGGCTTCTCCCGCAGCCAGGTGGCCGAGGCCAACGATGTGATCTGCGGTCGCCAGACCATCGAGGGCGCTCCCGAGCTGGCCGGGGAACACCTCCCGGTGTTTGACACAGCCAACAAGAACGGCAAGAACGGGAAGCGGTTCATTCATCACAACGGGCACATCAAGATGATGGCAGCAGCTCAGCCGTTCATTTCGGGAGCGATCTCGAAGACCATCAACATGCCGAACGAGGTCATGCCCGAAGACATCGAGGGCGCTTACATGCTGTCGGCCGACCTCGGACTGAAGGCGATGGCGCTCTACCGGGACGGTTCGAAAGCCTCCCAGCCGCTGTCCTCGGCCACCTCCGACGAGGGGGACGATCAGGAAGAGGTCCAGGACATCAACGCCGCCCTGGTCGAGGAGAAGGCCTTCGCCTGGGGCCGTATCCCGGCCGGTGTCTCGCCAACCGAGGCATACGCCCGGGGCATGCAGCCTCCCCGCTTCCTCTTGCCGGCCCGGCGTGGTGGTTTCACTCAGGAAGCTCGCATCGGCGGCCACAAGGTGTTCCTTCGCACCGGCGAATACGAGGATGGAACGTTGGGCGAGGTCTTCATCGATCTGGCCAAAGAGGGCGCTACCTTGCGCGGGATCCTGTCCTGTTTCGCGATCGCGGTTTCGAAGGGACTCCAGTACGGCGTGCCACTCGACGAGTTCGTGGACACGTTTACTTTCCAGACGTTCGAACCGCGCGGCATGGTCGAAGGCCATCCCAACATCAAGATGGCCAACTCGATCGTGGACTATGTGTTCAGGGCGCTGGGAGTGGAGTACCTGCAGCGCGACGAGCTGGCCCAGGTGCCTCCGGTCCGGGAGATGGAGTTGCCGGAACCGGCCAAGGGACTGGCCGTCGAAGCGGGCGTTCAGCTCGATCTGACCGAGGCGGCGATGGAAGAAGACATACGCGCCCAGGTTGCCGCAGCCAGGTTTGTCGACGCCCGGCCGCCACGCAACCGTTCCAACGCCGACCATGCCCCGCAACCGGTCCGAGCGGCAATCGTCTCAGCAACCGACCCCGGAGCCGCCTCCGTGCAATCGGCTCTGGCGAGCATGATGGGCGACGCTCCGCTCTGCGAGACCTGCGGTCATATCACCATCCGATCGGGCAGCTGCTACAAGTGCCTCAACTGTGGTGGCACCACCGGGTGTAGCTGAGGGGCCGGTCACCGGGACTAGCTACTAGCCGCGATCCGCCGGGCACAATCGCGCTGAACGGCTCA
The DNA here is from genome assembly GCA_035282865.1 of Acidimicrobiia bacterium. Taxonomy (GTDB): domain Bacteria; phylum Actinomycetota; class Acidimicrobiia; order Spongiisociales; family UBA4744; genus UBA4744. The sequence goes on along the minus strand of DATEVB010000177.1, from coordinate 381 downwards.
TCCTGGCCCGATGGGACAGAACGAACTGGTCGCGGCCTCGGCAGCCGTCGCCCACATCTGCGTCAGGGTCTGGTCGGCCCGGGGACCAGCCTGGGCCGCAACGAAAGCAGCGCGGGCCTCCGAGCTTCCGAAACCGGCGCTACATACCTGGCGAGCGAATTCCAACCATTGCTCGTTGGTCGCGTCGTAGCCGGCCAAAGTGGCGGCCTGCCGGGTCACGGTCAAGAAGACGTCCCTGATGATTTGCGGTGCGCCGTCGACTCCCAACGTTGTCGGGGTCGACGTGGTGGTCGAGCAGGCGGTGGCAGCCATCGCCATCGCCACCAGCAAGGCATAGCATCGGTGCTTCATGCCTTGATCATCGGCCGTTGAGGCCGCCCG
>DATEVB010000176.1:0-30281 GCA_035282865.1 Acidimicrobiia bacterium | reverse complement strand
GCCCCCAACAGCACGAAAACGACCGTGAAACCGAGCACGAAGAGAGTGGTGACCTTGGCCATCCGGGCGGTAGAAGCCGTACCGGCTTCCAGATCCCCGACCGAGTAACCGGACATCAGGCTGAGATAGCCGGGCAGCAAGGGCAGGACGCACGGCGAAACAAACGAGATGATCCCGAACAAGAAGGCTGCGCCGATGCCAACGTCCGCCATCGCTCCATCCAGGTGAGTGGAGCACATGTTCCCAGGTCGGGCAAGCTAAGCGAAGCTGAGCCGGTCGGTCGGGCCAGCTAACCTCATCGTCCATGACAGCCACCCCGAACGACTCCCCTGCCGGAGAGCATCGGGTTTGGCAACCGGTCCCATTCTTCTCCGGGCAGGCCCGGCGGTGACGCTCCTTCCCGCCTTCTTGCGACCCCCCGATCGATTCGCCCCCCGCGACCGGAGGATCGTGCTGCTCATGTCGGTGGCGGCCTACCTACAGGGATTTGCCCAAGCGCAAGCAACAAACACTCTGCCGTTTGCCCGTCTATCGCTCGGCGTCACGACGGGAGAGATGAGCCAGATCCTGGCCGTCACCAGGTTTGGTTCCGTGCTGGCGCTGGCGTTCTCGTTCTACGGTGACCGGCACGGAAGGCGGGCACCATTTCTGAGTGCTTTCACGATCCTGATCCTGGCCAACGCAGCTACGGCCTTCGTGCCCAACCCCACCGTCTATACCGCCCTCCAGGGAATCGTCAGGATGACGGCCACCGCCGTCGGCGTCCTCGCCCTCGTGTACCTCGCAGAAGAGCTGGCGCCGACCATTCGCGCCTACGGCATTGCCATCTACGGCGGCGCGGCGAGTTTCGGGGCCGGCACCGCCCTGTTTGCTCTGCCCGTCGCCGAGACCGAACCCGAGGCCTGGCGATCTCTGTTCGCCGCCAGCGCCATCGGAGTCGTCTTCCTCCCGCTCCTCTACTCAAAGCTCAACGAAAGCCGGGCCTTTCGTGACCCGACCCGAAAGGCGAATCTCTTCTCGGCATTGGGTGGCAACCATTTCATCAATTTCTGGGTGTTCGCCCTCATCTCGTTGCTGGCCGCCGCCTTCTCGGCGGTCAGTCTGACGTTCGCGCTCGAGCGACTGGTCAACGAACTCGACATCGAAACCACCCGGGCTGTTGCCGTGATGCTGATCGGTGGAACCGCCGGAGGCATCGGGTTTCTCCTCGGTGGTCGCCTGGCCGATACCTGGGGCCGCCGACCGACCGCCATGCTCGGCTTCACTCTGTCGCTCGCCGGCGGGCTCGGCCTGTACTGGCTGGACAGCCAGCCGCTCATCGTCGTCGCAGTCGCCATCTCCAGCCTGGGATCGTTTGCTGCTGTGCCTGCGCTTGGTGCTCATCGCAACGAGCTGTTCCCGACTTCGATCCGGGCGACGGCGGTGGTGTGGCTGAACACCATCGGCGTGCTTGGATCGATCAGCGGGTTGGCCATCGGGCGCTTGGCCATCGATGAGATAGGGCTCACCTTGACCGTCTCCTACCTGGGTGCCGGCATGCTCCTGTCGACTCTCTTGATCCTGTTGCTGCCGGAGACCCGCGGTCAAGTCCTCGCCGGCGCAAACACCGTTCTGTAGCGAAGGGCCAGCAAACCAAGGCGGCCGAGGATGAGGGCCGTGATGCCCCACCAAACACCGGTAAGACCCCATCCGGCCTTTACCGCCAGGATCAACACCGACCCAGCCACCGACGCCGCCGCCAGCGTGGACACCATCAAGAACCGGAACTCACGAGCCCCCATGAAGATCCCATCCCACACGAAGACCAGCGCGCCGATCGGCTGCAGCACGGCGACAAACGGCATCACCCCGGCCACCAGCGCAACGATCTCAGCATCTTCGGTGAAGAGCCTCGGCAGGGCTGGCCCAAGGACCCAGAAAATCACCCCCAGGATCGCTCCAAAAGCCAACCCCCACTGCAGCATCCGATCCGAGGCGGCGCGGGCATGATCGACTTCACCGGAACCCAGGTAGCGGCCGACCAGAGCCTGTCCGGCGATGGCCAGCGAATCGAGTAGCAGAGAGAGGAAGAGCCATATCTGGGCCGCAACCTGATGGGCGGCCACCGTGGCCGTGCCGATGCGGGCGGCAACCGCGGTGGCCGCCGTGAACACGGCCAGCAGCCCCGCCGTGCGGGCAATGAGTTCTGTGCCGGCGGTCGCCAACGGGCGCAGCTCAGACAGCTTGGGAACCCGCACCTCGATACCCTGCTCGCGCCGTCGCTTGTTGAACAGGACGAGAAACCAGATGGCCCCGGTCCACTGGGCCAAGACCGTGGCTATGGCGGCACCGCGCAGCCCCCATCCGGCCACGAAAATCAGCAGAGGATCGCCCACCAGGTTCACCACATTGAAGCCGACCGTCACCAACAAGGGAGTCCGCGTGTCCTGCATGCCGCGGTAGGCGCCATGACCGACGGTCACCAGCAGCACGGCGGGGGCGGCCAGCGCCCGGATCCGCAGATACTCGCCGGCCGGCTGCAAAAGATCGGGACCGGCTTGCATGGCCCTCAAGAGCGGCAGCCACATGGTCTCGAGGATGGCTACCGCCATCATGCCGATGACGAGGGCCAGTCCCATCGCTTGCAGCACCACGCGACCGGCCGCCTCCCGGTCCCCCTTGCCCCATGCCGCTGCCACCAGCGGCGTCGTGCCGTAGGCAAGGAAATTGAAGAGGGCGAACGAAAGGGAGAACACTGCCGCGTTGATACCCAACGCCCCTAGCTCCGTAGCTCCCAGCCTGCCCACAAACGCAGTGTCGACCAGGGTGACGAGCGGGTCGGCCGCCAGCGCCCCCAGCGCCGGGACGGCCAGGCGAAGGATCTGGCGGTCGTACGGCGTTGCGGCCAAGACCGATTTACCCCGCATTGCCGTTGATCACCGCACGGGTGCCGTTTTGTCCGGGAACGGGCAGAGGTCGATCAGGTCGCAGGCGTGACACCGAGGGGTGCGAGCAACGCACACGTCCCGTCCGTACTGGATGAGGCGCATCGAGAGGCCTCCCCATCCTGCGGGCGGGAAAAGAGACTTGAGGTCGGTCTCGATGTCGTCGGGATCCTTGCTATCGGACAGCCCCAACCGGTTGGAAAGTCGACGCACGTGCGTGTCCACCGCAATGGCACGTTGACCGAAGGCTTCGGCCAGGACCACGCTGGCCGTCTTACGGCCCACCCCCCGCAATTCCATCAACTCTCCGATGGTGTCGGGAACAACTCCGTCGAATCGCACCACCAGGTCGCGCGACAGCTCGATGATCGACTTCGTCTTCTGGCGGTAGAAACCGGTCGAGAAGATGATCTTCTCAACATCCGCCGGGTCCGCCTGGGCGAGGGCGGCCGGGTTCGGATACCGGGAGAACAAACCGGGGGTGGCCCGGTTGACGTTCTCGTCCGTCGTCTGAGCAGAGATGACGGTCGCCACCAGGAGCTGCCAGGGATCGCGATATTCGAGGGCAGTGGAGATTGACGGATACCGATCCCGAAGACGGTTCAGAATCCGGCGGGCCTGCCCCCGTTCCGCCGGGGTCGGCCGGGTCCCATTGGCGCGAATTCGAGATCGGGTCACGACGAGCGATGGTAGTGCGCAACGGCTCCGACCGACCTGCCGGGATCGGAAATGGACCGGACGGAAGCGCCGGGTACGATGCATCCCGTGGATCTCCGCACCGCTATCGCTTCCATGGCAACGGTCGAGGGCCCCATCCTGAAGGTGGACCGCTTCCTCAATCACCGGGTTGAGCCGTCGCTGATGACGAACGTGGGCCACCAGATCGCAGCCCTGCTGGGCCCGTTGGCTCCGGATCTGTTGCTCACGGCCGAGGCAAGCGGGATCCCTCCGGCATTAGCGGCCGGGATCGAGATCAACGTCCCCATCGTGTACGCCAAGAAGTACCTCGGTCCGGGCGGTCGTTACACCTTCTCCCGTGAGGTCAACTCCCCCACCAAAGGCACCGAGTACCGCGTCGAGGTCGCCCGTCACGTACTACCACCCGGGCTGCTAGTGGCCATCGTCGACGACTTCCTGGCCGGCGGAAGAACCGCCGAGGCGCTGGGCGAAATAGCCGAAGAAGCAGGGTGCACCGTGTTGGGCGCCGCGTTCGTGATCGAGAAGACCTATACAGGAGGCCGGGCGCGCCTCGAAACGCACGGTTGGCCGGTCTGGTCCCTGGTCCGGGTGGAATCGCTCGAGAACGGCGAGGTCCGGCTTGCTCCCTGACGACACCGCGGATCTGATCGATCGAGTACGGAGGCATTACGACGACGGGTGCTTCGCCTGCGGCAGGGACAACCCGATCGGACTCCATTTGGACCAATTCTCTTTGACCGACGGCACCGTCGAAGCGTGGTTCACACCCCGTCCCGACTATCGCGGCTTTGTCGGATCGCTGCACGGCGGGGTCGCCGCTACCGCCCTCGACGAGATCCTCGCCTGGGCCACCATCCTCAACCTCGGTTTCATGTCGGTCACGGCAACCCTCGACCTACGGTATCGATCGCCACTCACCGTCGGCCGGCCTTATTGCGCACGCGGACGGGTCGACGACGCGTCCGGCCGTCGCCTGCGCGTCTCCGGCGAACTCCTCGCCGGCGACCGGACCGTCGTTTCAGCCCGCGGCCTCTACGTGGCCACGGCTCAGGTCGGCGACGTGCTGGCCGGGCATGTTCCGGACGGGTAGGTCAATCGATGCGTCGTCCCCCGGTCGCTTTCGCCGCGCTGGCCCTCGCCGCGTTGCTCTTCGGCTCAACCTTCGTCGTGGTCAAGGAGGCGGTTGAAGTCCTCCCCCCGCTGGCATTCGTCGGCTGGCGTTTCCTGATCGGAGCGGCCGCCCTCCTGCTCCTCGCCATTCCACGCGGACGATCGATCTGGCGAGACGGAGTGGCGGCCGGCGTGTTGCTCTTTGCCGGCTATGCCCTCCAGACGGCCGGGCTCGCAGAAACCAGCGCCTCAAACTCAGGACTGATCACCGGCCTCTACGTGGTCTTCACTCCCCTGCTGGCGGCAGCCGTCGCCCGCCACGGGGTAGGGCTGGTCACTATCGGGGGCACCATCGTTTCGTTCGGAGGACTCATCTTGCTGACCATGGGAGAAGGAGTCAGTTTCGCGATCGGCGACGTGCTCACCGTCGGCTGCGCGCTGGCGTTTGCCGGACATATCGTGGTGTTGTCCCGGGTAGCCTTCCGCCACCCGGTCATCCCCTTCACTGCCATCCAGCTGCTCGTCACCGCCTTGTTTGCCCTGGCTGGATCGGCGCTCACCGAGGGCTTCCCGCGGCCGGGCGCAGAGGTGATGCCGGCTTTGCTCGTAACGGGGTTGGTGGTGAGCGGCGGCGCCTTCTTGCTCCAGGTGTGGTCGCAAACGGTGATAGGGCCATCCCGGACCGCCATCATCCTTGCCCTCGAACCCGCTTTCGCCGCCGCCTTCGCTGCCTGGCTGCTGGCCGAACGGCTCGATGCTCAGGGATGGACGGGCGCTGCCCTAATCCTGGCTGGTATCTACCTCGTGCTGGCCGGCAGCAGTGACCGGGATGCCGTTCCGGCGGCCGAAGCCGTCACACCGGCCCATTGAAGCTCCCGATCCTATCGATCGCCTGCAGGCGGCGTTCTTCTCGCCGCACCACCTTCATGGTGAGCCGCAACAGGGCAATCAAACCAAAGATCACCAGCACCAACCCGGCTGCCAATTCGAGCCAAGCGGTGTAAGGGAGATCGCATGCCTGCAGACCGTCCGGGCACATCCCGTATCCACTCCCGCCTCCGGCGAGGTCGAGCAAGACGAACAGCGGGACGACGGCTACCAGCACCACCGCCATCAGCAGCACGCCGATGACTATTCGAAGCCAGATCACACTCATCAAACGGGAGCGTACCGCCTCCGGGTTCCTCGACTTGTACAATCACCGCGCCGTGGAGCATTTCCTGGAGCCGTTCACTTCTGCCGAGACCGCCGTCCTGACTCGATTCTTCACGAACGTCGACCGTCCCGTGTTCGGTCTCATCAACCTTCCCGAGGTCGTGAAAGGCGCCCTGTTCGCCCGGTACAGCCGCAGTTCGAAATCTGTGCGGCGACTGTTCCTCGATGAGTTCATGGCCAACCCCGAAACCGGCATCGAGACCATCGCCGCCCAGCTCGAAGGCGACGATCCTCTGATCAATCTGAAACGTGCCGAACAGCTGTACGACCGCGTGTTCTTCGAGTACGGGGACGACTCGGTGGCGCAACTGGGCGGTGTACACCTGGCGGTCGAACAGGCCTCCAATGTGTTGACCAAGGTCCTCGAGTGGGGGCGTCTCGCCGCCTACCTCGAGCAGAGCACCCGCTACATCTACTACGACACCAAGCTTGGTGATCGATACCGCTATCAGGTGCCCCCGGAGATCGCCGGGTCGCCTCTCGCAGCCGGGTACAGCGACACGATGGACTGGCTGTTCGACACGTACTCCAAGGTCGTCGCCACCATGACGGAGTCCTTCGCCGAGCGATTCCCGAAGCAGGAAGGCGATTCCAACTTCGTGTGGAAATCAACGATCAGGGCAAAAGCGTGCGACACGGCCCGGGGTTTGCTGCCCGCCTCAACCCTCTCCAACGTAGGAATCTACGGGACCGGGCAAGCGTACGAGATGGCGCTGCTCCGCATGCAGGCTCACCCGTTGGCGGAAGTGCGCGCCTACGGGGACATGATGCTGGATGAGCTCCGAAAGATGATTCCCTCTTTCTTGCGGAGAGTCGACCTGCCCGACCGCGGGATGCTCGCCTCGAGCTACCAGGCCCGTATCTCGGGTGAGATGCGAGAGATCGCCGCCGGATTGGGGGAAACGCCGGAGCCGCGCGAGCTTGTGACCCTCACCGACTGGGACCCGGAAGCTGAGACAAAACTCGTGGCCGCCGCCCTGTACTCGGTGAGCGACCTCCCCGACGATCAGCTGATCGCCATCGTCGGGCGGATGTCGGGCGAGGAACGAGCGAAGATCATCGCCGCCTACGTCGGAGACCGTGGCAACCGCCGTCACAAACCCGGGCGCGGGATGGAACGCAGCTCCTACCGTTTCGACGTTCTCTGCGATTACGGAGCATTCCGGGACCTGCAACGTCATCGCATGCTGACTCTCGAATGGCAGCCGCTGTCTGCCCGTCTCGGCTACGACACGCCGGCGGAACTCACCGAGGTCGACCCCTCACTCGTTTCGCTTTGGAGGGAAACTATGGACCGAGCAGGCGATTTCTACGAGAACGTACGGAAGGCCCTGGGCATCGATGTCGCCCAATACGTGGTGCCGTTCGCCTTCAACGTCAGGTTCGCGATGCAGATGAACGCTCGCGAAGCCTTCCACCTCATCGAACTCCGCACGCAACCGGCCGGGCATAGTGGCTACCGGCAGGTGTGCCAGGAGATGCACCGTCAAATTGGCGAGGTGGCCGGCCATCACCTGATTGCCGACGCGATGCAGTTCGTCGACTATAGCGATCCGGACCTCGAGCGCCTGGAGTCTGAGCGGCGGGCCGAGAAGAAACGGAAGGCAAGTTGGTAGTTGGAAGTTCGGAGTTCATGAAGAAGGCCGCCTCGACTACCAGCTTCCCTTCTTATTTCTTCAGCGGGATCCGCAACACCAGGCAGTCGTCGTCGACCTCCCACTTCGACGACGCAACCAAGGAGTAATCGAGGTAATCCATTTCGGCTTGTTCGATGAAGAGCCGGCGCTCTTCGCCGGCCACCGGCGGCACGCCCCTCTCCTTGACGGCCTCGGCGCGCTCACGAAACCGCCGGACAAAGGCATTCACGTCGAACTGCGTCATGTGACCTCCAGGTTCATCTCGCGGCTCCAGGCTATCGCAACCGGGAGAGTTGCCAGGACTCCCAGCTGACTAGTGTCCGAAGCGATGCTCGAACGCCGGCTGATCATTGTCACCGGGAAGGGTGGAGTCGGCCGCTCGGCGGTTTCGGCGGCGCTGGCACTGCGCGCCGTCCATCTCGGCAAACGAGTCCTGACCGTGGCGATGACCGATGACCTCGGTCTGGCCCTGCATCTGGGACGGGAGCGCCTCGACTACGACGCAAGGGAGATCCGCCCCGGTCTGCATGCACTTGCCGTGCACAGACCGGCGGCGCTGGATGAATACCTGAAGGTCCAGCTGGGAGTCCCCGGGGTGACTCGTATGGGACCACTGGCAAGAGCCTTCGATGCCCTGGCATCCACGGCGCCCGGAGTCCGCGAGGTGATCACGATGGGCAAAGTGCTGTGGGAGGTGCGCAAGGGCACCTGGGATCTGGTGATCGCAGACGGTCCACCGCTCGGACAGATTGGGTCTCATCTCCGCGCGCCACTGACAGTTTCCGAACTAGTCCCGGTTGGACGGGTCAGAGAACAGGCGGGCTGGATGATGGATCTGCTCCGGGACCCTTCGGTCAGCGGGATGCTGCTCGCGACGCTGGCCGAAGAGTTGCCGACCACTGAAACGAAAGAAGCTCTCACATGGCTGGAAGAACACCATGTGATGGAGCGTCCGTTGGTCGCCGCCAATCGGACCCTGCCACCTCTCCAGGTGACCGGCCGGAAGATCAAGGAGGCCGGTCCGGGCCCGCTACGGGACGCCGCCCGGTTGCACCAGGCGCTGTACGAGGAGCAACAGCGGTGGATGAAGGAGCTGCCCCCCGACGTGCAGCTTCCGTACCTGTTCGGGCTCCACACCCCTCCGGAAGTGGCCGCGCGACTGGCCGATGTGTGGGGAGAGGGATGATGTCCAGCGTGCTCCTCGTCACGGGTGGAGGTGGTGTCGGCAAGACCACCCTGTCGGCGGCTCTCGCCGTCACTGCGGCGCGCAACGGAGTTCGCACCCTCGTGGTTACCGTCGATCCCGCCCGACGGCTGGCAACCGCGCTGGGTCTCAAGCATCTCGGCTCCGAGCCGAGCCCTCACGATGACGAGGCCAACCTGTGGGCGGCGATGCTCGACGCCTCGGCGTCCTGGAAGGCGATAGCCCGCCGCCATGCCTCGGCCGACGTGGCAAGCCGGCTGGTTGACAACCCGTTCTTTGAAGCCGCCGCACAGCATTTCCCGGCCAGCCAATCGTATGCCTCGGCAGAGGAGATGGCGAACTTCGTTGAGGCCCGGGCGTGGGATCTGGTCGTGGTGGACACACCCCCATCGGCCGGCGGCATCGAGTTCTTCTCCGCCCCGGCCGAGATGCGCGACCTGGTAGGAGGCCGTCTCTTGCGCTGGCTGACCGGCGGAGGCCTTCCGGGGCGCCGGGCCCTCTTCCGGCTCACCGCCCGGCCCGCCCTGCGGGTAGCCGGGACGGTGCTCGGGTCCGATCTGTTGGAGCGTGTCGCGGAGTTTCTCATGGACTTGCGCACCACTTACGACGGTTTGGCTCGCCGAGCGGCTCAGATCGAAGAGCATTTTCGGGAGGCCCGCACGGTGGTGATAGCCACCGCCGATCCGGCTCCGCTGCGCGAAGCGGCCCGCTTCTACCGTGACCTCCCGGACATGGTTCCTCGACCGGATGCCGTGGTGTTTAACCGCGTCCTGCCGGTGGATTGGCACAACCCGGAACCACCGGCCGACGGCGCTCTGGTTGACAATCTCGTGCGGTGGGGAGCCGAAGCGCACCGGCAGACCGAGGTCCGACAGGAATTCGCGGCACTGTGGAAGACGGAGGTCGCCACCGTACCGTGGCGCCCCAAGACTCCTACCAGCCTGGACGACCTGGCAGCCCTGATCACAGATGCGCATGGTCTGCCCCTGGAGGGCCTGGGAGTCGCGCTCCGGTAACCCTCCCCCGGCGAAAGAAGTGAGCAAGCTAAGGGGTGCGACCGGTTCCACCGACCATTCTTGTTCGACCGGTCGGCTCAGACGACTGCCTTTTGGCCCAGCAACTCCCGCAGCTCGGCGTACAACGCACTGCGCGGCTCGACCCGATGCTCATCTGACAACTTCCACACCTTGTGCCCCGCCGCCGAGGTCATGTGCAGGTAGACCGGAGCCGTACCGGGGTGGTTGACGAGGATCTCTTTCAATCGCTCGACCATGTTCGGTGACAGCAAGGTGGCAGGCACCTCTAACCGTACGGCCGCATCACCTCGCAACTCGGGTTCTCGAACCGCTTGGGCGATGACCTTCACTTCGTCGCCGCGGTTGTCGACCCGGCCGGTGATGATCACGATGGCGTCCTCGCGGATCATTGCCCCGGTTTCCATGACGACCTTCGGAAAGGCAACCACCTCGACCGAGCCCTCGAGATCCTCGACCTGGAAGAAAAGCATGGGATCGCCCTTGCGGGTGAAACGCCGGGTGATGGAACCGACCAGACCCCCGATGGTCGCCGATGAGCCATCCGATTGCTCGGCCAGCGCCGGGATGCTCGTCGTAACGGCCTGCCGCAGAGCATGCTCTACCCCGAAAAGGGGATGATCCGACACGTAGAGACCGAGCATCTCTTTTTCGAAAGCGAGTCGGGTTCGTTTGTCCCAGCTCAGCTCCGGAATGGCGATGCGCTCGGTCTCCTCGCCGCCGCTCTCCGCCCCGAACAGGCTGTACTGACCCATGTCTTCATTCCGCCTCCGGTTGAGGGCTGCATCGAGGATCTGCTCGTACACGAGCAGGAGACCCCGGCGAACCGGCGCAACTGAATCGAAGGCGCCCGCCTTGATGAGCGATTCGATCGTTCGCTTGTTCAGCGCCGAGGCGTCGACCCGGTTGACGAAATCCTGGAACGACTCGAAGAGTCCATCCTGGTGGCGAGCTTCGAGGATCTTCTCGACCACGCCCTCACCTACGTTGCGAATAGCCGACAACCCGAAGGTGATCGCCCCGTCGCGGACGGTGAAGTCCATATCGGATCGGTTCACGTCCGGGACGAGCACCCTGATACCCATGGCTCGACACTCGTTGAGGTAGATCGCCGTCCGATCCTTGTCCCGCTTGGTTGCGGTGAGCAGGGCGGCCATGTACTCGGCGGGATAGTTGGCTTTGAGCCAGGCCGTTTGATAGGCAACGTACCCGTAGGCGGCCGAATGGCTCTTGTTGAAGCCGTAGCCGGCGAACGGTTCAACCGCATCCCACAGCTCCTTGCCCAGCTTTTCTTCGTGACCCTGCGCCGCGCAACCCGCCACGAATTTCTCCCGCTCCTGCTCCATGATGGCCTTGACCTTCTTGCCCATGGCTTTGCGGAGCGTGTCGGCCTCGGCCATCGAGTACCCGGCCAGGTCGCGGGCGACCTGCATGACCTGTTCCTGATACACAATGATCCCGTAGGTCGATTCGAGGAAGCGGACCGTGGCCGGATGGGGATAGTCGACCGGTTTGCGCCCGTTCTTCCGATCGGCATACTCGTAATGCATGTTCTGACCCATAGGGCCTGGTCGGAAAAGGGCGTTGACGGCAATGATGTCGTCGAAGGTCTCCGGTTCAAGGCTCCGGATCAGGGACCGCATGGCGTTGCCCTCGAGTTGGAACACCCCGATGGTGTCGCCTCGTCTGAGCATCTCGAAGGTGATGGGATCGTCGAGCGGAAGATGATCGACGTCGACCTTTTCACCGCGAGACTCCTGGATCAACTCGACCGCTCGCTCGATAGTCGACAGGTTGCGAAGACCCAAGAAGTCCATCTTGAGAAGACCGAGGGCTTCGATCCCGTGCATTTCATATTGGGTTACGATCTCGGCGCCTTCTCCTTTTCGCTGGATTGGCACGATGTCGGTCAGCGGTCGGGCCGAGATCACGACGGCCGCGGCGTGGATGCCGTCCTGGCGGCGCAGCCCTTCCAGACCCCGAGCGGTATCGACCACCCGCTGCACGTCTGGATCGGAGGCATAGGCATCTCGCAAGAGAGCCGCGTTCGAATGAAAGTCCCTGATCGCCGGGTCGGCGCCCGGCCCTGGATCAATCAGACACTGATTGAGGCTCGCCTCGTTACCGAGAATGGGAGGCGGCATCATCTTGGCCACCCGGTCACCCAGGCCGTAGGGGTAGCCGAGCACGCGGGCCGAATCGCGGATGGCCTGGCGACCCTTGATCGTGGAGAAGGTCACCACCTGAGCGACGTGGTCGGTTCCATAACGCTCGCTGGCGTAGCGGATCACATCGGAGCGGTAACGCTCATCGAAATCCATGTCGATATCCGGCATCTCGCGCCGGCCCGGGTTCAGGAAACGCTCGAAGATCAGGCCGTACTTGAGCGGATCGAGATCGGTGATCTGCAGGGAGTACGAGATGATCGATCCGGCTGCGCTCCCGCGACCCGGTCCGGTTCTGATCCCGTGTTGGCGGGCGTAACGGATCAGATCCCACACGATCAGGAAATAAGCAGGGAAGCCCATCTCGTCGACGATTCGTAATTCATGTTCGATGCGATCCGAAACCTCAGGCGAGAGCGGATCGTCGTAGCGCCGGCGGGCGCCTCCGATTACCAGTTCCCGCAGATATGAGGACTCGGTGTGTCCGTCCGGAACCGGGAAATGTGGGAGCAGCATGTTGCCGAACTCCATCTCCACCTCGGCTCGCTCGGCTACCCATAGCGTGTTGTCGCATGCCCCCTGGTAGAGGTCATCAGGAAAGAGAGCTCGCATCTCCGGTGCACTCTTGAGGTAGAACTCCTGGCCATCGAACTTGAACCTGTTCGGCTCATCGATCGTCGAGCCCGTCTGGATGCACAACAAGACGTCGTGTGCTTCGGCTTGGTCCTGATAGGTGTAGTGCGAGTCGTTGGTTGCCAGCAGGGGGGCGTCCAGCCGTCTTGCTATCTCCACGAGGTCGGGAAGGATCCGTTGTTGTGGTTCGAGCCCATGATCCTGCAACTCGATGAAGAAGTTGTCTCGACCGAAGATGTCTTGATAGTGGGCAGCGGTGCGGAGAGCTGCGTCGAAGTCACGGATCTGCCCCTGGTTGCCCTCCTCCCGGGAGGCATCCGGGGCCAGAAGCTGAGCAACCGGTCCTCCCAGACAGCCGGAGCCGGCGATGATGCCTTCAGCGTGTTCTGCCAGCAGTTCGGAGTCCATCCGGGGTTTGTAGTAGTACCCCTCTAGATAGGCCCGGCTCACCAGCTTGATGAGATTTCGATAGCCCGTTTCGGTCTCGGCGAGCAATGTCAGATGATGACGAACGTTCTGGCTGCGAGGTGGACGATCGAAACGAGACCCGGGAGTGACGTAAGCCTCGACACCGATGATCGGTTTGATGCCTTCTTCGACGGCTGCCTTGTAGAAGTCGACCGCCCCATACAAGGTCCCGTGATCGGTGATAGCCACCGCGGGCTGTCCGTCCCGGCGGGCAGCTTTCACCACCTCACTCACGCGAGCTGCGCCGTCGAGCATCGAGAACTCAGTGTGGAGATGGAGGTGTGCGAAGCTGTCCGAAGCCAAGTCGAAGGCTCTCCTCAGGGAATTACACGGCTGGCATTCTTACCCTACCAGGCGCGCTTCCACTCTTTCGAGCCACCCCGGTTCAGTTCGGTCGCCAGGCAACCGGCCATTAGTATCCTTCGGTCTGATCGAGCTATTTCCACTCTCAGAAAAGCCAGTCGGCGTCGGAAGGGCGGGTCAGGCCCGTTTCGGGCTGTCAACGAGGAGAGATCATGCGGATTGGAATCTTGACCGGCGGTGGCGATGTCCCCGGCCTCAACCCCTGTATCAAGGCCATAGTCAACCGCGTCGCTGAGGAAGGCCACCAAGTACTGGGCATCCGGCGCGGCTGGTCCGGCCTGTTGACGCACAACCCCGACGACCCGGACTCGGCAGCTCGTAACTTCCGGGCCCTCGACCCACAAGTCGTACGGACCATAGACCGCACCGGTGGAACGATGCTCCACACCTCTCGAACCAACCCGCAGCGGGTCCGGCCCAGGGAGGTACCCGACTTCCTCGCCGATCGGGCGATCGGCGATGGGCCGTTCGATTTCACCGACCAAGTCAAGGCCGCCCTGGAGGACCAGAAGATCGATGTTCTCATCCCCATCGGTGGCGATGACACGCTCTCCTACGGAATGCGGATGCACGACGAGGGTGTGCCCGTGATCGCCATTCCGAAGACGATGGATAACGACGTGCACGGAACCGAGTACTGCATCGGGTTCTCGACGGCGGTGACCAGGGGTGTCGATTTCATCACGAGTCTTCGCACCAGCACCGGCTCGCACGAACGCATTGCGGTCGTCGAACTCTTTGGGAGAAACAGCGGCGAGACGGCGCTGGTCACCGCCTATCTGGCCGGTGTGGATCGGGTGCTGATCTCGGAGATCCCCTTCGACATCGACCGGCTGGCGGCGATGCTGCTCCATGACCGCAACAACAACCCGAGCAACTATGCGATGGTGGCCATCTCCGAGGGAGCCACCATCATCGGCGGAGACGTGATCGAATCCGGGGAACCGGACGCGTACGGTCACCGCAAGCTGGGAGGCATAGGCTCGGTCACCAGTCAACTGTTGATTGAGAAAACGGGCATCGGCATCATCGAGCAGCGACTGGCCTACCTGATGCGATCGGGCAGCCCGGACTCACTCGACTTGATGGTGGCGATCAACTACGCCGTCATGGCCGCAGACCTGGCCATGGAGGGCTCGACGGGCCGGATGGTGGCGCTGCGGGGCGGTACCTATACCAACGTCCCGATCTCGGTCACGAAAGAAGGCGTCAAGCGGGTGGATGTCACCGAGCTGTACGACGCCGAGAACTACCGGGCCAAGGTCCGTCACGTGACCGGCAAACCCATGTTCCTGTACTGAGCCACCCGGAAAGGTCCCCATGAGCGCTGTGATCGGAGTCCTCACCGCCGGCGGCGACTGTCCGGGGCTCAACGCGGCGATTCGCGCCGTCGTGACCCGGGCTACCGAGCGTCACGAAGCCGAGGTGGTCGGTATTCTCAACGGATGGGAAGGGCTGATGCAAGGGCGGACCAGGCCGCTCGACCGCGACTCGGTGCGGGGCATCCTGGCCCGGGGCGGAACGATTCTGGGAACTTCCCGCATGGACCCGTATGTGCATGGTGACGGGTACGACAGTATTCGGATGACCATCGAGCGGAACGGCATCGACTCCCTGGTGGTCATCGGGGGAGACGGCACGTTGTCATCGGCGCTGAAGCTCTCCAACGAAGGGCTGCGGGTCATTGGGATTCCCAAGACCATCGACAACGACATCGCCGCCACCGACTGGACGTTTGGCTTCGACACCGCTCTCGAGATCGCCACCGAAGCCATCGACCGGATCACGACCACGGCGGAATCCCACAACCGGATCATGCTGGTTGAGGTGATGGGGCGTACCAGGGGTTGGATCGCCACGTACGCGGGCATCGCCGGTGGAGCCGATGCGGTGCTCATCCCGGAAGTCCCCTACGACTTGAACGAAGTCGCCGACGTGATCCGCAGCCGCCATCGCCATGGACACTCCTACTCGGTGGTCGTCGTAGCGGAAGGTATCGAACCGCCGGCCCTGGCTGCTCAGCAGGAAGCCGAGGTCGACGCCTTCGGGTTCAAGCGACTGGGCGGCGTTGCGTATCAAATCGCCCCCATCCTCGAGGATCTGACCGGATTCGAGACCCGGGTAACCGTGCTGGGCCACCTGCAGCGAGGTGGCACGCCAACCGCCTTCGATCGTGTGCTCGGTACCAGGCTGGGGGTCGCCGCGGCCGATCTGGCGGTGGCCGGAACGTACGGCGTCATGGTTGCCGCCCGGGGCCAACACATCGTCCCTGTGCCGCTCGAAGAGGCGTGCGCCAGCATTCGTGGTGTCGACGAGGCCACCTACGATGTCGCCAAGACCTTCTTCGGGTAGCGGCCCCAGGCCGACCGACAGAAAACCGACGACCTAATCCGGCGGCCCCAGCGCTTCCAACGATTCCGTGAGGTCTTCGGGAAGAGGCGAATCTACCGAGATCCTCTGGTCGGTGGTCGGATGGTCGAACTCGAGGTGGGCAGCGTGCAGCCACACCCGGTGCGGATCGACCCCCGGAGGGCCGGGTCGGCCGTACACACGATCACCGACCACGGGATGCTCTATCGACGAGAGATGGACCCTGATCTGATGGGTGCGTCCGGTTTCGAGGCGCACCTCCAGCATCGACAGGTTGGCCGGGGACCAGTAGGCCGTGCGGCGGTAGTGGGTCCGGGAGGGGCGCCCTTCCGCCTGAACGGCCATGCGTGCCGGCGCCCGGCGATCCCGACCGACCGGAGCATCGATGGTACCGGTGGAAGCGTCGAAGGCCCCCCATACCAGAGCCAGGTAGTCCCTGGTGACGGACCGCCGGAGGAGCGAGCCGACCAGCCTTGCGTAGGCGACGTCGGTCAAGGCAACGACCAGCAGCCCTGACACCTCCCTATCGAGGCGGTGGACGATCCCCCAACGATCGGTCTGGCCGATGCCTACCAACCCGGGCCATCGGGCCAGCAGACCTGCCGCGAGGGTGCCGGTCGCCCGCCCGGCCCCGGGATGAACGACCATCCCGGCTGGTTTTTCGACCACGGCCACTTGGTCGTCCTCGTACCGGACGACCAACGCGATGTTCTCCGGCTCGAGCCCGCGCAGGGCCGGGATCTCGATGTCCAGTTCGACGCCTTCGGCCAACCGCTGTTTCGGGTCGAGCGGCCGGCCCTGGACGGTCACCAGTCCCTCGTCGATCAAGGCACGGGCGGCGGCCCGGCTGAGACCGGCAACCACCGCAACGATCTTATCCGCCCGTTGGCCGGCCAGGTCGATCGGCACGCATGCGTTCATGGTTTCCGCAGCGCCCCCAACAGCAGCAAGGCAACGCCGATCGATATTGCCGCGTCGGCAACGTTGAAATTCGGGATCAACCAGAGTTCGATCCAATCGGTGACCCTCCCGTCCAGCAGACCGCTGCCACGGGTCAGACGGTCGACCAGGTTGCCGACGGCGCCACCCAACACCAGCCCGAGGCCGATGAGGTCCCACCAGCGATCGACGGTCCGAAAAGCAAAGAAGATGATGACGACCGCCAACAATGCGAAGACGGCAATGATCTGTCCGCCGCCCCGGAAGAACCCAAACGCCGCACCGGAGTTCTCGGCCAGGGCCAAGCGAAAGAACCCGGGGATGACCTCGATGCTCGAGTCGGCAAGAGCGGAGCGTGCCCAGGCTTTGGTGAGCTGATCGACCAGAACGACGGCCGCGGCAATCCCAGCGGCGGTGAGCCGAAACGCCCTCAGTGACGTTGCGCGCACTCCACACACAAGGTCGTGTAAGGCAACACCTCGAGACGGGTTACCGGGATGGCGATTCCGCACGATTCGCAGATCCCGTACTCGCCGACTTCGAGTCGCTCCAGGGCATTCTCAGCTTTACGGAGTAGATCCTCGGTGTTGGCATCGACCGAGAGATCCTTTTCGTACTCGAAGACCATGGAGCCGCCCTCAGCGCTGGTCGGGTCGGGGCTTCGCTCAGCAGCCGTCTCGGCCAATCGAGCGTCTTCTCGCTCCTGCTCGTGCTCCTCCAGAAGGGAGCGCAAACGGGCCCGCTCTTCTTCGAGCACCACCCGGAACCTGTCAAGGGTCGATTGAGCCAATTGCCTCGACATCACACCTCTTCCTTCCTGAGCGCAGGAACATAGCAGAGTCATCCGATTTGATCTGAAATCAGGCGGGCCAATTCAGCGGGGCCTACTCCCCTCACGAGAAATCGCTTTCGCCGGGAACGGTGCCCCCGGGTCATTTCGACATCGCCCCCGGTGATGGCGGTCAAGAGATCGGCGACCGCCCGGTTGGCCTTTCCGCCCTCAGCCGGGGCGGCGACCCGGATCCGCACGGCGCCGCCGTGCAGGCCGGTGATCTCGGTCCGCGATGCGCCCGGAATGGCCCAGACCTCGACCGCGGCCCCGCCGTCGCCGGTGGAAACCGCGCACGAAATGTCCTGGCCCGCGGGCTGATCGGCAGTCATCGAACCGTCAGCGTACTTGGTTGGCCTGATGATCAGGTCGGAGTACGATTGCCGCTGTTATCTGAGCGTTGAAAGGGGCGCTCGGTCGGGCAGGTCCAACCCAGCGAGCCGGCAGATGGTGAGAGGCCGGTGTTCGGACTCCGATCGATATCACCCTGGAGCTGCAGGAAGAGCCCGGTGCTCATGCACCGGAGGTAGAACCTGCCGGTTTCCCCCTCCGAGATGGGGTCAGAGCGGTCGAAAGGCCTCGGGCGTTTCGGCAAGCCGGGTGGCACCGCGGACCAGACCAGGCCCGTCCCGGAATCCCCCGGCACGTGCCGGGACCGTGGCAACCGAGGAGCTGACGACATGACTTCAAGAGACTTCCGCCGGGTGGCAGCCAGCGTATCGTTCCCCGCCCTGGAAGAGGAGGTCCTTGCCCTCTGGGATCGCGTCGACGCCTTCGCGATGTCGGTCGAGATGAGGCCGCCCGACTCGGAATACACCTTCTACGACGGGCCACCATTCGCGTCGGGCAGCCCACATTACGGTCACATCCTGGCCGGAGTGATCAAGGACATCGTTCCCCGGTACTGGACCATGCGAGGCCATCGCATCGAACGACGTTTCGGGTGGGATACCCACGGCCTCCCGGTCGAGATGGAGGTCGAGAAAGAACTGGGCGTCTCCGGCCCCAAGGCCATCGAGGCGTACGGCGTGGCTCGCTTCAACGAGGCCTGCCGGGCGAAGGTCGAGCGGACGACCGAGGACTGGGAGCGGATCATGCGCCGCCTGGGCCGTTGGGTCGACTTCGAGAACGACTACAAGACTATGGACCCCGACTTCATGGAGAGCGAGTGGTGGGTCTTCTCCCAGCTCTGGGACAAAGGACTGATATATAGGGACTTCAAGGTGGTCCCCTATTCGTGGGGCGCCGCCACGCCCCTTTCCAATTTCGAGGCGAATATGGACTACCGGGACGTCGACGATCCGGCCATCACGGTCCGTTTGAGAGCCCTGGAGAGCTACGGGCCGGTCCGCGAGGGCGACTACTTCCTCATTTGGACCACCACCCCCTGGACCCTCCCCGGGAACCTGGCCATCGCGGTCGGCGAAGAGATCGAGTACGTGGCCGCCAAGGTTGACGACCACCGCTATTGGATTGCCGAAGCACTGGTCGGTGGGTTCTGGACCGACGGGCCGGAGGTTGTCGCCCGGGCGCCTGGCGCCCAACTGATCGGCGCGCGCTACGAGCCTCCGTTCGCGTACTTCGAGGAAGAGCGTGGGCGAGGGGCTTTCCGGGTGATCGGCAGCGCCGAGGTCACTATGGACGAAGGCACCGGCCTGGTGCACATGGCGCCCGCCTACGGCGAAGTGGACTTCTACGCACTCCAAGCCGCCGGTCTGGATGTTCTGGTCGACCCGGTCGACGCCGAGGCTCGGTTCACCGACGAGGTTGCCGACGTGGCCGGCATGCACATCAAGGATGCCGATCCCATCCTCATCGACCTTCTCAAGCGGCGCGGCTTGCTGGTCCGGCGCGAGCAGATCCGACACTCCTATCCCTTCTGCCCACGGACCGGTACCCCCCTCATCTACAAAGCCATCCCCACGTGGTTCGTCGAGGTCGAACAGCTCCGCGACAGGATGGTCGAACTGAACGAGCGCATCCATTGGGTTCCCGAGTACGTCGGCACCCGACGTTTCGGCAACTGGCTCGAGAACGCCCGGGACTGGGCTATCAGCCGCAATCGGTATTGGGGCAACACGATCCCTGTGTGGCTATGCGACACGTGCGACGAACAGGTCTGTGTCGGATCGGTCGATGACCTGGAACAACGGTCCGGAGTCCGCTTGGCCGACCTGCACAAACACATCGTCGATGAAGTGACCTTCCCTTGCCCTTCCTGCGAAGGCACCATGCTGCGAACCCCGGAAGTTCTCGACACATGGTTCGACAGCGGCTCCATGCCATACGCGCAGATTCACTACCCGTTCGAGAACCGGGAGCGCTTTCAGAGGAGATTTCCCGCCGACTTCATCGCCGAAGGTCTCGACCAGACCCGTGGTTGGTTCTATACCCTGCTCATCCTCGGAACGGCCCTTTCCGATCAAGAGCCGTTCCAGAACTGCGTCGTCAACGGCATGATCCTCGCCGAGGACGGCCGCAAGATGTCGAAGAGCCTCAAGAACTACCCGGACCCGACCGCGGTACTCGACCAGTTTGGAGCCGACGCGCTCCGTGCTTACCTGATCAACTCGCCCGTCCTGCGGGCAGAGCCTCTGATCTTCTCCGAGAACGGCGTGCGGGAGGTGGTCCGGACGGTGATGCTCCCCCTGTGGAACTCTTTCTCCTTTTTCACCACGTACGCAGAAGCGGACGGTATCAGCCGTGCCGATCTGGAGGTAGCTCCTCCTGCTCACGAGCGCCCCGAGATCGATCGCTGGATTCTCTCGATGCTCCAATCGCTCATCTCCGAGGTCAATCTGCTCATGGAGGGGTATTACCTCTACTCGGTCGTTCCGCCGATGATCGGATTCATCGATCATCTGACCAACTGGTACATCCGCCGTTCCCGTCGCCGCTTCTGGCGCACCCGCAGTGACGACGACTCCGACAAGATCGCCGCTTTCGCCACTCTGTACGAAGTGCTGGTCACCTTCTCGAAGGTCATTGCCCCGGTGCTCCCGTTCGTTACCGAGGAGCTCTACCAAAGGCTCGTCGTTGATCACCGGCTCGATGCCATGGCCGGTCCACTCAGCGTGCACCACGCCGACTACCCGGAGCCGCGACCCGACCTGATCTCGAGTGAGCTCGAGAAAGCGATGAGATGGGTGAGACAGGTGGTGACCCTCGGACGCTCCTTGCGGGTCGCCCACGGGCTGAAGGTGCGACAGCCTCTTCCATCGTTGACGGTGTTGACTCGGGATTTGGAAGTCGCCCAGGCGGTTACCGCACACGCCTGGTTGATCACCGAGGAGCTGAACGTGAAGGAGGTGTTGGTCGGCCGGGACGAAACGGAGCTGATCGATCTGCACGTCAAGGCCAATTTCAAGAGTCTGGGCCCCCGCCTCGGCGCGGACGTACAGATGGTGGCCACCGCACTCGGGCAGCTAGACGGCAAGTCGGTGCAAACACTGCTCGAAGGAGCGGCCATCGTTGTGGCCGGGCACGAGATCGGCTCCGATGATGTCATCATGCAGCGTGACCCCCGGGCGGGCATGGTGGTTGCTGCCGAAGGCCCCCTGTCGGTCGCCATCGACACCACCGTGACCCCGGAACTCGAGATCGAAGGAACGGCCCGCGAGCTGATCAACCGGATTCAGCAAATACGACGGGAGAGCGGCCTCGACGTAACGGATCGCATCGAGGTGAGCTGGTCCAGCGAATCCGACCGAATCGCAGCCGCCTTCGAGGTCCACGCCGGGGTGATCGCCGCAGAGGTGTTGGCGGTAATCATATCGAGAGGGGCGGAAACGGACGGCACCGCCATCGAGATCGACGGAGAGTCAGTGTCGATTGCGATCAGCCGGGCAGATCTCACCTAGTTGTCCGACTCGCCCCTATCCCAGGGACGCTGACCCGAACCGAGAAAAACTTGCCCGGGGCTCTCCTCGGGCTGGTCTTCGTCCACCTCTGCCTCGGTGGGGCTCTCTTCAACATCCTGGTGCCACGTTTCCTCGGACGGCTCCGCATCGACGACGTCATCGAGGTCGACGGGACCCTCCGTCCACGCCTCGAGGTGGTCCTCTTCCGGCTGGGCGGCAGTGATGTCCTCTTCGATCGACTCGAGGTTCCCCAGCGTGGTGTCGGCCAGGGCCAGGATGCGTTCCTTGAGGCCTCCCACCGACCCGCGCATCCGATCCAGATCAGCCACCAGGTTCTCACGTTCCCGGATTCGCTCCAGTTCGACCTCGGACGCTTTCGTGCGCGCTTCGACCAGCAGTTCTTGGGCTTCGCCGCGAGCTTCCTGAACAACCTGGTCGGCGGTGCGCTGGGCAATGAGAAGAGTCTTCTTGATGCGCTCCTCGGTCTCACGATTCGCTTCGAGCTGTTCTTCGAGGACGGCTACCCGCTCGTTGGCGTCCCGAAGCTGGCGTTCGTACTCGCGGACCGCGATGACGATCTCGTCGAGAAATTGATCGACTTCCTCTTCCGCGTAGCCGCGCAATGCGACCCTAAAGGTCTTTTGCTCAATATCGATAGGACTCAAAACCATGGCTCAACCACCTCGAACGTGCTTGTGCGGAGCTTAGCCCTCCCCGAGCGGCTCCTGAGGATTTGTTCGAACCGGGATTCCCGGGTGGGGAGCAGCGACCGTCAGCAAATGGCACTCGACAGAATGGAGAGACCGATCAGAAGGACGAGCGGGGAGAGGTCGAGAGCTGCTCCGCCCATACGGACGGGTGGGATGACCCGCCGCAGAGGGATGAGTACCGGGTCAACGACCGTGGCCAGCACAGAGCGAACCTTCCCCACCGGATGCTCACTGGGAACGCGCACCCATTCGAGAAGGATCCGTGCGAAAACCACGAGGATGTACAGCTGAATGAGCGAGCAGATGAACCTCATCGATGAGCCTATTCACTGTCTTCGGCGGTCGAGTAGAGACCGAGGTCGGCCAACCGCCGTTTTTCTTCCCGCCCCAGCGAGACGCGAGGCGGCAACACCATGATGACGCCCTCGGATATCTTGCGCATTGTGCCATCGAGGGCGTAGGTCAATCCGCTGGCGAAGTCGACCAGACGACGAACCATATTCGGGTCGGTCGCTCGCAGATTGAGGACGACGGGCACCCGTTCACGGATCCGGTCGGCCAGCAGCTTGGCATCCGAGAAACCGGCGGCCTCCACGATGTCACACTGCGCATCTGCCGACTTGACCTGACGGACGGCACCCGCGCCGTGCCCCGCGCTCACTACCGTCCGGTCCCGGGCGGAAATGGGGAGGCGACCGGCGGGCGGCTCGACCCGCCGCCCGACGACCCCTTCGGTCCTGTTGGGAACCGTGCGAACCTGAGACTGAACCGGGGCAGTCTCGACGGGGGTGGTGTGCTCCTGCTCGATGGCCTCCTCATCGACGAGGCCCAGATAGAGAAGCGCCTTCTGCCACAACGTACTCATGTGATCCCTTGGTTAGTGCTCTACTCTCGGTCCAAAGATAGCCCGTCCGACGCGAATCATCGTTGCTCCTTCTTCGATGGCGACTTCAAAGTCGTCGGTCATGCCCATCGACAGTTCCCTCATGACCGGGTACCGGCCGGCCAGTTCGTCCCGCAAACGAGCCAGGCGGCGAAAAGAAGGCCGGTTTGTCTCCGGGTCCTCAGCCTGCCGTGGAATAGCCATGACACCTCGCAAATCCACGCCCAGGGCGAGGAGCTGATCCATCATCCCTGGGGCTTCATCGACTGCCACGCCCGACTTCTGCGGTTCGTCGGCGAGGTTCACCTCGAGCAAGGCGGGTGGTGCGATTAGCGGTCCTTTCAGCCAGGCTTCCCCCAGGCTCAGCCGATCCATGGAATGGAGAAGTCGTACGACCGGCCGCACCAGCCTCACCTTGTTGCGCTGAAGCGGGCCGATGAAGTGCCAACGAACGTCGGCGGGCATGGCGGCGGCCTTGGCCGCCAGTTCCGATGCCCGGTTCTCACCGAAGTCCCTGTGTCCCGCATCGTAGGCCTTCATCAGCACGTCGACCGGGTGGGTCTTGCCCACCGCGATCAGGGTGACTTGGTCCACGCGGCGGCCGCTGCGCCGGGCGGCAGCGGCCATCCTCTCGCGAACCGACTCCAGACTCATGGCAGCCAGACGATCCCGGCCATGCGGGCCGGCGTCGCATCTCGCCGGTGCGAGAAGAACTCATCGTTGCAGCGGGTACATACTCCGGCCTGCCAGACATCCACCCCTTCGAGGCCGGCCACAACCGCAGCCGGAAGGTCGACGCTGACCGTCCCCCAGGTAGTTGTCGACGTGTTGGCGGGGAAGTGAACCGCGACTTCCGGGCCAACCTCGAAGCAACACGGCCCGATACCGGGGCCGATCGCACCTCGCACCAGAGTCCACCCTGCTTCTTCCATGGCCGATCGGAGGTTGTCCACGACGCCCGCCACGACTCCTCGCCAGCCGGCGTGGGCGATTCCTATGCCGCCGTCTGCCTCGAGCACCACAGCGAGACAGTCTGCGGTGAATACCGCCGCCGGTAATCCGGATCGGCCGATGTAGATGGCGTCGGCCGCGCCCTGCGAACCCGAGTCTTCCGCCTCGACCACAACCCCACCGTGCGCCTGGTTCACCGTCGCCCACGTGTCCGGGATGTCGAGCCGGGCGGCGACCGAACGGCGGGCGGTGAGGTCGTGACGGAGGTCACCGTACCGGGCGCTCGAAAAAGCGACCCCCCGGAATCCGGGTGGGCGAATCATCCCTGCAGGAAACTCGGAATGTCGAGATCGTCGACGGTGTCACTTGCCCTGGCCACGGTACCTGAGGCTATTCCACGGGCGGCGTTCCGGCGGCTGCGATCAAACCCTGCGGCGATGACCGTCACCTTGATCTCGTCGCCCATGTTGTCGTCAACGACGGCCCCAAAAATGATGTCCGCCTCGGCATCGCTGTGTTCTGCGATCACGGACGCAGCGCGGTTCACCTCATGCAGGGTCATCGCCGAGGGTCCGGCGATCGTCAACAGCACGCCGCGGGCTCCTTCCATCGATGTCTCCAGCAGGGAGCTCGAGATCGCTCGCTGGGCGGCCTGCTCTGCCCGGCCCTCTCCGGAGGCACGACCGATGCCCATCACTGCCGTCCCGGCTTCGGACAGGATGGTGCGAACATCGGCGAAGTCGACATTGATCAATCCCGGGATGGTGATGAGATCGGTGATGCCGGCCACCCCGCCCATGAGTACTTCATCCGCCATCTGGAAGGCATCAATAATCGGGGTGCGATCGTCGGTGAGTTCTAAGAGACGATCATTGGGTATGACAATCAACGTGTCAACCGCGTCCCGCAGATCCTGGATTCCTTGCTCCGCCTGAACGGATCGACGCCGGCCCTCGAACCCAAACGGTCGTGTGACCACTCCTACCGTCAACGCTCCCAGGCCACGCGCCACACCGGCGACAATCGGCGCTCCACCCGTCCCGGTGCCGCCCCCTTCGCCGGCGGTGACGAACACCATGTCGGCCCCCTTCAGGACTTCTTCGATTTCTTCCTTGTGGCCCTCGGCAGCGGCCTTGCCAACCTCGGGGTTGGCTCCTGCCCCCAGTCCTCGAGTGATGTCCCTGCCTAGATCGAGTTTGATGTCGGCATCCGACATCAAAAGCGCCTGGGCATCGGTGTTGACAGCGATGAACTCGACGCCGCGCACGCCGGCGTCGATCATCCTGTTGATCGCATTCACGCCACCTCCGCCGACGCCCACCACCTTGATCACCGCTAGATAGCTCTGGGTCGTCGAGCTCCCTCGAGATGTCGCCATGGTGATGTCCTTTCAAAAAGTATGAGGTTTGACCTGAACCTTACGCTTGATCCCCCGGCAAGCAAAGACCAAAAGATTAAGGTTTGAGTGAAGGTTTAAGCTTCGACCACAGCCGGGCGGGTCGGGGCTACCAGATTGACCACCGATCCGAGAGGGATCCCTTCGTCGAGAATGGCCAGCAGTGCCCAGGCCTTTTCAGTCATTTCGGTGGGGAGTCCGAGGCGCACGAGCAGTCCGGCTACGTCGGCCCACAGTTCCCCACCTTGCTCGGTGAGGGACACACGGTTCCGGGTGTCGGGGGGTAACGCCACCAGGAAGGCCACTCCTCCCGTTACCTGCGGGTCTTCGAACCGATCACCTCGATCCAGCGCAGCGGCTTCCAAGACCAGCGTCGGCCCGGCTGCTTCCGGGTCATAACGAAGCACGGTGGCATCCTCGGCGATGACCGCCCACCCTCTCCCCGTCTGAACCCAGGCCAACGGGATGCGCTCATTCACTGCCACCTCGACCGCATCGGGAACCACCCGACGCACCGTCGCCTGGACTACCCAGGGATCTTCTTCGAGCAAAGCCTCCACCCGGCCCGGCGCAACTGCTATCAGAGGGGTTCCTTCCACGACGCCGGCCTTCTGGAGAATCCTGTGCGTATCACTGCCGCTCACCCCCGAGACCGCGATATGCGCGATAGAAAACCACGGCGATTGCGCTACCCATCCCACAGCCGCCACGAGGGTGACGACCAACAATGCCCAGAAGATCCTCCGTAACCGTTTGCGGGCATGGCCTTCGGCGACGGTGCGCCGTCGTTCGGCTAATCGAGGGTCAACACGAGTGGTCAATGTGCCTCCTCATCCGGTGAAGGACGGAAGGGTCCGGCGAACTGAACTTCGGGCTGCAGCCAGATGCCGAGTTCGACACCGACCCGGCGACGGACCGCCCACACCAGGTCGTACACGTCCTGGGCTCGCACCCCTTTATCGGCCACGAAGAAATTGGCGTGTTTGGTGGACACA
The DNA here is from genome assembly GCA_035282865.1 of Acidimicrobiia bacterium. Classification (GTDB taxonomy): domain Bacteria; phylum Actinomycetota; class Acidimicrobiia; order Spongiisociales; family UBA4744; genus UBA4744. Next base: position 3,896 of record DATEVB010000176.1, on the reverse strand, counting down.
TGCGCCCCACCGATGCGGGTGTCCTTGAGTCCCAGGCTATCGATGACCCGTCCGGCCGAATCGCCTGGCGGATTCTTGAAGACACTCCCGGCGTTGAGTGTGCCGCCGGGCTGATGCCGGCGCCGCCAACGGATGATGCCGCGCATGGTCTCCTCCATGGCGTGTCGTTCCCGGGGTTCTGTGGTGAAGGTGGCGAAGGTGACAACCTCATCGGCTTGGAGGTTGGTGCGGCGGTACGTCATTTCCAGGTCGTCTGGCTTTCGTTCACTCACCGTCCCGTGTCTCAGCTCGACCACGCGCGCCGACCGCAGCCAATCCTTGGTTTCGGAGCCATGACAACCCGCGTTCATCCGGACACCTCCGCCGACCGAGCCCGGTATCCCTATCAAGAACTCCAGGCCACCCCGGCCCGCCTGAGCGCAGGTGCGAGCCAATGAGGGCATCGACGTGGCCGCCCCGGAGGTGACCGTTCCGTCCCCGCCGAGCTCGGTTCCCACGAAACCGGCGCCCAGGTGAACCACGAGACCTGGGAACCCTTCGTCGCTGACGATCAGATTGCTGCCGCGCCCGAGAACCAGCAAGGGTTCGTCCCGGACCGAATCCCCGATCGAAACCAGCTGCGCTTCGTCTTCCGCCTCGAGGTAGTAGCGGGCCGGACCGCCCAGCTTGTATGTGGTCAGGCCGGCTATGGAAACCCCCGAACGGAGCGCCCCGGATACAACGAGATCGTCGAGCGCGCTCATATGCGGCGTGACTCCAGGAGAGGAGCAAGTTCACCGGCCAGCGTCGTGATGTCCCCTGCTCCGAGGGTCAGAATCAGATCGCCACGCCCCACCTCGTCGGCGAGGAACTCGGCCAGGTCGGCGCGGTGGGGAATATAGCTGACGTGGGCTTTCGTTCGGGCCCGTACGGCATCGGCGACCAGTTCACCCGTTACCCCAGGTTCGGGTGTTTCGCCGGCGGCGTACACGTCGGTGATCACCACCTCATCAGCCCCCGAGAAGGACCCGCCGAACTCATGATGGAACTCCCCAGTACGCGAATAGCGGTGCGGCTGGAAGACAGCCCAGATCCGTTGCCAGTCGCCTCGTTCGGCGACCTGCAAGACCGCCGCAATCTCGGTCGGGTGGATCGCGTAGTCGTCGATGATCGTGACCCCGTTGACCTTGCCGCGCACTTCGAAACGGCGACGCACACCGCCGAATGTCGCCAATCCTGCCGCCGCTCGGTCGACATCGTGACCGCGTTCTCCAACCAGCGCCAGTGCTCCGGCCGCGTTGCGGGCTACATGCAACCCGGGCTGGGCGACGTCGACCTCCCATGTTTTTCCACGACCGGTGAGTGAGAACCGGACCGACCAGTCTCGGTGGCGAACGTCGGTGATCAACCAGTCGGCATCTTCGTTGGTGCCGTAGGTTGATCGCCCGGTGCGTTCCGCCAGCCGCCTCCCACCCGGATCGTCGATCCCGACCACCACCGGCCCTTCGACGGAGCGTACGACCTCGACAAAGGCGTCTTCGAGGCGATCGAGATTGTGGTAATAGTCGAGATGGTCGGGCTCGACGTTGGTGACCATCAACCCCTTGATGCTCAGGTCGAGGAACGTGCCGAATGCCTCATCTACCTCGAGCACCAGGAGGTCATCTTCGCCGAGCGATGCATTGGTTCTCAGGTCGGTGAGTTCACCTCCAACCACAAAGGAAGGATCCAATCCGGTGGCCCGCAACGCGGCGACGAGCATCGCCGTGCTCGTCGTTTTCCCGTGGGTTCCTGTGGCCCCAACGGTGGGCAGGTGGGCCGTCAATTCGCTCAATAGCCGGGGTCGTTCCCATATCCCAATACCATTCTGACGGGCTGCGACGACTTCCGGGTCGACGTCCGGAATCGCCGACGACGCCACGACGAGGTCTAATCCCGACATGGCCTCGGGGCGGCTGCCGGCCCACACCTCGATGCCCAGGTCGGCCAGACCTGCCAGGGTGGGGCTCATCTTGAGGTCCGAGGCGGTCAGGGAATGCCCCATCTGTGAGAGCAGCTTGGCAAGTCCACTCATCCCGGACCCGCCGGCGCCTATCACATGGATCTTGCGAGGCGTGCCAAGATCAACCATGGGCTTGCTGGAGCTCTCGTGCTAGTACGTCCGCAGCTTCGGGATGGGCAAAATCCTTGAGCCTTTGGGTCATGCGCCTGCGCATCTGGGAATCCGCAACGAGGGGCTCGAGGATCTGTGGCAGCACACCCAGTCGTTCCTCGGTGACCACCACCGCTGCTCCGGCGTCTTCGAACCGGGCTGCGTTGCTCATCTGGTGCCCACCGCCGAACCTGCCGGGAACGAGCACAGCCGGCGTCCCGGTAACGGCGATCTCCGCAACCGCCCCACCCGCCCGGGCGATGACGATGTCACATGCTGCGTAGAAATACTGCATCTCTTCTTCGAATCCGAGGATGGTCCACGGTACAACGGCCTGCTCGGAAATGGCGCGCATGTCGTCTTCGTGGGCGCGGCCCGCCAGGTGGAGTATCTGGATGGGTGGTCCGCTCCACTGCTGCACCAGGGAGGTGACCGCCTGATTGATGGCACCGGCGCCGAGGCTCCCACCGAAGACCCCGATCACAACGGGTCCGGGCGAAAGTCCATACCGGTTCATTGCCTGATGCCGGAGTTCCGGCCGGGTGAATCCGGCCAGACTTCGTCGGACCGGGTTACCGGCCAAGACCTGTCGGCCAATACCCTTTGTATCGGCGAATGATACGAAGGTGGCCTTGGCCAGCCTCGACATCACCCGGTTGGCCAACCCGGCCTCGGCGTTCTGTTCGTGGAGGAAGAGCGGTATCACCAATCGCCGGGCGGCCCACCCTACCGGCACCGTTACATAACTGCCCATGGCGAGGACGACCTTTACCCCCCGATCGGCCATTTCCTGTTGGGCCCGGCGAGCCGCCCGGGCAACCACCAGCGGCAGCAGGAGGTTGCGAGGGGTGAGGCTCCTCCGCAGGCTCTGAAGGTCGAGCGGCGCGAAAGGAAAACCTTCCGCCGGGAAGACCGTTGCCTCCAACCGGTCGCCGCCGACAAACACAATGTCGGATCGTGTTACCCCGCGTTGCAGGAGTGCTTCAGCCACCGCCAAGGCCGGGAAAACGTGTCCACCCGTGCCTGCCGCCGCGATGGCGTAGCTCATCGACGCCGCGCCCTGGGTTCACCTTGCCGGGCGATATTGACGAGGATCCCGGCAGCACCCATGACCGTCAGCAAGGCGCTGCCGCCGTATGACACGAACGGAAGCGGCATGCCGGTGACGGGAAGTGCGCCGACCACTCCCCCGATGTTGATCAGCGCCTGGAGGGACAACCAGGCAACCAACCCGGCGGCCAGCATGCGGCCGAACCGGTCGGGAGCTCGGTAGGAAATGGCGATCCCGACCACGGTCAGCCACGCAAACAGAACCAGCACGATCACGCCCCCCGCGAAACCGGTCTCCTCTCCGATGATGGCGAAGATGAAGTCGGTGTGAGCGTTGGGAAGGAACGACCATCGAGCGCGGCTGGCCCCTAACCCGACGCCGAACACACCCCCGGTACCGAGCGCCAGCTGGCTCTGCACGACCTGCCACCCGTCCCCGAGCTTGTCGCTGAAGGGGTCGAGGAACGATATCACTCGCGCCCGGCGGTACGGCTCGGCCAGCGCCATCAGCATACCGAGCGCAGTTCCCGACAACGTGGTCATGATGACGTACCGGATGGGCGCGGCCGACACGGTGATAACCGTGATGGCGGCCCCGTAGATGACCACCGCCGTCCCCAGGTCCGGTTGCTTGAGCATCAAGACACCGACCAGGCCCAGCGAGACGGCCACCGGGATCAGGAAGTGCCAGAAATCGTTGAGCAGCTTCTCTTTC
>DATEVB010000175.1:0-5206 GCA_035282865.1 Acidimicrobiia bacterium | reverse complement strand
CACCCGGTGCAGTCAGACCGAAAGGTGAACCTCGGAGATCCAGGACGGCTCGGAGCCCAAGGAGAGAATGGTGCCTGGGTTCGGCACTTGGCGACCTTCGCACGTCTACGTCGACCAGGCCGGCCGCATCAAAGCTCGACAAACTCCGGCGGATCGAAGGGGTGAATCGTCGGCCGGTCTCCTTCGTAGCGAGCCACCTCGACCAGGCAGGTGTGAGCCGTTGGTCCTTGGGCGAGCCGGGAGCTGCCCGCGTCCCGGGTCACCACATTGGGGTTGCCGTGCAGACAGACAGCCCCGGGCACACCCGGTTGAGAGGACGTGTACCAGGCGCCGGTGGCCAGCTGGACGACGCCGGGACGCACGCGGTCATCGATCACGGCGCCCGCTAGGCACTCGCCGCGGGCGTTGAAAACCCGCACCAAGTCACCTGAGGTTATCCCCCGGGCGGTGGCGTCGATCGGATGGATCCGCAACGGCTCCCGGCCCGCCACCTTGCCGTCCCGGCTGGTTTCCCCGTGGTCCCACTGACTGTGCAGTCGGGTGGTCGGCTGGTTCGAAATCAGATGCAGCGGATGCGCAGATCCGGCGTTTCCCAGCCATTCGGCCGGTTCGAGCCAACTCGGGTGACCGGGGCAGTCTTCGTAGCCGAATCCGGCGATGGTCTCCGAGTACAGCTCGATCCGTCCGGACGGCGTGCCCAGCGGATGCTCGTCCGGGTCGGATCGAAAAGCCTCAAACAGCACCACCCGTTGCGCAGGATCGTCCGGACCGTGGTGGAGGAACCCGAGCCGGACGAACTCGTCGTAATCGGGCTGCCCGGGGTTCATGACCCGGAACTCATCGTAGAGATGCCGCACCCACTCATCAGCGGTTCGACCTTCGGTGAAGGAGCCGCCGACGTGCAGCCGGTCGGCCAGAGCAGAGAATATGTCGTAATCGTGGCGCGCCTGCCCGATCGGTTCAACGGCCTTCGCCATCGCGAACAAATAATCGTCTGCCGCCGCTCCGCCCAGGTCATTCCTTTCTAGCGGCGTGGTGGCGGGGAGAACGACATCTGCATGTCGGGCCGTCGCCGACCAGAAGGGCTCATGGACCACGACCGTATCCGGCTTCCGCCAGGCAACCAGCAGGCGATTGAGATCCTGGTGATGGTGAAACGGGTTGCCTCCGCACCAGTAGACAAGATGTGTGTCGGGGTAGGTGTAGGTGCCTCCGTTGTAGTCGAAGGTCCCACCCGGGTTGAGGAGGAGATCCGAGATGCGAGCGACCGGGATGAAGGTCGTTACCGGGTTGGGTGGGCTGGGCAGACTCGGCCCGAGGAGGCGTGTGGCGCCGTTGCCGATGGAGCCGATCGCCCCGTAGCCGAGCCCGAACCCCCCACCGGGGAGACCGACTTGCCCCAACACGGCGGCCAGGGCTATGACCATCCAATAGGGTTGCTCACCGTGGTCGGTTCGCTGCACCGACCAACTCGCGTTGATCAACGTGCGTCCCTCGACCATCTCGGACGCCAGATCGCGGATCATGTCTGCATCGATCCCCGACAGGGCGGCCGCCCACTCGGGGGTCTTCGCAACGCCGTCGCTCTCCCCTGTCAGGTACGCTCGTAAGCGATCCCAACCGACGCAGTATCGGTCGAGGAATTCGGTGTCCTGCCGGTCGGCGGCAACGATGGCGTGGGCCAGGCCCAGCATCACCGCAACATCGGTGTTGGGGCGGGCCGCCAGCCATCGACCTCCGAGAGTGTCGAGGAGGTCGTCGCGAATCGGCGAGATGTTGACAAAGCGGGTCCCCCGCGCCGCCGACTTCTCCAGCCAGCTGCGCAACAGGTGTCGCCCGTGGCCTCCGCTCTGCACCTGGGCGTTTTTGACCGGGATGCCTCCGAAAGCGACGATGAGATCCGTGTGCTCGGCGATCACGGGCCAGGAGGTGTGGGCTGCCTGCAGCTCAGCGTAGCTCATCCCTACCACATGCGGCACGATGACCTCGGCGGCTGCGTGGCTGTAGGTATCGACCTTGGCCGTGTACCCCCCGATGGATGCAAGGAACCGCCGGAGCTGGCTCTGGGCGTGGTGAAACCGACCGGCACTTGCCCACCCGTACGATCCTCCGAAAATCGCCTCATTCCCGTACCGGCTCCGTACGCGATCAAGCTCACCGGCCACGAGATCGAGGGCAGTGTCCCAGCCGACCTCCACGAACGGTTCCGCCCCGCGCAGCTCCGTGGCGGCTCCAGGACCGTCAAGCAACCAGCTGCGGCGGATCGAGGGGCGGGCCACCCGGCTACGAGCGACATCTTTGAGCGATTGCCCGATCGGCGATGGATCAGGATCGTCGGCGAAGGGGCGGACGGCGATGATCTGCGTTCCGTCCGATTCCAGCTCATACGCACCCCAATGGGTGACGGTCAGGTGTCGGCTCGGCAACGCAATCCCTCCTTCCGGGAGGAGCAAGGTTAGCCCTCGCCGCGATCCAAGGTGGGGAGGCTTAGGTGTTGTCAGACCAGGGAGAACGCCAACGGGCGTGCCGGGATCGCCGGTCCCCGTCCGCTGCCGAGTGGGTAGGTGAGGCTTCGGACGGCGTGAATGTGCTCGAGCCGAATCGGTGCTTTCCAGATAACGGTAGAACTAGCGCGTCGGCGCATCAGCGTTCGAGTCAGTCCAGTGGCCGGTGCCTCAGATTCCGAGCCGCTGGGTGAGCCGTTCCAGGTCCGGTGGACGTCGGGCGGGTCCGTTCCCGCGTCGACATCGAACTCACTGTTGGTCGCACCGCTCACAGTCTGTCCGACCGAAACGAACACCCCCCGTCCCGATAGGACGCCCTCTGCAACGACCTCGTCCAGGATCCACCCCTGGGGTATCTAGGCTCACTTGAAGCAACAGCGCCCCGCCCATGAGAGGAGCTCCTATGAAGAAGCACAATCCCCCCGGCGTCGCCGGACCGTTTGCCACCTACTCCCACGGCATCGAGTTGGATGGCCCCCATCGTATTCTCTTCGGAGCCGGTCAGACCGGCGTAAGGGCAGACGGATCCGTCGGTGAGGGTATCGAAGAGCAATCCCGTTTGGTCTGGGACAACATCCGAACGGTGCTCGCCGCCGCCGGCATGGAGATCTCCGACATCGTCCAACTGAACATGCTTTTGGTCGACCGGGCCGACCATGCCCAGGCGGCTGCCATCAGGGAAACAAACCTCGACGGGCACCGACCGGCTTCCATGCTCATGTATATCGCCGGTCTGGCCAGACCGGAATGGCTCATCGAGATCGATTTCATTGCCGCTCGGGCGGTCGACTGATAAAGGCTGCCATCGTCGGCGAGATCGGAAAAGCACCCAGCCTCGGACACATCCCCCAACCGGATCCGGCCCCGGGCGAGATCCTTTTCGAGATGCAGTCAGCCTCGCTGAATCCGGCCGACCTAGCGATTTCCCGGGGCCTCTTTTCACAAAGGTCATCCACCTCTCCCCTACGTGGTTGGGCTCGAGGGCGTAGGGCGGATCACCTCAGACCCAGAAGCTGGCCGGATGGCGTTTGCCTGCGGAGGAGGGCTGGGTGTGACTCGCAATGGAACCGCAGCCGACTGGTTCGTGGCGTCGGAGGACTCGCTCATCATCGAACTCCCCGACGGGGTTGATTCCGGGGTGGCTGCCGCTCCGGGCACCGCTGGAGCGGCCGGATGGCTGCCGATCATCTGGCGGGCCAAAGCAGGGCCTGAGGATGTGGTCCTGGTGCTGGGTGCGACCGGCACAGCCGGGCGGATCGCCCTGCAAGCCGCCCGTTATGCCGGAGCGGCACGAATCGTGGCGGCGGAACGGGACCAGGGCGGTTGGATGAGGTAGCTGCCCTGGCAGACGCGATGGTATGGCTCGGAGCTGAGAACCTCCCCGAGGCGCTGCTCACCGCCTGCGAGACTGCCCCAACAGTGGTTTACGACCCACTGTTCGGTATGCCGTTCGAAGCGGCGCTTTCGATTGCCGCCCCGCGCGCCCGAATCGTTCAAGTCGGCTCGCCGGCGGGAGTCACCGCCACATTCGCGTCATCGACGGTGTGCGGCAAGCAACTCAACGTCCTCGGCTACAGCAACCTGGGAGCACCCCGCGATGTGTTCGCCGATGCCTATCGCACGATGGTGGGGCGATCGGTCGAGGGGTCATTGACCCTCGACGTAGTTGCAGTCCCACTCGATGAAATCGGGCGGGCGTGGGCCGGGATGCAAGCGGGCGGGGCCAAATACGTCCTCGTGCCCTAGAGCCCGAGCAGCCAAGCTGCGTTGCCGCCGGCAATTGCGGCCACCTCCTGGTCGCCCAGGCCGGCTACCCGCCCGATCAGACCAAGCGGATCCGACTCCCCCATGTCGTATGGGTAGTCCGTCCCCAACAAGATGTGGTCGGCACCGTACTTGCCGATCAGGAAGCCGAGCTGATCGGGCTCGAAGACCATCGTGTCGAAGTAGAACTGCCGCAGGTAGGTGCCGGGGGGTCTGGGAAGGCCTTCCCGGACGTCCCGACGGGCGTGGTAGGCGTGATCCATTCTGGCGGCATAGGCCGGGAGATAGCCACCGCCATGAGCCATCACGATCTTGAGCGCCGGATGCCGCTCCATCACCCCATCGAAGATCAGGTGGCTGGCAGCCAGGGTGCCCTCCAGCGGATGGCCGATGACGTTGACGAAGTAGTGATCCATGATCCGATCCGGTTGGGTGAAGCCCGTCGAGTGTATGAACACAACTGCGCCCAGTTCCTCCACTCTGGCCCAGAATGGCTCCAAACGGGCCGAGGAAAGATCTTCGCCGTTGACGTTAGTGCCCACTTCCAGCCCGCGGAATCCCAGCTCACCGACACACCGCTCCAGCTCGGCAATCGCCGCGCCGGTGTCCTGCAGCGGCACGGTACCTAGTCCGATCAGGCGCCCGAGGTGGTTGGCGATGGTTTCGGCCAGCTCGTCGTTTATCAACCGGGCAGCTTCCGAGCCTATCTCCAGTTCAGCCCAGTAGTACATCTGGTACGGAGAGATCGATATGGCCTGGACATCGACACCCATCCGGTCCATGTCGGCCAGGCGCACTTCGACCGACTCCATCTTGGGGCGCAGGTCGATCAGTTGCCGGCGGTTCACTTCCTTGGTGAGCTCGCTCCCGTAGGACAACCCGACCCTCCCGACCCGTTCGGCCTCCGGTCGTATCAGCTCGGCGGCCGGTCCGCATTC
>DATEVB010000174.1:0-12851 GCA_035282865.1 Acidimicrobiia bacterium | reverse complement strand
GGGGCGAGCCGTACCGCTCGGAGGTGCGCCCCAGCGCCCGGGATAGCGCTTCAACGACCTCGGGGTCGAACTGTGATCCTGCATTGCGGCGCAGCTCGGAAAAGGCGTAGTCCTGGCTGAGGGCCATCCGGTAGGAACGGGTGCTGGTCATTGCGTCGAATGCGTCGGCCACCGCCAGGATGCAGGCTTCCGACGAGGGTTGTTCACCGTGGGTGTGGCCGACTCCGCCGTACCCACCGCCGTCGTAGTGGGAGTGGTGGCTGGAGGCGATCTCGACCATCGGGCGCAAGAACTCGACCTCGGCCAGGATCTCCTCGACCACGTGGGCGTGGACCTGCAATTCTTCGTACTCGTCCTCGGTCAACTTGCCCTTCTTGCGGATCAGGTCGCGGGGCACGGCCAGTTTCCCGACGTCGTGGATCAGGGCCGCCCATCGCAATCGCTCCAACCGGGTCCCGTTGAAGCCCATCTCCTCCCCCACCAGCTGGGCGAAGTAGGCCACCCGTTCCGTGTGGCCGCGCGTGTAGAGGTCTTTGGCTTCCAGCGCCTTGATGAAACCACGCAAGGTGGCTTCGTGAGCTTCCCGCAGCTGCCCGTAGGAGGCAAAGGAGAGGTAGCCGACGATGAACATCACGAACACCAGCGGCAGGACCACCGGCAGGATGGTGTAGGTGGCTCCGAGCAGGCCACCAACGAACCCCATCAGCAGATACGATGGCAACAGTTGGCCGAGATTGGACCAGGGGCGCAGGTCGCGTTTCGCGTAAACCGCCCGCACCGCCACGGTGACGAAGGTGTAGTTGACTAGCCCATGGACAACTGCCGCCACCGCACTTCCGGCAGCGATCCACAACCAGAACGTGTTGCCGGTTGATGGCAGGGGAGCCTGCTGCAGGAACCACTCGAGGACGAAGACCGAGACACCGGCGGTGACCACCAGCTGGCCGAAGTTGGCGATCGGTTGGAACCAGCGCCGCTGACGGAAGTCGTCGGCACTGAACGCCCCCAGGGCGGCCATGGCGGCCACCCCGAGCGCGGCGGTGCCCGGACCAAAGGCCACCGCCGCGGTCAAGGCCACCATCACGGTGGGGCTCATCAGCATCCGGTCGTTGACTTCGACCGACCGCCAGTCGAAGAAGGCGAAGGCGACCGCAAAGGCCAGCCACAGGGCGAGAGGGGGGAACTTCTGCTGCCAGATGAGGACGCCCAGCACGACCAGGCCCAGCACTGCGTAGGAAGCTGCGATCTGGATCTTGCGTCGTTTTGCCCCGTGCAACTGCACTCGCCTCCCGAAAGGTCGGCGCTCCGGGCTTGTCGCTACCCAATCTTGATACTTGCGCTTCCGGCGACGATCAACGCCGCCAGGCTGCTTGCAATAGCGATCAACTTGGTGATCTTGCTCTTCAAAGAGAGTTCCTCCAGGTTTTTGAGTTTCGACGGGACGCTGTGTCCAATCGAAGATCCGCTTCGCTGGGTAACACTCTGGGTCGACGAGCAAGCCCGGTGCGCCTCCCCGACCGGTGTGGTCGGGGAAACCTTCAGTTGTCAGTTTTACGGAGGCAGCCTCTTGCCCTACCTCAGACTCCGGACCAACCGGCAGCGCGCCGGCCTCTTCCCGCCCGGGCCACCACATTGAGTGACGGCTGAGGATAAGTTAGCAGTCCCACCAGTCCCGCTCAAGGGTTGAAAGGCAACCGGGCACCCCTGCCAACGCTACTCTGGCCGTGTGAAACAACGAGAATTGGAAGAGACCCTCTGCCGGCTACCCACAGTGGACGCCGTCCGGGTGGTCGGTGACAACGGCACGATCAGTGAAGTGCATGTCCTTGCCTCACCCGGCAAGACTGCCAAACAGGTGGTACGCGACGTGCAATCGCTGGCCATGGCCTCCTTTGGCCTGACCATCGACCGGCGGGTCATCTCGGTGGTGCAGATCGAAAACGACGAGATCGGCCAGAAGGAACGGGCCGCCATCATCGAGATCAAAGAGGTGCCGGAAGGCACCAGGTTGCACGTTTCGGTAACACTCGGGTGGCAGAACGAAATGTTCATCGGGGAAGCGACCGGCCCGAGCGCCTTCGCCACCCGCCTGCGCCTGGTGGGCGAAGCCACCCTGCATGCTCTCGAGCAGGCGATCGGCGACGACATCGCCCTGGCCCTGGTCGCCCTCGAGACGCCGATGGTCGGCAATCGTCCGGTGGCGGTGGCGCAGATCGTGATGGTGAGCGGCGGGGAGGAGCGTTTCATGGTCGGGTCGGCGATCGTCGGGCAGGACCCGTCGCAGTCGGCCGTCCGGGCGGTGCTCGACGCCCTCAACCGCCAGGTTCCCCAGCTGCGCCGCTGATGCCCTCGTGACTGCGCGGCCGGTACCCCCCAGCCAGGCTTCCGGATACGGCGAAGCCGCCGTGGCCCCCCATCATCTGTCGACCCTGGCCGCCCTCGAGATCATGGCGGCCGGCGGCAATGCTCTCGACGGCGCCATAGCCGCCAATGCGGTGCAAGGCGTCGTTGCCCCCGAGACCTGTGGGGTCGGCGGTGATCTCTTCGCTCTCGTGCACCAACCCGGGGAAGCCGTCCCGGCGGTGCTCAACGCCTCCGGACGGGCCGGCCGCCGGGCGGACGCCGAGGCGCTACGGGCCGGCGGGTTCTCGACCGTTCCCTACACCCATCCGGAGGCCGTTACCGTGCCCGGCTGTGTCGAAGGGTGGTCGGCTCTGGCCGATCGCTTTGGCCGGTTGCCGCTGGCCAGAGTGCTCGAACCTGCCATCCGCTATGCCACCGAGGGCTTCGCGGTTTCGGCGGAACTGTCCGGAGGGCTGGAACGATTGCAGGAACGTCTGGCCCCTCAGGATGCGGCGGCCGGGTTGTACCCGGGCGGTCGAGTACCCGCCCCCGGCGATATCGTGGTCCGGCCCAACCTGGCGTCGACCCTCGACGTAATCGCCTCCGGAGGCCGGCAGGCTTTCTACGAAGGGCAACCCGGCCGGGCGATCTCGAGGGCGACCGGCGGGCGTATCACGATGGACGACCTGGCCGGGATCAGGAGCGACTGGGTCCAACCCCTCACCCTCGAAGTGTTCGGATTGACGGGGTGGACGGTGCCCCCCAACTCGCAGGGCTACCTGACGCTGGCGGCGGCCTGGTTGTTTGAGCGGCTCGACCCGCCTTCCGACCCGGATCATCCCGACTTCTTCCACCTGTTGATCGAGGCCTACCGGGCAGTGGCATGGGAGCTGGGAGACCTCGTTGCCGATCCGGATTTCGCCCCTCTTCCGCAGGATGAGTTGCTGAGCCACGACCGGCTGTCCGCCCGCCTGGCCGGCATCGACCGGCACACCGCGGCCCGGTGGCCGTCGGCGACCGCCCCACCCGGCGGCACCGCCTACCTCTGTGTTGTCGATCGCCAAGGCATGGGCGTCTCGCTGATCCAATCCAACTACACCGGTTTTGGTGGAGGCATCGGCGTGGAAGACGGAGGTTTCTTTCTGCACAACCGGGGAGCCGGATTCAACCTGCAGCCCGGCCACCCGAACGAGTTGGCTCCGGGCAAGCGGCCCTTACACACCCTCTCGCCCACCCTGTGGACCAAAGATGGGCGGCTGGAGCTGCTGTTGGGCACCCGGGGCGGCTCGTACCAGCCCCAGCTCCTCCTGCAGGTCGCCGCCCATCTCCTGCATCGCCGCCTCACTCCCGCCGAGGCCCAGGCGCGCCCCCGCTGGGTGATCGACCATCAACCTGAGATGATTCGGCTGGAAGCAACCGCCGGCACAAGGACCGCGCGGGCGCTGGCCAAGAAGGGACACGGGGCAGACCTGGCCGGCCAGTTTGAATCAGGTTGGGGACCGGTCTCTCTGATCCGGGTGGCTGCGTCAGGCCTCCGCACCGCGGCAGCCGACCCCCGCCTGCCGACCGCCCTGGCCGCAGTCCGCTGAGTCGGCGGCGGGGGGTACCATCTGGGGCCATGAGCCGACCGACCGTGCTAGTCCTCCGTCATGCAGAGGCCGAAGGCAACGCCGAGCGTCGCTTCATAGGCCAGAACGACGTCGCCCTTTCGCCGCTCGGGCGGAAGCAGGCCGAAGCGCTCACCCGCCGCTTGCGAAGGATGCCGATCACCCGCATCGTCTCCAGCGACCTGCGGCGCTGCCTGGACACGGTCGAAGGTGTAGCCGGGGACCTCGGGCTCGGGATCGAAGCCGACCCGCGCTGGCGGGAGATCGCCAATGGGCAGTGGGGCGGGTTGGTGGCCGACGAGATCGCCCTCCGCTGGCCCGACGCCTGGCGGCGGTACCATGAAGGCGAAGACGTGGCCCGTCCCGATGGGGAACGCTGGGCCGATGTGCGGGTCCGGGTGATAGAAGCCTTCCAAGAACTGGCGGCCGGACTCACCGATCAAGACCTGGTCGTCGTCTCGACCCATGGGGGCCCGGGCGGGCTGCTGGCGTTGTGGGCGGCCGGGTTGTCGGGCACGGCATTCGGCGGACCTTTCGGCCCGCTCACCAACGCCTCCATCACCACGATGGCCTTGCCCGGCCCCCAGTTGCTGGGGATCAACGACGTTGGCCATTTACCGAGCGACTTGTTGCGCCCGTAGTTACTCCCCCCTCCTCCCCTCCCCCCCGGCGAGCAAAGCGACCCGGTTGGGAACGAGTACCGCCCAAGGCGGGGATGTGGTTCCTCCCCGCCAACCTGGGGAGGGTTCCGGGTTTCAGGTAGACGAACCAGGAACGAAGAACAAGAACCGAACTCCTCCCTCCCCGGCTTCACCCGAGACCTCGCCTCCTCATCCACACTCCCCCGGCCGGTCGGTGGGGATGGCTACTCCTCGTTCATCGAACACGTAGCCGAAGGAATGGTCGGAGAGCAGAGCGAGAATCTCGGATGATTGCGCATCATCGGCCGGATGAGGCCGTCCGGTGATGATGTGGATCGGATGGGCAACCATCGTCGTACCCTCCTCAGCGAAGGTGAACTCGAACACGGCGCTGTCGCCCGACAGACCTCGGGCCGAGGGGAAGGCGAAGTTGCCGGTCGAATACACAACCAACGCGTCGCCGATCTGCTCTACGCCCTGCAGAACATGCGGGTGGCTGCCGACCACCAGATCGGCCCCTGCTTCCACCCAGGCGGTGGCCAGCTGACGCTGGTACGGCTCAGGGCAATAATGAAGCTCCATGCCCCAGTGGACCATGACCACCACCAGGTCGGTGTCCGTGCCCGCTCGTTCGACTGCCGCCAGCGTCTCCGGGATCCAGTCTTGGTAGGCCGAAGCGATACCGGGCCGATCCGTGTCGGCCGCCCAGGACGGGTCGCTGAGAATCCGGGAAAACGACAGGATGGCGATGCGGCGCCCGGCCACCTCGAAAACCATGGGAGCATACGCCTCGGACTGACCCTCCCCCGCTCCGGCGCGGGCCACCCCGGCCTGGTCCAGCAGTTCCATGGTGCGGAAGAGGGCCGGCGGCCCGAAATCGAGCGTGTGATTGTTACCCAGCGCCACCCCGTCGATGCCGGCCCCCGCCAGCAAGCCGGTGGTTTCCGGTGGTGATTTGAAGGTGTACTTCTTGGCGTAGGCCCGGCCCACGTCCGCCTCGGCGATCGTCGTCTCCAGGTTGACGACCGTCAGGTCCGGAGCCGACAGCAACTCCTCCACTTCGCCCAACGGGTCGTATGAGGCCAGGCCGTGCGTGAACGAAGTGTCACCGGCGAAACTGATGACCGGCGGTGGCGAAGGGGGGATGGTCGTCGTCGACGTGATGGTGGGTGGCGTCGTCGCGATTGTCGTTGCGACCGTCGTCGATGTGGACATCGAGGTACTGGTCGAGGGGACCGTATCTGCGATCGCCCCGAGCTGCGAGCCGAAACCTGCCGAGCACCCGGCAACGACGAGCATGACCCCGACCATGAACAAGGTGGCAACGAATCTCATGAATGGATGGCATCAATGATGGCTTCCCAATCGTCGTCGTCAAGACCGGGTGTCACACCGGGGCCTGCTCCGTAGAAGGCCATACGCTGCAAGCGGCTCCCGTATCGTTCCAGCAGTAAACTGCCGACGATGTCGGACGCCCCGGTGACCGCCACCTCATCGAGCATCTGGTCGTCGATCAGCCCGGCCATGGCATCCCACTCCCCACGCCTGGCCAGCGCACTCAACTGCGGACCGACCTCCCATTCGTGAAGATCGAGGATGGGGCGGTAGGTGGGTGTAGACGCGTAGAAGGCGATCTGCTTTCGGACCGCTTCTCTGGCCAGATCAATCTGTTCCTCCGTACGGCCGGTCGCCACGAACACCGCGGCGGCTATGGCAACGTCCGCCGGGTCGCGGCCCGCCGAAGAGGCGCCTTCCTCGACAGCGGGCAAAGTCACTTCGTCGAGATACCGGACGGTATGAAAAGGATGAACATGGATCCCGTCGCAGACTTCACCCGCCAGTCTGGTCATGTACGGCCCGACCCCGGCGATGAACAACGGCACGGCGGGATGGTCGATCGGACCGGGATCGAAGAACGGCGTCATCAGTGAGAACTGGTAGTAGTCCCCTTCGAAACGAAGCGGTCCGCCCTCCTGCCAGGCCGACCAGATGGTGCGCAGCGCCCGTAGGTACTCACGCAGCCGCGGACCGGGAGCCGTCCATGCAGTGGAGAACCGGCGGGTGAGGTGCGCCCTGACCTGCGTGCCGAGTCCGAGGATGAACTTGCCGTCACTGCCTGCGGCCAGGTCCCAGGCCGTGTGGGCAACCACCATCGGGGAACGGGCAAACGCTACGGCGATCCCGGTCCCCAATTCGAGCGAAGGCGCCACGCCCGCGGCCACTCCCAGCGGCAGAAAAGGATCGTGATTCGTCTCGGCGGTGAAGAACCCGTCATAGCCCAGCGTCGCGGCTCGTCGGGCCCGATCGGCTACAGCCTGCAGGCATGTGGGAGGTAGGTAGTAATCGACGCGCACGGCGTCCCGGATCGTACCGACCGATCTCGAGTACTGCATCCCACACGAGAAACAGCACTCAAACGAGCCGAGGACCTTCCTACAACGGTTTGCAATAGATTCGCGATCACCTCTAGGGTTTCGTCAGTTTCGCATCGGTCCGCGCTGGACCTGCTCGGGAGAATTGAGAAGGCGGAGAACATCATGCGTTTCGCTCGCTTGGCAGCCTTCGCCCTTTGGCTCATCTTTGCGCTGCTGGCAGTTGCCGGGTTCGCGGCCTTTTCGCCGCAAACCACGCCCATCACAACTACATCCACGACTGTTGCCACGCCGCTGTCGGCGGGTACCGACTGGGGCTCAACCTCGGGCCGGGTCGTCGCCCTCGCCTTCAGCAGCGGGTTGCGTTCGGCGCCCGGTTTCTCCGATCTGCCGGCCGAGGATGCCCTGATCTCGGATCTGCTCGGCGAACGGCCTGAGGTAACGACGACGAGACCTGAGGACGCTCCCCCCGAGCGGGCCGTCTCACCGGGCATCCCGACGCCATCGACCACGACGACGGTGCCCACCAGCACCACGACGACGGTACCGCCTGCGACCACCACCACCAGCCAGCCGGCCGAGGGAGGGCTGAGCGAAGCGGATGTGCGCGGCATTATCGCCTTGTTCTTCCAACCACAAGACGTGGAATTGGCTTTGGATGTCGCGTATTGCGAGTCGCGCTGGGATCCGCGTGCAACCAACCCTTCTTCTGGTGCGGCCGGGTTGTTCCAGCAACTTCCCCGCTTCTGGGCGGAGCGATCCGCAGCCGCCGGGTGGGCAGGGGCCGACATCCACAACGCCCATGCCAACACCGCCGTCTCAGCCTGGCTCGTCAACCAGGGTGGTTGGATCCACTGGGCGGAATCCCGGGGGTGCTGGGGATAGGTCGCAGACCCGGATAAGGGACGCCCAGCGCGTCGCTTGGTATGATCGGTTCCGTGAAAAGAGTGTTTCGATTCTCCGCGGTGCTCGCCGGTCTCGGCACGGTGATCTGGGTCATGCGAGACCGGTTCATATCCCTGGCCCTTCCCCGCGAGCCGGAACCACCCACGTTCCGGGTGGCTCCCCATCCGCCACCGATCGAGGAACGGCCCTCGCAGAAGGATGATCTCACCATCATCAAGGGCATCGGGCCCGTCTATGCGGCCCGTCTGGAAGATGCCGGAATCACCAGCCTGGCAGGACTTCGTGCCGCCGAGGCAGGGGCACTGGCCGCCGCCATCGATGTTCCCGCCGATCGGGTGAGCGACTGGATCAACGAGGCCACCTTCCTCAGCAGTTTCCAGGGGAACTGACACGCCCCGACGGGTCGATTTCTGCCTCCACCGCACCCGAGATCCTTGCCTTTCCGTCCTCGAGCGTCGAGGCTTGGCGGGAAGCTACCGGCAAGGAGAAGGCGGATTGGCCCGTAGATATGTCCTCGATACCTGCGTACTCCTCGCCGACCCTCATGCTCTCTTCCGATTCGACGAACACGAATTGGTACTCCCGCTCGTCGTCGTAGAAGAACTCGACCGTCACAAGACCCGTTCGGATGAGGTCGGGGCCAACGCACGCTCCGCCCTCCGCCTCCTGGAAGGTTTGGGCGCATCAGAGCCGGGCGGCTTGCGGGACGCGGCGGTCTTGCCGACGGGTGGCACGTTGCGCATCGAATTGAACGGCACCCAATCGCCTCGGCTGCCAGCGGTCTTCGATCCTTTTACGACCGATCACAGGATTCTGGCCACCTGTTTGAACTTGAGCGACAACGGCGACCGTCCTGTGTTGGTCACCAAGGATTCGGCGTTGCGGATCAAAGGCGCCCAGCTGGGTGTCGAGGTGCAGGACTACCGCGCCGACACGGTTCCCGTCGAGCAGTTGTACACAGGCGCTATCGAGGTCGCGGTCGAATCCCACACCGTCGATCAACTCTTCTCCAAGAACAAAGTGTCCTTGCCCGGTGTGGATGCACTCATCAACCAGTTCGTCATCCTCCGCAGCGGGCCCTCTCAGTCGGCGTTGGGCCACGTGGTCGACACCGAACCGGAGACCGTGGTAACTCGCGTATCCGGCGGTCCGCGGGCGTTTGGGGTCGAACCGAAGAACCTCCGGCAGGTGTTCGCTATGGACCTGCTGCTCAACCCGGACATTCCGGCGGTTTCCCTCATGGGCATGGCGGGAACCGGGAAGACTTTCCTCGCCCTGGCCGCCGCCCTCGAACAGGTCCTGGAGTCGGGCAGGTACCGGCGCGTCTCCGTGTACCGGCCGCTGATCGCGGTTGGGCGACAAGAAGTCGGATATCTTCCCGGCGACCTGTCCGACAAGCTGGCCCCGTGGATGGCGGCCGTCTACGACAACCTCTACGCATTGTTCGCCGACAGTGGACCGGAGGCCGCCAGGGATGCGATCACCGAACTGTCGGAGCGGAACGTTCTGGAGATGGCGGCGGTGACCTACCTGCGCGGCCGCTCGATCACCGGCGAGTTCGTCATCATAGATGAAGCTCAGAACCTGGAACTGCCAACCCTCAAGGTGATCCTCACTCGCATGAGCAAGGATGCAAAAGTGGTTTTGTGCGGCGATCTGTCACAAGTCGACAACCCGTACATCTCTCCATTTGGGGGGGTGGCGGCTTTGATCGAGAAGTTCAAAGGTTCGCCGCTCTTCGGCCATGTGACCCTGGAGAAATCGGTGCGCAGCCCACTGGCCGAGATGGCGGCCACTATCCTCTAGAGTCTCAGACGCGCAATTTCGACATGTAGTAGGCCTCTTCGATTCGCCAGCGCCCGATGAGCGCGTAGAGGGCAAACGAGAAAGCCAGCGTGATCATCACCGGGGGAACCCCGGCCGTTTCTGCCGGCGACCCGCCCGGCAACAGCTGTTCGACGAATTCCACCCAAGCGGCCGGGCCTGAAGGAGCAATCCACTGGTAGAGAGCAAAACCGAGAATCAGTGACGGCAACGCATACAGGTTGACCCCGCGGTACGCCCCTCGAAGGTTGTAGAGCGAGTCGGACAGGTAGCTCCGCCGTCGCACGAAGTAGAAGTCGGCCAAGAAAACCCCCAGGACCGGAATCAGGACCGAAAGCAGCAAGCCGATCAGCTCGAACCACAGGGCGGAATCAACGATCAGCGACAGCACCGCCGACACCGCAACCAGGACCGCCCCAATCACCCATATCGGAACTCTGGCCACCACCGTTTGAATGGACGTGGAAGCACTGTAGAGGAACGCACAAGGCTGGTCGGCTTCACCACCGACCACCCAGAGCAACGCCAGCACGGCTCCCAGCACTCCGGCCGATGATCCGAAGAGGTCGACAACCATACCGGCCGGGGTCGGTTCGGTAAGGCCGTTCGCGGCTGCGGCCAGTCCACCCAACAGGACGGCGATGAGCGCCGGGACACCGTATCCGGCGCCAATGCTGGACGCGGCCGCGCTTTGATCCGGGGCGAACCTGGCCGTGTCGGCAACCAACGGGAAGAAGAACACAGCCGCCCCGACCACCAGATCGACTCCGAGCCAGAAGTGCGCCCCGGGAGCCTGCTCCAGCATGAGCACGAGATCGAGGTCGGCGACGAGCCGCCACACCAGCGCCAGCATCACGCCGAGCCCTACCCAAAAGGCGAACCATTTGACCCACGTGCGGACCAGCAGCTGCGGACCGATGTAGAGAAAGAGGGCCGCCAGCACCGCCACCATGATCGTGCCAACGGACCGGTTGAGGGCCGGTCCGTCGAAGAGCTCAAAGGCCGCGGCGAAAGAGCGGCCCGCTACGTCGAGTTCCACGGCCGCCCACAAGACCAGGAAGACCACGGAGATCGGGATGAAGAGATATGACCCCACCATGCCGAGAGCCGGTCGAACCATGACGCCGGTTCTCTCGCTGATCGTGGCGGACGCATAGGCGATCGCGGCGAGGAGCCCTACCCCAAGCAGTACGCCGATGGGGACCACCAGCAGGAGTTGGCTCCCCGAGAGTCCGAGCCCTCCCTCCGCTGCTCCCGTCATGAGACGGATCCCGACCAGCACGAGCGGCGCGCCGACGGCAAAGGACACCCATAGGCCGGTCAATTCGGCGGTGTCGAGCAGCTCATCTTGGACAGGACGCCGAAACAGCAGCATCCTCACACCGGGCGGTCGCATCCTGGCCATGGTTTTCAGAGTCTAGGGTCGGTCGGTCACGTTGCCCTCGCGGCGTACCATGAGTTGGTGCTGTACCTGACCGAGCCGGAGCGTCTCGAGACCCTCATTCCGGACGAGCCCCCCTTTCGCGCCGGCCAACTTCGGGAATGGCTGTACGAGCATCCGGTGCTCACAACGGGGAGCATGACGAACCTGCCGAGGGCCCTCCGAGGTGAACTGGCAGATGGGCTGTGGCCATTCGAGGTGGAGGTTGAACAGTCGGCCGATGGAGGCGCCACCCGCAAATGGCTGTTTCGGACGCCCGATGGGGCAGCGATCGAGGCGGTGCTCATGGGGTATCCTCGCCGTACGACCTTGTGCATCTCGAGCCAGGTCGGCTGCGCCCTCGGATGCACCTTCTGCGCCACGGGGCAGTTCGGATTTGAACGTCACCTGGAAGCCGGAGAGATCGTGGCCCAGGTGGCCTTCGGACAGGCCTGTCTGGCCGGCGACCGGATGGAGGGTTGCCCCGACCGGGTCACCAACATCGTGTTCATGGGAATGGGTGAGCCGCTAGCCAACTACGGGCGGGTTCGGGAATCGATAAGACGAATGGTCGAGCACATGGGAATCTCCGCCAGGGCGATCACCGTTTCGACGGTGGGAATGGTCCCCGGAATGCGCCGCCTGGCCACCGAACCCTGGCCGGTCAATCTGGCGGTCAGCCTGCATGCCGCCGACGATGAACTGCGGTCGAGGTTGGTCCCGCTCAACAAGCGATACTCGCTCAGGGAGGTCGAGGCTGCCGCCACCGAGTTCTTTGAGGCCAAGCATCGCCGTGTGTCCATCGAATGGACGATGATCGACGGCGTCAATGACTCGGACTCCCAGGCGATCAAGCTGGCTGCGATCGCCCATCGAATGCGCGCCCACGTCAACTTGATCGCGCTCAACCCGACCCCATTGACGCCGGATCTCCCCTCGCCTCACCGCCGGATCGCAGGCTTCCTGGGTGTCCTGCAGGCCCGCGGCGTCAACGCGACACTGCGCGATACGCGCGGGCGCGACATCGACGCCGCGTGCGGCCAGCTTCGCGTCCGGGCGGGCAGCCCGTAGGCGGGGGATTCTCACCACCGTGCGGTGCAGAGGTCGCCGGCGAAACTCAGAGACCTCACACCGACCGAAGAGGCCCGGACCGACCAAATACGCTTCTCTCAAGGCATATCGACAACCGGCCGAAAAACGTTGGGAAGGGTTCATCCACCGACGGTTTGCGAGGAGAGTCGTCATGAAGAAACGTCTCCGCGTGTTGGTTGCCGGCCTGACAGCTCTCTCGATGGTTGCTGCGGCCGGCAGTTCCTACGTTGTCAAGGGCGGAGACACGCTCTCCCAAATCGCAGAACAGTTCGATACCAGCGTGGCCGCCATTGTCGCAGCGAACGACATCGCCAATCCGAGTCGAATCTACGTTGGTCAGGAGTTGATCATCCCCGGTTCGGATACGTACATCGTACAAACCGGCGACACGCTGGAACGGATCGCCCACAAAACTGGGACGGCGGTGGCAGTGCTGACCGAAGCCAACGGCATCGCCAACCCCAACCTTCTGTACGTTGGTACGCAACTGCAGCTGACCTTGCCTTCCCACACGTTTGAGGCAGAGACCCATGTCGCCACCACCTACGTGGTGCAATCCGGAGACACCCTGGGCGGAATCGCGGCGCGCTACAAGACAACGGTTGCCAGCCTCGTAGAGCTCAATCGTATCGCCAACTCCAATCTG
>DATEVB010000173.1:0-3600 GCA_035282865.1 Acidimicrobiia bacterium | reverse complement strand
GCCGACTACGACCCCAACTGGTACCCCACCGGCCAGAAAATCACCAAGACCGACTACGCCACCATCCCCCTCACCCCCCACCACTGGCACGGCGAATGGAACTACACAATCGCTCAATCAAACCCGCGGTGAGCCCTTAGGGCGGCCCTGGGGGACGTGGCGCGGCAGCGCCAAGCGATTTGGCCTGTCAATGGGCCGGGGTTGGCCGGGCCCATCGACATGAGCTTTCGACTTTCCCGGCTGGGGCCGCGACCGCTGTGTTCGTAATCGACCGCCGCTCGCGTGCCGGTCGGTATGGGCGGCTAATCGACCTGACGCAAGAACCGGGCGCTCGCCACGAGGGCGGTGGCGATCCCAACCAGGATGGCGGTCAGAATCGCTACGGTCGGTCCCACCGGCGGTTCCCAGATCAATGCAGCCAGGCGGCTGCCGACCAGCCAGGTGAGCATCAGGGCCATGAAACCGACCCCGACTCCCGTCACCCGGGCAGCCACCCGGTCGGAGCGGCCTCGGTCGTCTCGGAGGCTCCTCACCCGGCGAAGGCCCTAAAGACTGGTGGGAACGTGAGGACAGCTCCCAACGCACCCAAGACCAGCCCGATCCAGAACATTCGCCGGATGTCAACGTCCTTGCCCCTCCACAGGATGGCCAGAATCACCCAGGAGACTGCCCAGCCGGCCACCGCCAGAATGGTCTTTCCGGCAAGGGGCCCGACACCCTGTCCGAACTCGAACTTGGCCAGGAAATCGTGCAAACCGGTCGACACCTCACTGAGGGTGGTGAGCAGGCCCAGCACCAAGATCCCGATACCGGCGGCCAACATAGCCGCCGCGCCCGGACCGTCCGGTTTCTCGGTCAGGTGCAGTTCGCGGAGTTCAGGGATGGCCTCTCGATTCTCTTGTCTTGATTCATCCCTCACGGGACCCTCCTCAGACAATCGGGGCGACCTTATTCAGGAACGCTCCGAAAACGCCCCCGACCACCGCCGCCGCGAAGGCCCCAACGAACATGACGATGACCGCCGCCCGCAACCACGGACGGGCAATGAGACGGGGCCCGTAATAGATGACCAGAAAGGCTGCCGCGGTAGCCAGGATGGGGGCCGCCCAGCCGATGTGTTCCTTCCACTCCATGCCGAAGTTGTGCCAGGTTTCCGTTGTGCCCGACACGTTCGACTTGAGAAAGTCCCTTGGTGAACAGGTGTCGCTTGGCAGCGCCAGACCGGTGCAACCCGCGTAGGGGTCATCGCCGGCTCCCGCCAGCCCTGCCCGGTACCACGGATAGACGATCCAAGTCCCCGAGATGACCGTCAGCCAGGCCACCACCGCCATCGTCGAGGTGCCGATGTACAGGCGGGTCATCCGTTCCTTGATACCCCTGGCAGTGATGAACCCGGGCCGCAGGCTCCAAAGTCCGGCCAGCCCGCCACCAAAAGTCAGAAGGAAAACGGTACCCAACACCAGCCCATGGACGACCGTCCAACCTTCACGACTGGTCAGTTCCATGAAGAGACCTCCCCTTGGAAGAACTCGTGTGACTCGGGCTACGTTAGCCGTCATGTCTCCGCCTCAATAGAGGGTTTTGGCGCGACTCGAAAGCTCAGGCAGAGCAGGTTCGGTCCGTTTCAATAGAGCGTGTGACGGACAGGATCGGGACCGTTCCGCCGGAGTTGATGCTCGAGGTCGACGAGGCGCTCCGTCTTCACCTCGCCATCTGACCCCGAACGGTCGGACTGGCGTCATGCCGTATGTAATGCCCACTCGTCGGGGATCGGCATCTCCCACAGGGACCTCCCGGGTCTTCGTTTGAATGTCGATGCCGGTACCTGATTGACCCGATCGCAAGACCCCGCGGACTGTCCCGCCAGCAAGGGCTTCCTCGTCCAAGGGATCTCGTAGGGCAACCTCTTGGGACCTACTCGCCCGATGGACCGCGTCGATCGGGAGATCACCTGGCACCTGACACGCACACTCATGTGCTCATCGGCTCGCTACGGCCTGGCGGGCGATATGGCGCCCAGCGGGTGATCCGGATCGCGGGGCATGTTGTGGTGGTGGGCTGGCAAACCCCTCCAGATCGATGCGGCCAACTCGGCTACCAGGGCAGTTGCGTCGCTCTCGATTGGTTCTCCGTGCCCGAACACCACCGTGTCGAACCGGTAGCCCGCCAGCTTCTTGACCGAAAGGTTGGCAACTGCCATGTCGCTCGAGAACCGGGGGTTGGCCCCGGCCACGCCGCCGTTGTCACCATTCAAAGCATCGCCGGCAATGAGCAGGCTGGCGTCTGCCGAGAGCACGCTGATGTGGCCCGGGGTATGACCGGGAGTCTCGATGACCTCGAGGTCGAACACCTTGTCACCGTCTCCCACGGCCATCAATGGGCGAGGTGAGCGGATGGCGGCTAGGTCTTTGGCCCCCGCGTACCCGGTGGCGCCGGCGGCCGCTGCCAGGACGGCCGGCAGGCTCCCTTGATGGTCATCATGACGGTGGGTGAGGATCACGTGACCAACCGCGTTCCAGTCCAGGCCCAGGGATCGGAGGCCGTCCTCAATGGCCGATTCGCTGCCCGCGACACCGGTGTCGACGATCGCCGCCTCGCCTTGATGAACGACGACGTAGGCCGAAACAAAGCCGAGGTTGACCCGCTGCCAGGTGACCGCGCTGGTCGTTGGGGCTTGCGTGGTACTGGATTCAGGTGGCGCAGTGGTCGATTCAGGTTCCGTGGCGGCAGAGGTGGTCGAGACGGTGTCGGGTTGGCCGGTTTCACTGCAAGCCGCCAGCCCGAGCACCGCCAGGGCGAGCGTCCCCCGGCCCAGGTCGTACAGGAAGCCTCGTCGGTTGATGCCTGGCTGCATGGTCACTCCCCGGGTGATCGGTTCTGCCAACTTACCGGGCCTTCGGACATACGGATCACAAGCCATCGGGTTCGCGGTGAGCAGCCGGTCTCCTGAGTCCAGGTGAAGCTGCTCCGGTTCGATGAGTAGACCCCGGGATCCTCGGCCATCGAGGGGAGCGGGCCGGGAAGAGCTGGGCGCGCCATCGATCTCGATCTCGATGACCCGCCGCATCGTGTCGGGCTCTTCTGGCTCGCTCACACTCAACCCGATGGCCTCGCCCTCTCGGCGAAATTCGGTCGGCCGTTCCAGGACGGTTCGGTCACCCGGCACGTCCAACGGTGCGGAGTGAAATCTCCGATACAGCCCGGAGGTACGGGCATTTCATCGGGGCGCGACAGAGCGCCGGGAGGCCGGGAAGCCGCTTTGGTGATGGCCTTTGTTCCGAAGCGCGTTGGGTGCGCTGGTCAGCAGCGCCGGGATCCGCCATTATGGGACCGCTCATTGAGCTTCCTATGACCTCCACTCCGTCTGATCTCCGCACCCGCCTGGACGGGCTCACACCCAACGACCGGCAACGGTTCCGGCGTCGATTGGGCGGTGTGGATCGGATCCCCGACCCCGAACGACGGCAGAAGGTACTCGCCGCGATCGTCCAAGAGATCGACGCCGCCCGGCAGAGAATCGAGCGGCGCCGAGCGGCTGTGCCCAGGAAGCTCGCCTACCCGGCCGAGTTGCCGATCACCGATCGGCGACGAGAACTCCTA
>DATEVB010000172.1:0-9892 GCA_035282865.1 Acidimicrobiia bacterium | reverse complement strand
GCGAGCCCGATCAGCGGGGGCAGGGTGGTCGTGGTGGTCGGAGGTTCGGTCGTTGAGGTGGTGGCGGGTTCGGCAGTCGGCGTCGTCGACCGCGCCGGCGCCGGACTCATGGTCGTGGTCGACGCCCCGGCGGTGGTGGTGGCCGGCTCCGCATCGGGGCTGGTGCAGGAGGCCAGCCCTACCAGGAAGGCAAGCACGATGATCCAGCGCATCACCAGAGCATATCGGCAGGTCGGAGTAGTCAAGACCTGATGGCCGTCGGTCCGAGCGGATTCGTACGAGTAGCTTTCGATCAGGACGGCAACCGCTCCGAAGGAGCTCATCGTGACGAAGAAATGGGACGACTCGATCTCTAAGGAGCACCTCCACCCGGAAAGCCTGATGATGGGTTACGGCTACAAACCGGAGTGGTCGGAAGGGGCGCTCAAGAGCCCCATTTTCCAGACATCCACGTTTGTGTTCGAGACGGCTGAACAGGGCAAGGCCTTCTTCGAGGTTGCCACCGGACGGCGCCCCTCCCGTCCCGACGAGAAGGTGGGGTTGATCTACAGCAGGCTCAACAACCCGGACCTGGAGATCGCCGAGGACCGGCTCACCTTGTGGGACGGCGCCGAGAGCGCGGCGGTCTTCGGCAGCGGCATGGCGGCCATCGCCACGACCCTGCTGGCCTATCTCCGCCCCGGTGACGTGCTCCTACACAGCTGCCCGCTGTACGGAGGAACAGATCACCTCGTCAACGACATCCTCACCGAGTTCGGCATCAAATCGGTCGGATTCCTGGCCGGGCACACGCGCGACGACATCATGACGTTCCTGGAGAATTCCGATGGCCGGCTCAAGATGATCCTGATCGAGACTCCGGCCAACCCGACCAATGCGCTCATCGATATCGAAATGTGCGCGGAGATTGCCCGGGCTGTATCGACCGAGGAAGAACCTGTGCCACTGGTCGTCGATAACACGTTCCTCGGACCCATCTTCCAACGACCGCTCGACCACGGTGCCGACCTGGTGATCTACAGCGCTACCAAATACCTGGGAGGCCACAGCGATCTCATCGCCGGGGCCTGCCTGGGATCAGAACGTCTGATCGCACCGATCCATGCCATGCGTACCTACCTCGGCACGCATGTGGGGCCATGGACCGGCTGGCTGTTGATGCGAAGTCTGGAGACCTTGCAGCTGCGCATGATGCGCCAAGCGGAGAACGCAGCCCGGGTGGCCGATTTCCTGGCCGGACATCCCAAAGTGTCGAACATTCACTACCTGGGGTTCATCCCACCCGACGATCCCCAACACGACATCCTCAAGCGGCAATGCCTCGGCTATGGGGCCATGATCTCGTTCGACGTTGAGGGTGGCGAACCCGGCGCTTTCCGTTTCTTGAATGCCTTGAAACTGATTCACCTGGCGGTCAGCCTCGGGAGTACCGAGTCGCTCGCCGAGCATCCCGGCTCCATGACCCACTCGGGTTTGAGTGAAGCCGCCAAACGTGCCTACGGCATCACCGATGGCATGGTTCGCATCTCGATCGGGGTCGAGCACCCCGACGATCTGATGCTCGACATCAGGCAGGCGTTGGACGGCGTGTGAGAACCGGGAGATGCCGATCGAGACGAGCCGCTCCACTCATCTGGTCGACCACGGCACTCTCCGGGCGATCCCGGCATAGGCCGGCCAGGGTAGTGCCTGCGGAAGATCGTTGGCCGGTGTCACGGGCTTGTTGAGAGGTTCGCGGCGGGGCCGTAACGTGACAACCGTGCATCGGGAAGGGGAAACGAGATGGGTGTCGGAGAGGACGGACCCTCGGTGGTCCCCGAGCACGAATACAAGCGGCGCATCCGGGCCTGGACCATGTACGACTGGGCCAACTCGGCCTTTGCCACGACCATCCTCGCGGCGGTTCTTCCCGCCTACTACAGCGGGGTTGCCGGTGCCACCCTCCCGAGCGCGGCCGTCGCCACGGCCTATTGGACCACCACGCTGAGTGTGTCGTTGATCATTGTCGCCGTCCTTTCCCCCATCCTGGGCACCGTCGCCGACGTGATGCGAGGCAAGAAGAAGATGCTGTCTATCTTCGTCGGCGTCGGAGTCGTCGGTACCGGCTTGCTGGTGGCCGTCTCGACGGGCGACTGGGTGCTGGCTTCGGTGTTCTTCATCATCGGTCGAGTCGGCTTCGCCGGTGCCAACGTCGCTTACGACTCTCTCCTACCCCACGTGGCGCGGCCCGAGGACCAGGATTCGGTTTCCGCCCGGGGCTACGCAATCGGCTACCTGGGCGGCGGTCTGCTGCTGGCAGTCAACGTGGCCATGATTCTTTTCATCGGCTCCGAGATCGGAGCTCGCCTGTCCTTCCTCAGCGTGGCCGTCTGGTGGGCTCTCTTCTCCATCCCGATCTTCCGCCGGGTCCCCGAACCACCCTCCGCCACGAAGGATCTCCTTCCCGGCCGCTCGGCGATCATGGCCAGCTTGGTCAGATTGGGCGAGACTGTGCGCAACATTCGCCGCTACAAGGAGCTGTTCAAGTACCTCATTGCCTTCTTGATCTACAACGACGGTATAGGAACCATCATCAGCGTGGCGGTGATCTACGGCGCCGAGCTGGGATTCAGAGACACCGACCTCATCCTGGCCATTCTGCTTGTTCAGTTCGTCGGCATACCGTTCAGCCTCGTGTTCGGGCGAATCCCCAGTTCGGGTGATCGCAACCGGGCCACCTATCTGGCGTTCATCGTGTTCAACATCATCGCGTTGCCGCTCGGCGGCATCATCGGAGCGCAAGTCCTGGCGGCCGATACCGTTGGAGCTCCACCGGCCCCGTTCGTTGCGATCGACGGCGCCGTCGGGGAAGGCACCTATGGGATCGACTCGGGAGCGCTGACCCAAACCGGCACCTGGGTCACGATCCCGGAGGCCGAGGTTGCGGAGGCAACCCAGGGTCTCACCAATGCAGCATCCATGATCGCCCCCATCTTCCTCGGGATCGGGATTCTGGCTCTGCTCGCCACCTGGACACTATCCCGGCGCCGGCCGGCTGCCACCCCGGACACCACCCGGTGGGGGTTGATAGGCCTGGGAGCCTCCGGCCTGCTGGCCGTGCTGATCGCCGCTCTCGCCCAGCTCGTTGTGCTAACCGGCGCCGATCCGATCAGCTACGCAACGGCGTCGAACCGGGGCGCCACCTACGAGTTCGAGTACAACGGCCGGGTGATCGACGTGACCCACAGCACCGGTCCGGATCACGGATCATGGGCGGTTTCCGTCGACCATCAGCCGGTGCTCGAGGACGACGAACCGTTGATCATCGACGGCTACTCGGCGACCCTCCGGTACGGGGTGCGGACCGAAATCGACGCCGGTGTGCCGGGGGTGCACACTCTGATGGTCGCCGCGGTGTCACCCGAGAACGCCGCCAGCACCGGTGACGTGGTGAGCATCGGCCAGGTGGAGGTGCTCCCCGGCATCCGGGAGAGCAACCTCGCCGCCATCCTGGCAGCCCTGCTGATGCTGGAAGTGGTAGGTCTGGCCCTTGCCGTCCTGTTCGGGCGGTCCTGGTTCGGCCGCATCGCCGACACTATGACCACCAAGCGGTCGATCATCGTGGCTTTGATCGCCTACGCCGTCGTTGCCGCGTGGGGTTTCTTCCTTGATGCAGTCATCGAATTCTGGTTCCTGGCCTGGATGGTGGCGGTAGTTCAGGGCGGGTCGCAGGCGCTCAGCCGGAGCCTGTATGCCTCGATGTCGCCGACATCGGTCAGTGGCGAGTTCTTCGGGTTCTTCTCCGTGATGTCCAAGTTCTCGTCGATCCTCGGCCCGGTGCTCTTTGCGGGAGCGGTGGCGGTGTTCGGGAGCAGCCGGCCGGCGGTGCTGAGCCTGATTGTCTTCTTCGTCGTCGGCATCGTGCTGCTCAACAGGGTCGACGTCGAGGCGGGTCAACGTAGCGCTCGGGAGGCGGATGCCGAGCTCTTGGGAGGTGAGCCCGATTCCGGCGGGTAACCTTGACCAATAGTGACCGGGAGGACTACGTGAGCGATAGGGAAACGGGCGGCGGTAGCGACGAGGAGCCCCTGTTCGATGGAGATTTCGGCTCGTTTGTGCCGGAGACGGCCGAGCGACCGGAAGAAGCGATCGGCGTTGAACCGGAGCCGGTCCCCGAGACGCCAGGGTCGGTCGCCATCCCCGAGCCGGAGCAGCATCGTATATTCGCCGGGACCGGAATCTCTTGGGCGTTCATCGTTGGGGTGATCCTCACAGCTGCCATCATCGTGCTGGCCGTCCAGAACACCGATCCGGTGCAGGTTCAGCTGTTCTTGTGGGAAACCGCGGCACCCCTCATCATCGTCATGCTGATAACCGCGCTGGTGGCAATCCTCATCGACGAGATGATCGGTCTGGTCATTCGCCGCCGAAAGCGCAAGGTTCTGGGGGAGCGCGAAGAGCTCAAACGTCTCCGAGCCAAGGCCGACACCAAAGCGCCGAGGATCGAGTAGTGGCAGAACGACTGGTCGTCATCGGAGGCGACGCGGCAGGTATGTCCGCGGCGAGTCAGGCACGCCGGATGCGCAGCCCGGATGATCTCGACATCGTCGTATTCGAACAATCCGGATATGTCAGTTTCTCGGCCTGCGGAGAGCCGTATTTCGTGGGTGGTTGGGTCGAGGATTTCGACGATCTGAAGGTGCGCACCCCCGAGCAGTTCCAGGCTCGAGGCATCGACACCCGGATCCACCATGAGGTCACGGCGATCGATCTCCTGGCTCACACCGTCACCGTCCGTCACCCGGGTGGCGAAGATCTCGTTGGCTACGACCAGTTGCTCTATGCAACCGGTGCTACCGCCATCCGCCCGCCCATCGAAGGCATGGACCTCGAGGGGGTCCATATGCTCCGGACCCTCGACGATGCGGCCCGATTGCGGTCGCTGGTCATGTCCGGAGTCGAGCGCGCCGTTGTCGTCGGTGGTGGCTACATCGGGCTCGAGATCGCCGAGGCCTTTGACCATGTTGGTATCAGCACGACGGTAGTGACCATGATGACGACGGTACTGGAACGCACCCTCGATCCAGACATGGCGGAGCTCGTGTCCGACCACATGCGGTCGATGGGGATCCCCGTAGAGACCGGATTCAAGGTCGAGTGCATTGCCGGGGCGGGTGGAGCCGTGGCCGGCGTCGGGTGCGACGACCGCAGCTTTCCCGCCGACCTGGTGGTGCTGGCACTGGGGAGTCGACCACAGATCGGCCTTGCCAAAGATGCCGGGATCCCGCTGGGAGCGACCGGGGCGGTAGCCGTCGATGACCACCAACGAACCGAGATCGACGGGGTCTGGTCGGCCGGCGATTGTGCCGAAGCGCTCCATCGGATCTCGGGACGACCGGTCAATCTGCATCTAGGTACTGTGGCCAACAAGACCGGGCGGGTTGCCGGGATCAACCTGGGCGGCGGTGACGCATCCTTCCCCGGCGTCCTCGGGACCGCCATCACCAAGGTCGGCGATCTGGAGATCTCCAGCACCGGGCTGACCGAGTGGGAAGCCGCCGAGGCAGGCATCGATGCGATAGCGGCCACCATCAAGAGCACGACGGCCGCACATTATTGGCCGGACTCGAAACCGATAACGGTCAAGGCTGTCGCCGAACGGGTCACCGGACGGTTGCTCGGCGCCCAGATCGTCGGCGGGCCCGGTGCCGGAAAACGGATCGACGTGTTCGCAACTGCGATGTGGTCCGATCTGCCGGCCCTCGAATTGGCCTGGACCGACCTCTCTTATTCGCCGCCATTTTCGGGGGTGTGGGATCCGGTTCATATCGCCGCCCGGAAAGCTGGAGAGAAAGCACTGAAGTGACCCCCCGTGAGCAACATGGGGGAGGAAGCAAGCCTGAATAGGGCTCGACGAAGGGGGGACCGTTCCCACCAACGAAGAGTCAACCGCTAACCGCCGATCCCTTCCCAAAAGGCTCGCAGTGCTTCGTTCACCGCCTCCGGTGTCTCGATCGGCGGAAGGTGACCGGCGCCGGGAAGCACCACCAACCGGGCGTTGGGGATCAGCTCGGCCATGTGCCCGGCCACCTCGGGAGGGGTCCGTTGGTCGTCCTCACCGACCATCACCAGGGTCGGCACGGTGATCGAATGCAACATGTCGGTGCGATCGGCCCTTCGCGCCATACCCTCCAGAGCTGCCACGATGGTCTCGGCCGGGGTTGCCTCGATCATCCCCCGCAACCGGACCCGGGCGACCAGTCCGGCCCCGGGAGAAAGCAGGGACCGCTGGAAGTCGGCCACCAGTATTCCAGATCCCTCGTCGGCGACCTGCGCGGCCATTTCTCGCCGCGCCGCCCGCACGGCGTCGGAGTCCGCTCCGGAACGGGTATCCATCAACACCAGACTGCGAACCCGGCCGGGGTGCCGCTCCCACAGCGCCAGCGCGGCGTAGCCGCCCATGGACAGTGCCACGACATCGGCGGACGAATAGCCGAGCGCGTCGATGAGCCCCGCCAGGTCATCTGCCAGGTGTTCCATAGCGAGCACCCCGGACGCTACCGGATCCGATCTGCCTGATCCGCGCAGATCGGGCGCCACGCAGCGCCGCAGATCCTGGAGGCCGTCGAGTTGGTCGAGCCACAACCGGTGATCGTGAGGGAACCCGTGCACGAAAACCGCCAGGTCGCCCTCTCCTCTCAACTGGTACCCGAAGGTGGTGCCCGAAACCTCTGTGTAGTGCATGACGCGACCCTCCCGGCAATTTCCCGTCACAGCCGCCCCGTACCATACGGCACCATGAAAACCTTAGCCTTGGTCGCAATTATCGCCTTCGCTGCCGCCTCCTGCACGAAAGCGGCGACCACCACATCACAGAAGCCCGGGGTCCGGGTGTCCGTGGTGGACGTGCAGGATGGCGACTCGCTCCTCGTCGAGGTCGACGGCATCGAGGAGAGAGTTCGCCTCATCGGGGTCAATGCGCCGGAACACGACGAATGCTTCGGGCAGGAATCAGCCGCCGGCTTGAGAAGCCTGATCGACGACAGGGAGGTTCAGATCGTCACCGACGTAGAGGCGGGGGACCAATACGGACGTCTCCTCGCCTATGTCTACCGTGACGGCATCCTCATCAACGAAGAGATCGCACTGCGCGGTTTGGCGCTGGCCAGAGCCTACGAACCCAACACCGAGCTGCAGGGGCGCATCGATGCCGCCGCCCAGGATGCCCGGGAGAATCAGCGCGGAATGTGGTCGCCGGCCACTTGCGCGTCACAGTCTGGAGCGAGCGTTACGGTGGCCGAGATCGAGCCCAACCCGCCGGGACCGGATGGAGGCAACTTGAATGGCGAGTGGGTGGTCATTGCCAACACGGGCGACTCAATGATCGACCTGACCGGCTGGATATTGCGCGACGCTTCCTCTGTGCACCGCTATCTGTTCCGGGCGGGCACCAGCATCGCCTCGGGCTCGGACCTCGTCGTCCACACAGGCTGTGGAGATGACGATGCCCGCCGTCGGTACTGGTGCGAGGACGGCCCCGTGTGGGACAACACCGGCGACACTGCGTTGCTCCTCGACGCCGACGGACGGATGACCGCCACCTTCGACTATTGACAGAACCACAGGACCGTCAACCGCCCCCGGCAATCTCTATGATGGGCTTAGAAACAACAACCCCGATCGGAGGAGTGAGGAAATGGGTTTCATGGACACGTTGAAGGGTTGGTTCGGCAAGGCCAAGGAGGAGGCGACAGAACTCTCTGAGAAGGCCGCACCCATGGCCGAGAAGGCCAAGGGAATGGCCGGAGGCGCCTTCGAGAAGGTCAAGGATGTCGCCGAAGACATCGGCGAAGCGGCCGGGGATACCTTCGAAAAGGCCAAGGACTATGTTGGAGACAAAATCGGTGACGTCCGGGGCGAGAGTGAGGACGCCGTGGCGGGGGAAACCGAGAAGATCGGAGAGCAGGCCGAGGACACCGTCGAGGGCCAGTAGCAGTCCTACTTGATTGGGGACGCACTCCGGTGCGTCCCCCTATTCTTCTCAGCCGATCCACCGTTCGGCAACCGTCTTCATCTCCATGAAGAGCCGCAGGTAGTCGGGACCACCCGCCTTGGCGTTCGATCCGGACATCTGGAAGCCTCCGAACGGCTGCACGCCCACCAGAGCACCCGTGATCTTGCGGTTGAGGTAGAGGTTGCCGACATGGAATTCCCTGCGTGCTCTCTCGATGCGGTCACGACTCGAGCTGAAGAGCCCACCGGTGAGGGCATATTCCGTGCTGTTGGCGATGCGCAACGCCTGGTCGAAATCGGCCGCCCGGATGACCGAGAGCACCGGGCCGAAGATCTCATGCTGGGCAAGACGGGCGTCCGGCTCGACTTCTGCGAACACCGTCGGCCGGATGTAGAAACCTCCTTCGAGGTCCACTGGGTCACCCCCGGCCACCAGCTTGGCGGTGGCCCGACCCTTTTCGATCTCCTCGAGGATCGAACGTTGCTGACCACCATTGATCACCGCGTTGACGTCGAAGTTGTCTTCCGCCGGGCCGATCGACAGCTCTGTTGTGTGCCCGACCACGGTCTCGAGAACCTCGTCGTAGACATCGTCGACCACGATCAGGCGTGAACAGGCCGAACACTTCTGGCCCTGGAACCCGAAAGCGCCCGCTACCGCCGCCCGGGCGGCGGCGTCGATATCAGCCGTCTCATCGACGATCTGCGCGTCCTTGCCACCCATCTCCATGAAGGCCCGCTTCAACCAAAGCTGACCGGCGTGCACCTTGGCCGAACGCTCAGCTATCCGCAGTCCCACTTCCTTTGAACCCGTGAAGTTCACGAACCGGGTGCGCGGATGATCGACCAGCACATCGCCGATCTCACCCCCGGCCCCGGGGAGGTAGTTGATCACTCCGGGTGGGAACCCGGCTTCTTCAACGAGTTGCATGAACCTGGCGCCGATGATGGGGGTGGTCGAGGCAGGCTTCACGACCACCGTGTTCCCGGCCGCCACCGGTCCAATGGTCATGCCGGCGAGGATGGCGAGGGGAAAGTTCCACGGAGGGATCACCACCCCGGCCCCGATCGGGATGAGGTGTGACTCGTTTTCCTCCCCGGGATACCCGACCACTTCAATCGGTTGGGCGAGCTGCACAGCCTGGCGGGCGTAGTACTCGACGAAGTCGATGGCTTCAGCCACGTCCGCCTCCGCTTCCAGCCAGTTCTTGGAGGCTTCGAGCGTTTCCCAGGCGGATAACTCGTACTTCCGATCCCGCATGAGCGCGGCGAGCTTCACGAGGTGCCGGGCTCGATCTTCGGCCGATCTCAGCGACCACCCGGCAAAGGCAGTCCAGGCTGTGTCGATAGCCCGCTCGGCCAACTGGGCGTCGGCACCGGCCGCCGAACCGACGATCTCCGCCGGCCGGCACGGATTCACGCTTTCAATTGTGCGGCCGGTGTCGATCGGCTCGCCGCCGACAACGAGCGGATAGTGAGAACCGAGTTGCTCCCGAACCCCGGCCAGCGCCAGCCGGTAGGCAGCCCCGTTGGCAGGGACATCGAAATCCGAGTAGGACTCGTTGACGAAGGGCAGGAACACGGTGGCCTCCTCGGTGCGATGCATTACATTCGAGCCTATCGAAATTGGATGGTTGATCCGGCCGGTAGCCTGATTTGGAGCGATGCGGTGCACGCTCTCGACATACCGGGCCACCTGCTCAAAGGAGATCGAACAATTCTTCACCGTTGGGTGAGGGTCCGTTCTTGGCGCGCACGCCCCCGCACCTCGCCACGAACAGATAGCGTTGGAAGCGGTATGGCAGATAACCCTCTTGAGCGCCTGCAGGACGTTGCCCGCGATGTGTGGGCCGATCCGGTGGCCTCGGCCCGCACCGCAGCCCAGGCCATCCTGCACATG
>DATEVB010000171.1:0-2707 GCA_035282865.1 Acidimicrobiia bacterium | reverse complement strand
CCCCCGTTCCCAGCCCCCCCCCCAGTCGTAGTGGAGGTTCCGTCGGCACCCACGCCGAAGGCGCAGTGGCCGGCGGTCAAGACCAGGGTCGGCGTCAGCAAAGTGCCCGAGCAGTTGAACCAGGATCCCGGGTCGCCGAAGCGTGAATCTACGGCGTCGGGAACGTAGAAGAAGAGCTGCCCGACCTGGGGGTGCTCACCCTCGTCGGGGACGCCATTGGAATTGCCCAAGCCGGCAATGCCACCAGGATCGACAGCGACACGACGCCCAGGATCACGAGTCTCTTCCGCATGGTTCCTCCCTTTCGATCTCCCCGGCCGCTGCCACTCTAGTGTCCTGCGTCAGAAATCATTCGCGTTATGTGCGTGGTTGGTGCATACTTGGTGGATGGCAGAACGTGGTCGTCCCAGGGAACCGTTGACCGTCACCGATGAGGAGCGTGAGACGCTGACGCGATGGTCTCGTCGTCCGAAGTCGCCGCATTCGATCGCGCAGCGGGCCCGGATCGTGTTGCTGGCTGCTGAGGGGCTGACGAACAACGCGGTGGCGGAGCGGGTGGGGGTGAATCAGGCGACGGTGGTGAAGTGGCGGAAACGTTTCCTCGGGCGCCGCTTGGACGGCCTGGTCGATGAGCCTCGTCCGGGTGCGCCGCGGCGGATCAGCGACGCCGATGTGGAAGCGGTGATCGTGGCCACCCTCGAGGACAAGCCGACCGACGCGACGCACTGGTCGACACGTGACTTGGCCAAGAAGGTGGGGATGTCACCGTCGTCGGTGGGGCGGATCTGGCAGGCGTTCGGGCTCAAACCGTGGCAGACCGACACGTTCAAGCTGTCTGAGGACCCTCAGTTCGTCGACAAGGTCCGTGATGTCGTCGGGTTGTACATGAACCCGCCCGAGCATGCGGTGGTGATGTGTGTCGACGAGAAGACCAGCATCCAGGCGTTAGACCGGACCCAGCCCACTCTGCCCATGCGACCCGGCCAGGTGGAACGCCGCACCCACGACTACCAACGCAACGGTGTCACTGACCTGTTCGCGGCGTTGAACCTGGCCACCGGCCAAGTCATCCACCAGACCCGTCCCCAGCATCGGGCAGTCGAGTTCCGCCGGTTCCTCGACGCCATCGACGACGCCGTACCCGACCACCTCGACGTCCACGTCGTAATCGACAACTCCTCAACCCACAAGACCCCCGCCATCCACACATGGCAGTTACGCCACCCGAGATTCCACTTCCATTTCACCCCCACCAGTTCCTCATGGCTCAACCTGGTCGAGCGATGGTTCGCCGAGCTCACCCGCCGCCTTCTCCAACGATCAGCTCACCACTCCGTCACCGAGCTCACCGCTGACCTCAACCACTGGATCGCCGAATGGAACAAAACCCCACGACCGTTCATCTGGCACAAGACCGCCGACCAGATCCTCGACCGACTCAACAAATACTTGGCAAACCTCTGACGCAGGACACTAGTGGAGCCGCGCAGAAGTAATACGCGTGTGGTTCATGCTGCTCTGAGGGGGCTGGCGTCGTAGGTCCATCGGAAGGGTTTGGCGTTCTGGTTGTGGTGACGGATGAACTCCATCACTCGGGCGACGAGTTCGTCTCGGGAGGCGAACTCGCCTCGGCGCAACAGCCGCCGGGTGAGGATGGAGAAGAACAGCTCGACCTGGTTGAGCCACGAGGCGTGCTTGGGGGTGTGGTGGGCTGTGAACCGGGGGTGGGCTCCGAGCCAGGTCCTGGTGGCCTTAGCAACATGGGACGACCCGTTGTCCATGATGAGATGGATCTCCAGGGCGGGGTGGACGGAACGTTCGAGGTCTTCGAGAAAGGTGATGAAGTTGGCGGCGGTGTTGCGGTCCACGTCGGTGGCCAACACCTCCCCCGATGCCACATTCAAAGCGGCGATGAAATTGGCGGTGCCATGACGGCGATACTCGAACTCCTGGCGTTCGGGGCGTCCCGGCTCCGCAGGCTGGGTGGGATGTTGGCGAGACCGGGCCGGCACCGCCGTCTTCTCATCCACCGACAACACCAGCGCATTGTGAGGAGGGGACAGATACAGGCCACACACGTCCGCTGCCCGCTCCCAGAAGGTGGGGTCGTCAGGGCGGGAAAGCCAAGACCGGACCCGATGCGGTTTGATATCCAACTCGGCGAGAATCCGCCCGATCTGAGACTCCGAGATCCCGATCTCGTCGGCCAGGTCCGCTGCCAGCAGCCGATGCGACCAATGCGAGTCGACCTCGGGGCGCTCCGAGGTGGCCTTGGCCACGATCTTGACCCGAGCGTCATGGTCATACATTCGAGGTCGACCCGACCGGGGACGATCCTCCAACCCTTCGAGCCGCTCGGTCTCGAAGCGGCGACGCCACACCCCCACGTTGTGCTCGTCCATTCCCACCATCTCCCCAATCCGCCGGTTGGGAACCCCCTCCGCCGCCAACAACACCACCCGAGCTCGCTTCACCGCCCGCTGCGGGCTGGTATGCGCTCGCACCCGCTGTTCCAACTCAGCCCGCTCCTCATCTGTGATCGTCAACACCGGCACCATCCACATGATCATCCACCTCGTCTCGGGGAAGTGGCATCATTAAACTACACGCGTGTAACTTACGCGGTAATGCACTAGGCGGGGCCTCGGAGCCCTTCGCCTCTTCCGCCGGCTCTTTCCTTGTCATAGGCTTCCGTCATGAGACGGGT
>DATEVB010000170.1:0-2091 GCA_035282865.1 Acidimicrobiia bacterium | reverse complement strand
CATCCAACATGAAGAGGGAGCCTAATGGGCCCCGGCAGGCAATGGTGCGTCGTGGCAGGGTGCCGGGGCGTCGCCAATGTACCGCGGCCGGGCGAGTCTCTTGCACGGATGAGACCGGTTCCCGGCGAATCGGTGACTTCGGACCAACCGTTCCAGATCCCTTCCGATATCCTGGTTGCTTCACTATGTTGAGTTCCGCATCGTGATCGACGCCGCCCGGGAGGGTCCAATGTGGCGAAGAGCGTGTCCGCGACACTGCGTACGGGTGAGGCTTTGAG
Source organism: Acidimicrobiia bacterium (assembly GCA_035282865.1). Lineage (GTDB taxonomy): Bacteria > Actinomycetota > Acidimicrobiia > Spongiisociales > UBA4744 > UBA4744. Next base: position 1,813 of record DATEVB010000170.1, on the reverse strand, counting down.
CAAACCGGCGATTATCAGCGTCGACGACGATCCACAGGCACTCGCCGCGGTTTCTCGCGACTTGAGGCAGCACTACGGGGAGAGCTACCGGATCGTGCGGGCGTCGTCGGGGGTGGAGGCGCTCGAGACTCTGGGTGAGCTCCAGAGTCGCGGTGACGTCGTTGCTGCGTTCGTCGTAGACCAGCGGATGCCGGAGATGAGCGGCACCGAGTTCCTCACGAAGGCCATGGGGCTGTTCCCGGACGCGAAAAAGGTGTTGCTGACTGCTTACGCGGACACGGATGCGGCGATCGCGGCCATCAACGACGTGGGGTTGGACCACTATCTGATGAAACCGTGGGATCCCCCCGAGGAGTACCTCTTTCCGGTGTTGGATGACCTCTTGGAGGATTGGCAGGCGGACGTGCCGGCTCCTTACGACGGGATTCGGGTCATTGGTGCCCGCTGGTCGCCCGCCAGTTACGAGGTCAAAGACTTCCTGTCCCGCAACCAAGTTCCCTACCGGTTTTTCGACGTCGAGACCGACCCGGACGCCCAGGCAATTGCTGCGGCGGGAAGGGGGGCCGGTGCCTTGCCGCTGGTTGTGTTTCCCGACGGGACGAGGCTCGAGCGTCCTGACAATCGGATGCTGGCCGACCACGCCGGTCTGCAGACCGCTCCGACTGCCAGCCACTTCGACCTGGTGGTGGTGGGTGCCGGCCCGGCGGGTCTCGGTGCCGGCGTGTATGGTGCCTCCGAGGGGCTCCGGACGGCGCTTATCGAGCGGCAGGCGACCGGCGGTCAGGCGGGCACCTCATCACGGATCGAGAATTACCTCGGATTCCCCAAGGGCATCAGTGGGGGGGATCTGGCCCGCCGGGCCACCGTCCAGGCGAAGCGCCTTGGGGCGGAGATCCTCACCGCGGTCGAAGCCACCGGGGTTCGGGTCGAAGACCCGACCAAGATCGTGGCACTCAACGATGGGACCGAGTTGAGCTGTCGGGCGCTGTTGATCGCAACGGGAATGACCATCCGAACCCTCGACGTGCCCGGTGCCGCGCCCCTCATCGGAGCGGGCATCTGGTACGGCGCGGCCGTGGCGGAAGCGGTGACCTATCGCGGTGAAGACGTCTTCGTCGTCGGTGGGGCCAACTCGGCGGGCCAGGCGGCCATGATGTTGTCGAAGTACACAGGGAAGGTGACCGTCCTGGTGCGGGGTGACTCGCTCGAAGCCGGCATGTCGCAGTATCTGGTCGATCAGATTGCCGCCACCCCCAACATCGCTGTCCGACTGAACACAGAGGTGGCCCGTGTCGCCGGAGGTGAACACCTCCAGGAGATCACGCTTCGCAACCGTACCGACGGCACCGAGGAGGTTCACGATGCGGCCGGCCTGTTCATCTTCATCGGTGCCCGACCCCACTCCGACTTCGTTGAAGGCATCGTTGAACGCGATCAGCGCGGATTCATTCTGACCGGATCGGATCTCTTGGTTGACGGTGCTTGGCACGCCTCCTGGCCGCTCGAACGGGATCCGTATCTCCTGGAGACGAGCGTGCCGGGGATCTTCGCCGCCGGTGATGTGAGGGCCAACGTCATCCGCCGGGTCGCCTCGGCGGTCGGACAGGGCGCCGTGGCGGTCAGCTTCATCCACAGGTACCTCGAAACGGCGTGAACATCGTCCAACGGCTCCGGACCGTCCCCCTCTTCTCAGAGCTGCCAACAGAAGACCTTGAGAGGCTGACACTAGGCACTGAGGAGGTCCATCTTCCGGCCGGGACGCTGCTGTTTTCCGAAGGCGACCGGGGGGATCGGGCCTTTGTGGTGCTCGAAG
>DATEVB010000169.1:0-4933 GCA_035282865.1 Acidimicrobiia bacterium | reverse complement strand
CGAACCTGGAGCCCACGGTGAGGTGCTCTCGATCGCTTTCGCCGGGCCCGGTCAGCATCTGGATGCCGGTGCCAAGATGGTGCACGCAGCTTCGGACACGACTTCTACTATCACCTCCAAGTCGATCTCTCGTGGGGGGGGACGGGCCGGCTATCGGGGACTGGTCCGGGTCGAGCCGGGTTCGGAACGTACCAAGTCGTTCGTGCGTTGTGATGCGTTGATCCTCGATGATCACTCCCGCTCCGATACCTACCCGTACATGGAGATCGAGGAAGCCGACGCTCAGATCGGGCATGAGGCGACCGTCTCCAAGGTGGGGGAGGATCAGCTCTTCTATCTGATGAGCCGCGGGTTGAGCGAAGAGGAAGCCACCTCCATGATCGTGGCCGGGTTCATCGAACCGATCGTCAAGGAACTACCCATGGAATACGCCGTCGAGATGAACCGACTGATCGAACTCAACATGATAGAAGCCGGAGCGATCGGATAGCGGAGACCCGAGACATGTACCAACCGGTGAACGGGCATCGGCCGAGCTATGGATGAGGGGCGCAACATTGCTGCGAAGGAGCAACAGGTAGCTCCTGGCATGGATTCTCGTTCGACTCATCGACTACCTCGATCACAAGAGCTCCGGCACCGGCGGTTTCGAGGTCATGGGTGCCCGAATGGGTGCGGTCAGGAACGCCGCTCGCCGGCGGACGCACCGAAAAGGGCCCGCTGCGACGGGAGGATCGTCGGGGCCAAGACCGGCAAGAATATCCATGCCATCCTTGGGTACAGATGTTAGCCTGTCGTCGAGGACAGCCCGCGTGATGATGTCACCTATCGACCGACCCACGAAGGTAGACACCGTCGTCGATCTGACCGACGACGGGCCTTTGCTGGATCCGCTCGCGACTGAGGAACGGATCAGCCGCGCGTTCGAGCATTTGCTGGATGGCTTCTGCACGTTGACCGCCATGCGGGATACCACCGGCCGAATCGTCGACTTCCGAATGGACTTTTCCAACGAGGCGGCAGGTGTCATCACCGGCGGCACTCCGCAACTCGATGAAGGCGAAGGTATCGTCGAGGCCGTCGCCGAGCATCATAAGCGGGAGCTCTTCGACGATTTCTGCCACGCCCTGGAGACGGGCGAGCCACTGACCACGCAGTCCTTCGTGTACGAGGATGCCAACCACGGTGGGAAGCGCCTGGTCAACGCCTACGAGGTTCGTGCCGTGAGGATCGGTGCCAGCTTGGCGGTTGGGTGGCGGGATGTGACCGGACACGTTGTCGCGGAGGCGGAGCTGGAACGGCGTAACCGCGAGCTGACCCTCATGGGCGAGATGGTCGACTACCTCCAGGCCGTGGAGTCGCCGGACGAGATATTCGACGTTGCTGCGAGCTTTGGCTCGCGGCTGTTCGGGGACTTCTCCGGCGGCCTCTTCATACAGAATGAGTCCGGAAGCGTTGTGGAAGCGATGACCTACTGGGGCGAAACGACGTGGAGTGACCAGGTGTTCGCACCCGAGAGTTGCTGGGCGTTGCGCCGTGGGCGGCGGCACGGAAGCCTCGGGGGGAACGCGGCCCCGCGCTGCGCGCACGCGGCGGATAATGTGGAGGCGCTCCTCTGTATTCCGCTCATCGTTCAAGGGAAAGCGGCCGGCCTCCTCGGGCTGGCCGCCTCCGAGACCGAGAACCTCTCCATCACGCCGCCTTCGAGCGCGGCGAGCGAGGCGCTGGCGGTATCCGTGTGCGAGCACCTCGGGTTGGCCCTCACGAACATGCGACTTCGGGGGTCGCTTCGGGATCAGTCGATCAGGGATCCGCTCACGGGCTTGTTCAACCGTCGATACCTGGAGGAGACACTCGAGCGTGAGATCAGCCGCTCTGCTCGCAGCGGCCACCCCGTCGGCCTGATGATGATGGACGTCGACCACTTCAAAGAGTTCAACGATACGTTCGGCCACTCGGGCGGCGATGCACTGATGCGTGAGCTTGGTGCGCTGCTCCAAGCCACCGTTAGAGTCGAGGACGCAGCGTGCCGCTACGGTGGCGACGAGTTCGTCATCATGCTCCCGGAGAGCCCGCTCGACGTGACAGTCCTCCGGGCGGAGGAGATCCGCCAGGGCGCGTCCCAGTTCAACATCATGCACGAGGGCTCGGTCTTGAATGCGGTCACCCTCACGGTTGGGGTTGCCATGTATCCGAATCACGGTGTCGAAATGGCAGGGTTGGTTCGTGCCGCGGATGAGGCGATGTACAAGGCCAAGCGAGAAGGAGGCGATAGGGTGAAGGTCGCCCAGACGCTCGACGAGCAGGACGCCCCGGTAGACCCAACGTGACGCCGGACCTGACGGTCTGAGCAACTTTGGCGCCTATCTTGCCGGAATAGTGAGCAACTCCGGCGCCAAAAACATTCATCCGTCGAAGATGTCGAGCCCGCACTCGGTATCCAGATGCTCGAGCATTCGGGCGAATCGCTCTTCCACCTCAGGCCCGGCATCCTCGAGGAAGAAATCGGGGTTGCGTGCGTATTCGTCCCTGTACCAAGCCCAATCAGCGTCGACCGGGGCCGGGGCAAGGTTGGACAGGTCGTTGAGCGCGGCTTGGAGGAATGTCCGGTACTCGGGGATGGTGTTGGGGTCTTCGTACTGGTCGTTGTATTGGTTGTCGATCTCAACGTATTCGAGGTAGGCGGTACAGAAGTCGCCCGATGAGAGCACCGACGGCATTGTGGTGGACGTGGTCGTGGCGGCCGTGGTGCGGGTAGGTGCGGTGGTGGTTGAGGCCGCGGCCAGGGTGGTGGAAGTGGAGGCGATGATTGCCGACGGATCAACCAGAGGGTTGCTCAAGGTGACTCCGGTTGCGACGTCGGCCACGCCCGTAGTACCGACCGGACGGTCGATCAACTCGCCGGTGAAGAGATCGACGAGCTTGATCACGGGGAGGGGCTTTGGGGAGGGCTGGACGACGACCGTGGTTTCAGGCTGGAAGTCTTCCCACTGGTTCCCGGTGTAGGTGACGGCGGCGGTTTGGGCGATGGGTGGGGCGAGCGGGTTTCCGCAGTTGCATTTGGCCCGGGGCACGCCATAGGTATCGACCAGCACGGAGGTGCCCGCCTGTAGGACCGCCTGGCGGGGAGTGGGCAAGCCGTCTCGGTAGCCGTTGTTGGTGACCCGGGTATCGGCCACGAGGGTGATCGGGGTGAGTTCTCCAAGATATGCCGGGACGTCTTCAACGCTGAGGCTGTTGCCGCCGCTCCACCGGAAGTTGGGGTCGGTGTTGATGGCCTGGATCCAGGCCCGGGCTTTTTCCGGGTTGTCGTTGAGGAAGTTGGCCATTTGGTTCGGGTCGCAGCGGCTGGTGTCCTGGGTGCCCCCGTACAGGCCGGGTTCGTCTCCACCGACCGTTGGTAAGGCCGCCCCGCCGGTGGTCTCGGTGGGACTGGTGGCAGTGGTGGTGGTGACGGTGGCGAGCACCGGGGCGGCGTTGATGATCTCCGGTGCGTCCGGCACGTCGAGGGTGGTAGTGAACGCTTCCGGGCCCGGATCGTTGGCCGGTTCGAGGAACACTTCTCCTTCCGCCAACACCAGCGTGTCGTCGCCCACCAGGTAGTACCAACCGGCGGCGGCGGCAACCAGTAGTAGCACCACCAGAGCGATGATCCACCTACCCTTGCCGCCGTCCCCGCGAGGAGGCGGAGCGGTCGGGGGTAGAGGCGGCGGTTGAGAAGGAGGCGTCACCGACGACGGTGGTGCCTGCGAAGGTGGCGGCCGGGAAGGAACAGAAGCGGCCACTACCGGTCCGGGAGTAGGGGGAGGAGACGCCGCCGGAGGTCCTGTCACCGTTCGTGCTGCCGCCCGAGGCACAAACCCCGTCGTGCCGTCCGGCAGCGGGATCATGAACCAGTACTCGTTGGAACCGACCGCCCGGTGGGTAACGCCCGCCTCCAGATGACCGATAACCGTCTCACCGGCGCGGTCGACCACATCGGTCGGTTGGTCGATCCCAATCCAGAACTCTTCCGCCATGATCTCTCGGGGTGGAGCCTAATCGCGCCGGCCGGGCGAGGCTCGCCGGGGCGCTTCAGGTCTGTTACTACGACGCTGTGGCCATTCCACATCGAAACGACCGGCCATACCAAACTCCGACCCACGCACTACCCGGCGCTCCCCACCAGACAACGTCGCACCCTGGTCGAGAACGGCCAGTGCGCGCGGGCTGCCGTATCGGTTGACGCCGTCGGGGACGGCTGGCATCCTCCCGGAAGGCCGCAAAGCAGGGGAAGGTCCAATGGTGTCAGTGCTCGGTTGGGTGATGGTCGGCCTCTCGGCCGTGGCGATCGCCGTGGCGGTGCTCTTCGCCCGTCGTGAAGCGCGGATCCGGGTGACCATCGACCTCATTCGTCTCCTTCTCGGAGCCGGGGTCATCGTCTTCTTCAGCCGGGTGGCCGGCGTAGGGACTCCTTCTTGGCTGGCGGCAGGCGCGGCCGGCATTGGAGTCGTGTTCGGATTTATCGAGGGCCGGAATCTGCGCGTCCGGGTGGCCGGGAATCGCCTCTACGCGCGGCGCGGCGCGGCTGCCACGGCCGTCTGGGGGATCGGGCTGCTGGTAGCCCAGGGGGCGGCGGTACTGGCCCGGGTCGGCGCGGTACGAATCGGTCTGGCGGTGTCTCTGCTGGCCGTCGGCATGACGGGCGGCCTCCTCGTGGGGCGCCGTCGGCGCACCTCCGGGGCCAAGCGGCTGGCCGCCCCGGTCGCCGCAGTCATCGTCGCCGGGGTCGTGGCGGCCGTCGTCCTGTTGCCGGCCCGGCCTGCGTTTGCCAAGCCGGCCTGCCCCGGCAGCCTGGGTGGCTACCCGCTCGACGCAGACTACGGATCACTGGATCCGACCGCGGCCGGTATCGTCGAAAACACTGACATAGCAGGGCTCTACAGTCTGTTTT